>CAYVRC010000286.1:0-1631 GCA_964453205.1 uncultured Pirellulaceae bacterium | reverse complement strand
CGCTGGTGCACCCGTCGATCGGAGCGGTGCTTTGTCATCACGATCAGCAAACGTTGGACATTCCTCGCCACGTCAGCATCCTGCCGGGGCAGTCACCCGGTCGCGGCGGCTACCTGGGGCCGAGCTACGATGCGTTCAAGATCAACGATCCGGCCGGACCGGTGACGGACGTTCGCCGCCGCGTCGACGACGTTCGCTACGAGCGGCGGGTCCAAGACCTGGCGATTTTGGAAAAGCAATTTGCGACGAATCGCTTCGCCGATTTGCACAGCCGACGAACGCTTCATGGCGAGGCGACGCGATCCGCACTACGGATGATGTCCAGCGATCAGTTGACAGCGTTCGATGTCACGCAAGAAACCGAAACCGAACAAGCCGCCTTCGGCGACACGCCGTTCGGTCGCGGATGTTTGGCGGCCAGCCGGCTGATCGAAGTCGGCGTCCGCTGCGTCGAAGTCACGCTGGGCGGCTGGGATTCGCACGTCACCAATCACACGCTCCACGCCTCGGCGTGCGGAATCCTGGATCCGGCGCTCGCGTCCCTGCTGCGACGGCTGGCCGATCGAGATTTGCTGTCCACCACCCTGGTCGTCTGCGCCGGCGAGTTCGGGCGAACGCCGAACATCAATCCCGCCGAAGGACGTGACCACTGGGCACACGGGTTCTCGGTCTTGCTGGCCGGCGGCGGGTTACGAAGCGGCGTCGTCCACGGTGCAACCGCCGCGGAACCGAATTCGGATCCGGCCAAGGTCAACGAACACGTCCAAGATCCGGTGTCGATCGCCGACCTGCACGCGACGATCTTTCGGACGCTGGGCATCGACCCGCAAGAAGAACTGATCACGCCGATCGGTCGCCCCTTGAAACGAAGCGAAGGACGAGCGATCGAAGTCCTGCTTTAAGACCATTGCCGAATCCTGTTTTTTTGCGGTCGAGGATTCGCCGGTGTCGCCTGATTGCGGGTGTCGGACGCACGGCGGGTCGGAAATCTTGCTTGACTTGTGTCCGCGGAGCTATTAGTTCTAGGATTCAGGACGATCGCTTTTTTGTCGTGGAGCAAACCATGATTCCTGAATCTTCCGGCGACCCGCATTCGCCGCGGCCGGCATCGGCCATTGAACGTTTCTTTACCGGACTCAGCGAGTGTGTCTTTCACTCCGAACTGGGCATCGCCGATGTCCAGCTGGTCGACTACGTCAGCGACCTGCTGTTCCGCTTTGTTCGCATGGACAACCTGCACCGCGTTCGCAAGTCCGACGGTCGACCGGCGACCGAGGTCTTCCAGATGATGGGCGAAGCCGAAAAGCGGATCGGCGTCGCCCGACGCGAAGTGCATCGTCACATCGGTGATTTCACTTTGTTTTGGTCGGGAATGTACCCCGAACGTTTGCGTAAGATTCGAGTCAGCGAGTCGGCCGACGGGTTTATTGACTATTGCCGGCAAGGCAAACGGGCGTACGCGATCGCCGCGGAGATCGAAGGCGGCCAGGACCGACCGTCCTGCGAAGTGCTGCACCTACTGAGTGAACAGTTCGAATTGTGTGCTTACGGACTTCGCGAGATTCGCCGCGAATGGGAAGACGCCGAACCCGGCCAAGGACTCGTGATCTCCTAGGCAAAGTTGAACGCAG
>CAYVRC010000285.1:0-2020 GCA_964453205.1 uncultured Pirellulaceae bacterium | reverse complement strand
CGTTACCAGTCATGGCGTTTTCGCTTCGGGCGACGTACCGCCTTGTTCAACGCCGCGTAGAGCATTTTGTCGAACTGGTATTCGGCTTGTTCGTACGCCGTCGGTGCTCGATCCGACTGCGTTGCGACGGTAGGCGCCCGGAGTGGCTCCACCGATACGGAACCCTTGATTCCCTGAACCCGCAGACGGAACTTGTTGCCGCTCTTGGTGACCGTGGCCAAGGGCCGGAGCGTACTACCCAGGCGGAAACGATGGTCGATGATTCGCCATTGGGAACCGTCGTCCAGTTCGTACACCGTGCCGTAGGCGAACCCTCGAAAACCGTTGTAGATGTAGGACTTCGTGACAATCATTGGATCTCCTTTTTTGTGACTCGAGACTTGCGATGACGGGCCTTTCGGGCCCGCTTTGTGTGTTCGTTGAACGCCTTTTCCATTCGTATCCAGCGGAACTCCGCACGGCCGGCGGCGACGTCCCAGTACTTGGCCGACTTCGTCTCGTCGATCGGCCTGATCGCGGCGGTCGTGCAGCGGAGTAAATCGAAATACGTGATCAACACCGCATCGGCGTAGAGCCGGCTCAACGGATCGTCTCCGGCTTGCTCGGCGAGCTGCGATGACATCTCTCCGATGCGGAGGTCCAGCAAGGCTTTGGTCTCAGCGGAATCGCCCGCCAAGAAAGTGATCAACTCACGGCGAGCAATTGCGATCATGTCGGTCGCCTCGGCCAACATGCCCGGGACCGCGTCGAGCCAAGCTTGAAGTTGTTGCTTCGCGGATGAGTCACCTTCGTTCGCCGAGCGACACGTTTTCAGGAAACGTTGCAGCCCGGGGAACGTGACAGACGGATCATTCGATGACGCGTTGAAGTCGTTCATGCGGTGATCCCGATCGAGGGCGTGAAGCCTTGTGAGCACCTTCCAGCGTTTCGTCCAACGGACGAGCCGACAAAGCTTCGGTTCGATCTGCTTGGACGACTGGATCTCTCGACGGACGCGGTTTCTCTGGTCGGTGGCCTCGGCGTCGGCCAGTTTGTCGGACCGGATGAGCATACCGACGATCGGGTCGTCGGCTCGTCCGATGTACTGCTTCTTTTGCCGGCCGTCGATGCGGAGATTTCGTGTGACATAACGTTTGGTGGTTCCTTTTCGCTTTTCGATCGCCATCAGGAAAGTTTGTGTAGCACGCCTTTGGCGAATTCTGAAATCGAGCCATCCGGTCGGGTTTAGATCTCGATCAAGCCCGCTTCGCCGAGGCGAGTTGTCTGTCCGCCGAACCGCTTGTCGGTCGCACGGCGGCAACGGTCGGATCGACTGCGTCGACGCAGGACCGGAGTCGCCGGGTGACTCGGGCCGTGATCAACTCGGACACGGTCGACCGGTCCTGTGCCCCCGCGTTCTGCTTCGCCCGGAATTTGGGCATGAGTTTGACCATTTGTTGCGGATCTTCCTCGGCGACCGTTTCGGCCAGGATGGCGAGACGCATTCGTTCGACGTCTCGTCCCGAGGGGGTCGAAAGATCGACAGGATCCTTCAGCCGACCGAGAAGGCGGAGCCACCGCTGGCACACGTGCCGGCCGCCGAAGTAGGCGTGCCGGTACAGCGACCTTTGAACGGGCGATGTCACGGCCGGGTCGAGGATCTTGGCGACGATCCAGCGTTTCGCTTGCAATCGGTCCAAAACGTCGAAGAAGAGGTCGCAGTAGTCGTGGACCAGGCTTGAGGGGACGACGGCTGCGGCGGCGACCGCATCGACCGATTCGCCGGCCAACAGGCGGGCTTCGACGGCCCAGCGTCGTGAGTCGTTTCGGTGAATCTCGACGGCCTGGCGGACCTGAATCTTTCGGTCGCCCAGCAGCTCGGCTCGCAGCTCGCTACGGACGCCACACAGGTGATGCACGGCGTGCCAAACGACCGGGCCATAATCAGTGCCCCGCCGGGCCCGTCGACGCTCAGCCAGCCGTGTAGCGGTCTGCCATCGCCAAGCGGGGCCGTCGAGTCGAAGTCCGACCAGGCGGACGA
>CAYVRC010000284.1:0-2089 GCA_964453205.1 uncultured Pirellulaceae bacterium | reverse complement strand
CCGCATGCTACGTGGTGTGGGGGCCGCGGTCAGCAATGGCCGCGGCTACCCGATTCAGACCGTCACGCTGGATGCGTCCGGTTCCAGTGACCCTGGCAATGGCATCGTCAGTTGATGACTGGGACATTGACGGCGATGGCGTGTACGGCGAGGCCAGCGGCCCGACGGTTCAGTTCACTTACTCCGCCGCCGGCAGCTATCCGGTCGGACTTCGTGTCACCGATGCCGATGGTGCGACGGGCACGGCATCAACGACGGTCACCGTTAATGATGTTCCGGCACCGACGCTGGACGATTCCGACTTGGTCGCGCACTGGACGTTTGACGGCACGACCGCCGACGCCATGCGTGGCTACTTGGACGGGCAACTGTTCGGCAGCGGTGCCGGATCGCAGTTGTGGAAACACAGCGGTGACGTGGGCATCGGCGCGATGGACGACGCCACGGTCTTTCACGACGGCAACGCCGGCGGCGACGGGCACGGTTTCGCCGGCAAGGTGGACGATGTTCGCATCTACGCCCGCGTGTTCGCCGCCGCCGAACTGGACGAGCTGTGGTCGTTGACTTAGGCGACGGATCTTTCTGCGGCATGCTGAGAATTCGTCCGTCAGGCTCCCGCCTGACGGACACGGATCACGGTATGTTGACTGGCAGCTTCCCATTCCTTTTCGGAGTTCCCCGATGTCGCTGCCACTCTTTCGGACCAGCTTTGTGCTGCTGGCTTCACTTAGCGCCACCATGATGGTCGCTGGCCTATCTGTGGCCGAGGATTCGGCGGTGTCGCCGATGCAGATCTTCGAGGATCGCATCATGCCGATCTTTCGGTCGGACGAGCCGTCCAGTTGCGTGCAGTGCCATTTGGCTTCGGTGGACTTGAAAAACTACATCCTGCCGTCGCACATCGACACGTTCGTCGCGCTTCGTGAAGACGGTTTGGTTGATCTGGATCAACCGCGCCGAAGCAAGATTCTGACGTTGATCAAGCGTGGCGAAGAAGACGCCGACGGCATGTCACGGCGGATTCACGAAAAACTGAGAAACGCGGAATACGAAGCGTTCGCGACTTGGATCGAGGCCTGCTGTCAGGATCAGGAGCTGCGTTCACGGAAGTCGGTCGCGATCGAGACGAATGAGATTGGACCGACCGAGCCGATCGAAGTCGTCCGGCACGCTCGCAAGAGTCGCATCCTTGATTCGTTTGAACGAAACGTCTGGTCCCAACGCATGCGGTGCTTTCCCTGTCACACGCCCGATGAATTGGATGCGGGCAATCCCAAGCATGCCAAGGCGATTGAGAATCATCATAAGTTTGTCCAGAAGTATGGCGCCAAGATGAATCTGTTCGCGGGGTCGCCGATCCAGACCATGAATCAAATGCTTGCCAACAGCCGCCGGGTCAAAGGCGACGCTTATCCACTGATCAATATGAGTGATCCGGCAAGCAGTTTGTTGTTGCTCAAGCCGACGGCCAAGCTGCCACCGAAAACCGACGATGGTTTGCCGGGGAAACCGTCGTCATCGGATCCCGTCAGCCACATGGGCGGACTGAAGATGCACCCACACGACCCATCGTACAAAGCCATCGTGGCCTGGATCGCCGACTATGCCGACATCACAAGCGGGAAGTACGTCAACACGGATGATTTACCGAGCGACAATTGGGTTCCCACGGACAGAATCCTGCGTGTCAAGGAAGTGCCCGAACGCTTCGCCGTTGGCACGATCATTCAATTGATGGTGCACGCGAAAACCGGCGACGACTCTCCGATCGCGTTCACGCAAGGCACGGTCACGCCGCGTCGCTTCGTCAATGGGGCGTTGTTCCTGTTGCGGGGGGATGATGGCGAGATGCCAAGTCTTGAACCGGCGGAGTTCGAGGTGAGGATGTACGTTGATGGTGAGGACCGCTTGCGGGATCATCCTCGGGAACTGCTGGGTGATTCGGCGTTGGTCGGGCAAGCGGACCTGAGTGCCAAATGGCTCAGCGGATTCAAGAACGCGGAAGTTCTTTCGGCCGATGCGTTCGCGCCGCTGCGGTAGTCTGGACTGCCACAACTTGGCCTTGACTTTTTGATCAGGGTGCGTGTTT
>CAYVRC010000283.1:0-2159 GCA_964453205.1 uncultured Pirellulaceae bacterium | reverse complement strand
TTTACCCAGATTTCCAAACCGACGATTTCACACTGGCGGATCGCCGGTTACACCCAGATCAAACTGTGCCTTGGGAGCGTTCTTCCGGCGAATGCGATCTCGGCTCGGGTCACCCAAAGCAATCACCGCCACCGCTCACAAGCTAGCCAAGATCGTCGATGGAATGCTGAAGTACGGAAAAGAATACGTTGATGTTGGCAAAGACTATTACGAGCAGCAGTACGTCGAACGGGCACGCAAAAACCTTGAAAAGCGAGCCGCAGCGATCAACCTACAATTGGTCCCGATGGGGATGCCGCATAGTGGTTCCTTGAGAGCACCTTCGACCGACTTGCTCGCCGCACAATAATCCGGCGAACTACATCGACCAACCCGCACCGGACCGCCCCGGCTGGATTCGGACGACCTGCCGAGTCTGCGGTCGTTTTGTTGGCTATCGCCGAGATGGCGTATCCCGGTCGCTCCGGGAAAAAAGATCGAATCAACTATGATGCACGCCGCGACGACTGGGACCAAATCCGTGGGCCGATATTATCGCCGGCCGCCGTCGCACTTTCCCATTTTTGATGACCTAGGAGTGATGAGATAGGATGGCAACGCTCTTCAAGAAGCAATACACCAAGCCGCTGCCCGACGGAGCAAAGGTAATCGAGCGAAAAGGCAAATGCTTCGCCCAGTGGACCGATCGTAAAGGCAAACGCCGCACCGCCGAAATGAACGATACCGGCGACCGGATCAGGGTCGAGGCGGGTACATGGACGGCGAAGTACCGCGACGGCGAAGGCGTCACCCGCGAAGTCGCGACCGGCTGCCGTGACAAGCAAGCCGCCGCCGCGGTGTTGAAGGACCTGACGACGGAAGCGGAAAAGGTGGCGTCGGGCATCCTGACAACGACCGACGTGCAGATCAAAAAACACCAACAGACGCCGCTGTCGGATCACATCACCGACTACATCGAGGACTTGAAGGAGCGGGGGAAAAACGCGGAGCGGATCAAGACGAGCGACACCTATCTGGCCGACGATGCTGCCGCTTGTGGGTTTCGGTTTCTTCGCGATCTGGACGCGGGAAAGCTGCGAAAACACCTGAACGGCATGAAGGGCGAAGACGGCAAGCCGATCAGTCCGGCAAAATACAATTGGCATTCGGCGCTTTGGACCGCGTTCGGCTGGTGGCTTTGCGGCAAAAGGCTCGAGGGAAAGCGGCCGATGATGACCGGCGAAACAACGGATTGCCCACAATCCCTTCGACGGCTTCGGCAAGAAAGACGTCGAAGCCGACCGCCGGCGGAAGGCTCGGGCGTTGACGCTGGACGAGCTGCGAGGGCTGCTGGACGTTGCCAGGTCACGACCGCTGACCGACGCCCGGACGATCCCTACCGGCAAGCGTCGCGGCGAAATCGGGGCCAAGGTGGAGCCGTCAAGATGGGTGGATTTGATCCCGCTCGGGCACGAACGGGCGTTGATCTACAAGACTGCCTTGTTGACCGGTCTGCGTGACAATGAATTGCGGACGCTGAGGGTGCGAGATTTATCTTCCGGCGACGTACCGTTTCTGGTGCTGAACTCGACCAACGAGAAAAACCGGAAGGGTTCCTCCGTGCCGCTCCGGTCCGACTTGGCGTCCGATCTGCGGGCATGGATTGAAGGCAAGAAGCCTGGCGAACTGGTTTTCTACGTCCCGACCGGGTTACTGCGGATCATGAACCGAGATTTGGAAGCCGCGGGGATTCCAAAGATCGACGAACTCGACGGTCGCGTTCATGTCCATGCCTTGCGGCATTCCACCGGAGCGCATCTTTCCATGGCGGAGGTATCGCCACGAACCGCCCAGGCGGTGAAGCGTCACAGCAACGTCAACCTGAAGATGAACACGTACACGGACGCTCGGCTACTGGACTCATCCGGTGCGGTGGAACGTCTGCCGGATCTTCCGCTCACGGACGTTTCAGACGGCCCGCGAACGCTTGCACCAATGCTTGCACCAAATCTGGGCAAAGCGGGTCAACCAGGGTCCATTCCTGACCAGATGGACCACGTTGGTGCTTCATCCCCAAAACAAGCTCGGCCCGGCAAATCACGTGATTTCCGGGCCGACGAAGCAATCGGGATGACAAGATTCGAACTTGCGACCTCTGCACCCCCAGTGCAGCGCTCTAA
>CAYVRC010000282.1:0-2186 GCA_964453205.1 uncultured Pirellulaceae bacterium | reverse complement strand
CGATGCCCTTGGACGAACGGCGATTAACGGACGAAGCGCGATCGCCTGCGACCGGTGACCTGCGACCGGGGGACGGGTTCGCCGGCCTGACGGTTGTCACGGTTGGAACGGTTGGGGGGAACGGCACGCCAGGGGTGTCGTCTCGGGACTCGTTTTCGGGGACTGGCATGGGGGGACGAATTGGCCCCGACGCATCGCTGTGTATGATGGTCCGACAGGGGTGTCCCGCGAACGCCGGGACCACCAATCACGTCCGATCCTTATCCCCGGCGAAGGTGCTCCGTTTCCAATCATGAGCGATATGTCAGCCGATGATTTTGCGCTCCGCGTCGTCGATTTCGGCTTGGCGGAGCGTCGTGACGTGAACCAAGCGATCGGAGATCTGGGCGTCGGAGACATCACGCTGGCCAACGCCGTCGAAGCGTTGCAAAAACGCGGCATCGTCACGACCTTGCAAACCGAAAAGATCTTGCGAGGCGACCGGACGGGTTATTTCTTTGGCGATTACAAAGTCCTGTATCTGATCGGTGCGGGAACGTTCGCGCGGGTCTATCGCGCCGCCCGCGATGAAGAAGTCTTTGCGATCAAAGTGCTCCGCAAGCGGTTTCGCGACGAAGCGGCCGAATTGGAGCAGTTCCTTCGCGAGGGCAGCATGGGATTGAAGCTTCGTCACCCGAACATCGTCAGCATCTTTGAAGTGGTTCCGGACAAGCGAAATCCGTTCCTGGTGATGGAATTCGTCGAAGGCCAAACGTTGCGAGAGTTGGTCAAGATCCGCGGCAAGTTGCCGGCCGAACTGGCGTTGAAATTCACTTACGAAATCTCAGCCGGTTTGGCGTACGCCGCGTCGTTGGGGATCGCCCACCGTGACCTGAAACTCTCCAACGTTTTGACGACGTCCGACGGAGTGGCCAAGTTGGTCGACTTCGGTTTGGCGTCGTTGAGCGATCGCAGCAACCCGGAGGAGATCGCCGACTGTCCCAACGCACGGGCGATCGATTACGCGACGCTGGAACGCTCCACCAATGTGCGAAAAGACGACCCGCGTAGCGACGTGTTTTTTGCCGGCAACATGCTGTACCACATGTTGGCCGGGCAACCGGCGCTTTCGGAGACCCGCGACCGCTTGTCACGAATGAACGTCAGCCGTTTTCAGGAAATTCAACCGCTGCACGAGTTGGTGCCGGACATTCCCGGCGCCGTCAACCATTTGGTGCAACGGGCGATGACGTTTCGGCCGGAAAAGCGGATCCAATCGGCGCATGCTTTGCAAACCGAAACGAAGCGGACGATGGAGATGCTGGCCGGTGGAGATCGCCGCCGGGTCGAGGAATATTCGGTCAGCAGCGGCGCCGAAGACGATGATGCCGGCCCGTCCAACGAAGGCGACGGCTACGTGGTCATGCTGGTCGAATCCAAAGTCGAATTGCAAAACGCGGTCCGCGAGCGGCTGAAATCCAAAGGCTACCGCGTCCTGGTGATCAGCGATCCGAGTCGAGCGCTGGGACGTTTCGCGACCGATGATGAAAAGCCGGCCGACTGTGTGATCTTCGGCGCCGCCGAGCTGGGCACGTTGGCGCTTCAGGCGTTCAACAAGTTCGCGACCGACGAACACACTTGCGAGATTCCGTCGATCTTGCTGGCCGATCGACGCCAAGAACGCATCATCCGGGAATCGCGTCGAGGCCCGAACCGAAAACTGTTGGCGTTACCGTTGAAGGTCCGCGAGCTGAGGACCGCGCTGGTCAAACTGTTGGCCGGTGTCGATCGTCGTGACGACGGGCTGTAAGGGAAAGGTGGTTCAGGGATGACCGATTCGAAACACGCAGCGGCGACCGCTGTCGATCGGCAACCGCCTCCCGCTTGGCAAGCCGAAAACGTCGATCACATTTGGATGCCTTATTGCCAAATGAAAACGGCCCCGCTGCCCGTCGCGGTCGTCGAAACCTCGGGCGTGCGTCTTCGCTTGGCCGATGGACGCGAGCTGATCGACGCGATGGCGTCCTGGTGGTGCGCCTGTCACGGATACAACCATCCGCACCTCGTCGGTCAGATGCGAAAGCAGTTGGAGCGAATGCCGCACGTCATGTTCGGCGGCGTGCAACACGAACCCGCGATGCGGCTGGCCGGACGATTGGCCGAGGCGTTGCCGGGGGATTTGAACCGCGTCTTCTTTAGCGATTCAG
>CAYVRC010000281.1:0-2271 GCA_964453205.1 uncultured Pirellulaceae bacterium | reverse complement strand
GTTCACCCTTTTCATCAATGGGCACAGCGACGATGCGAAACGGGGCGTGAACCGCTGACGCGTCGGACGCGGTCAACTTGAGTTTGACCGACTTGGACGTTTCGCCTTTCGGTTCGGAGACCGCTGCTTCAGAGGTGACGCCTTCGGGTAGGTCGACCGCGGAAATGCGAAGCTCGCCGTTGAACCCGCCGGAGCGGACGATCGACACCGTGATCTCAACCGGCTTGTCGGTGGCGACCACGAACCGTTCCGCCGGGACCGTGATTTCAAAGCGCGGCGAAACCGGCGATAGCATCAATTCGTAAACGTGCCGCGGGCCGAATCCGTCGACCAAGTCATCGACACGGACTTCCACCGGCCCGTCATCCTTGGCGGTGAACTCGACGCCCGCGTCGTACCCGCCGCGGGAAATGTCATCGTTGCGAGCCAGTTCTTGTTCGGACTTCGGGTCCAAGATGACCAACTGCGAATCGAGCGGGAACCCGTAAACCTTCGACCGAATCTCGGCTCGATATCGGGTGCCTCGAGACGTCTCGAAAAGGTACGTGTGTTGATCACCCGGCGATTCGATGTGTCCGCTGATCAGCGCCGGTAATTTTCCGTCGAATCCGACGCGGTGGAACGGGGTGACCGATCCGTCGCGCGGCTGTCGGACCCAATCCCAGCCCGACGCACCGGGAAGGCTCGCGACCGACGGGGACACTCGCGTCGGATCGGAAACGCGAACCGATTTTGCGAAGTCGTCCGCGTCGGATGAGTCCAGGTTGTAGCCGAACGGAAGCACGCTCGATCGTCCGACCGCGACGTGATCGAGAAACGGACCCGTGGTCAGATCCATCGCGTAGACGAAGTCGTCCGACCCGGCGAAACCGATCGTGCTGTTGGGCGTTTCGGGAAAAGCGAACACGCGGACGACGCACTGGATGTCAGTGTCAAAGGTGAAGACGATTTGCGGATCGAGACCTCGGACGTCGTCGGATTGCGACAACACGTTGCCGTCGAGGTCGCTCAATTGCAGTACCGCATCCATCGGCGAGCCGAGCACGCGGTGGGCCGTCAGCGACGCGACCAACGTTTGCCCGGCCTGGACATTGAGCCGGTATGCATCGCTGTCGCCGCCCTTGGCAAGCCGCCCGGCGATCACGGCGGGCATGGCCACCGTTTGAGTTTCCGCGATGCGATTATTCGGCTCGGCTTCTTCGACGACTTTGGCTGACGTGACCAGGACCGGAACCCAATCCGACGCCGATTGGGAATCGGTCATGCGAACCCACGCGACGCCAGGGGCCGCAGCTTCGGGATCGGCAGCTTCGGGATCGGTAGCTTTGGCGACGCGAACGTTCAGTTCGCCGGAATCTTCGCCGGCGGTGATGTGCACGTCATCGCGGTCGCACAGGATCGTCGGCGGCCACGCGGCGAACTTGCCTTCGGCGGTCACCGTGGACGTTTCACCGATCGAGACCACGGGGGGAAAGATTCGGCTGAGGGTGACCTGGCCCTCCGCCGAGGATGTCAAAAACGTCGACGTCATCCAAAGCGTGACGAAGCAACCGAGCCACAGCCGCCCGCGGCGGTCTGGCGTAGTCAACTGAAAGGTCGCTGGTAAAAAAAACACCATCGCTCAGCTCATCAATTCGTCGATGGGGGTCGCGTCGCTGACCAAGTGAACCGGACGTCCTTCAGGCGAATACATCACTTGTCCGGGATCGATGCCCAACTTGCGATAGATCGTCGAAACGAAATTCTCCGGTGAGAGCACGCGTTGCACGGCGGCGTAGCCTTGTCGGTCGGTCGCCCCGACGACTTGGCCGCCCGGCGTTCTTCCGCCGGCGAACATCACGCTCATGGCGTTGGACCAATGATCGCGTCCGCCCCGGTCGTTGATCTTCGGCGTGCGTCCGAATTCGCCCAGCACGACGACCAGGGTTCGTTCCAGCATGCCGCGTTGTTTGAGATCGGAGACCAGCGCCGCGACGGTCGCCTCGAACGGCGGCAGCTTTTCACGCAGCGATTTGAACAGGTCTCGGTGATGATCCCAACCGCCATGATACAACGTCACGAAGGGAACGCCCGCGCCGACCAGCCGCCGAGCCAGCAAGGCTTGTTGGCCGAACGTGTTGCGTCCGTAAGCGTCACGGACCTCATCAGGTTCCTGATGGATGTCGAACGCCGCTTGGGCTTCGGGGCTGCTGATGATTTGCAAACTTTGTTGATAAAACTCATCGACCGCCAGTACCGGGTCGGCGACGGCGGCTTCGTTGAATCGCAACA
>CAYVRC010000280.1:0-2351 GCA_964453205.1 uncultured Pirellulaceae bacterium | reverse complement strand
CGCTTTCTCCACCACGCGTCCGGCATACATGACCATCACGCGATCACACTGGGCCGCGACGACGCCCAAATCGTGCGTGATCAGGATGATGCTCGTCCCCCGCCGACGCTGCAAATCACCCAGCAGGTCCAAGATCTGGGCCTGAATCGTGACGTCCAACGCGGTCGTCGGTTCGTCGGCGATCAACAAGTCCGGTTCGCACGACAGTGCCATCGCGATCATCACCCGCTGACGCATGCCGCCGCTGAACTGATGCGGATAATCTCGCAATCGCTTTTCCGGCGCAGCGATGCCGACCCACTGCATCATCTCGACGGCCTTGGCGACCGCCTGACGTCGCGTCAGCCCTAAATGCCACCTGGTCGCCTCGGTCAACTGTTGTCCGACGGTCATCAAAGGATTCAGCGCCGTCATCGGATCTTGAAAAATCATCGCGATTCGTCGCCCGCGAATCTTGCGTAACTGCCGCTGATCGGCCGCGAGCAGGTCCAGTCCGTCGAACATCGCCGTCCCGCCATCGATCCGTCCCGGTGGCATCGGGATCAGTCCCATCATCGCCATGTTGGTGACGCTTTTTCCGCTGCCGCTTTCGCCGACCAGTCCCAGCGTTTCGCCTTGACCGACATCGAACGAGACGCCGCGAACGGCGCGGACGATCCCTTCGTCCGTTTTGAAACTGACATGCAAATCATCGACGCGGAGCAAAGGCGGGGACATCAATCGCGATTCTTCATTTTCGGGTCCAAGGCGTCACGCAATCCGTCGCCCAAAAAATTCAACGCGAATAAAGTCAGCGCGAGCGCGGCGCCGGGAAACACCACCATCCACCAGAACAGTTTGACGCTGGAGAGCGCGTCGACGCCGTCCTTGAGCAGCAGCCCCCACGAGACGTCCGGCGGCGATACGCCCAAACCCAAGAACGACAAGAACGCTTCGAACAGCATCACCGCGGGAATCGTCAGCGTCAGGTACACGATCACCACGCCCAACACGTTGGGGACCAGATGCCGAAACACGATTCGTGCCGGCGACGCTCCGATCGTTCGCGCCGCTTCGACGAACGGTTCGTGCCGTAGCGACAACACTTGCCCGCGGACGACCCGAGACATCGTCAGCCAATAGATCGCGCCGATGATCAAGTAAAAGATCGTCAGTTGATCCACACCCAACGATTCCAGTCGAGCCTTGACGCTGTCTTCCCCCAAAAAAGTCATCAGGAAAATGACGACGAAAATAAACGGCACCGAATACAGTGTGTCGACAACACGCATCATCGTCGCGTCGACCCAGCCGCCGAAATACCCCGCGATCGCACCATAGCTGACCCCGATCAACAGACTCACCAGCGTCGCGACCAATCCCACCGTCAGCGAAACGCGGGCGCCCCACATGATTCGTGACAGCACGTCGCGTCCGAGTTGATCGCAGCCGAAGATCGACGGGACGGCGTAGTCGCCAAAGATTGCCACCCGGGCTCGGCACATCGACCAGGCGACCGGATCCAGGTCGTTCCACAACTGATTGAAGGGATGGCCGACGCGGCGTAGCTGTTTCAGCCGCGAAGCGATCTCGGCCCGCCGGTCCGTATCCTCCGTTTCAACCGACTCGGCGGTCAGTGATGCGACCAACGCCGCGTGCTTGGCCAATTCCGCCGTCAAACGGTTTTGCTCGAATTGCAATTCGGTCCGACTGCCCATCACAGCCGGTTGAACCGAAGGCGGCATGAATTGGCGATGGTTCAAGTCTTTGTCGATCGGACTTTGCAACGGAATCAACGGCGTCAAAAACGCGGCAAGTGCCAACCCGATCAGCGCCACCATCGAAGCGCTCGCCAAGCGATTTCGACGTAGACGCCGCCAAGCGTCCTGCCACAACGAGACGCCTTGAATCTGCTCGGCTTCGGCGAGAATCTGTTCCAAGTCCTGTCGGTCATCCACGGTCATGCCAACTCCACCCGCGGATCGATGATCGCGTACGCCAAATCGACCAAGCTGTTCATGACGAACAAGATCACCGTGTACGTCAGCACCATTCCCATCGCCAACGTGTAGTCCCGCTGGATCGCCGCGTTGATGAAATGGCTGCCCAGCCCCGGCAACGCAAAGATCTGTTCGAGCACCAGTGATCCGGTCAGCACCCGTGCGGTCGCCGGCCCCAGGTAGGAAACGACGGGCAACATCGCGCCGGGCAAGACGTGACGAAAGATCACCAAGTGCTTCGGCAATCCTTTGGCCACCGCCGTGCGGACGTGCTCCCGCGACAGCGATTCCAACATCCCGGCACGCGAGAGCCGGGCGTCATCAGCGGCGATCGGAGCCCCCAAACAGAGCGCCGGTAGCATCACTTGTTCC
>CAYVRC010000279.1:0-2432 GCA_964453205.1 uncultured Pirellulaceae bacterium | reverse complement strand
TCCATCAATTCCGGCGCACTGGTCTGCATTCGAAAAGCGATTTCGTACGCGTTGATGCGTGTCGCGATCTCGGCGTCGCCGGTCGCTTCCAAACGTTGACGGTTCAGGGCGCTGACCGCGTCGACCAACTCGCGCTGCTGCGTCGCCGTGATCGCTTCGGGAGTGGAAAGATTGACGATCGGATCACCCTGATTCCGGAGCGGAACGCCCTGAAACGTCGTCGGCAGAATACCGCTGCTCCACAGCGACGCTCCGCCGCGTGGGCCGCGAGGCCCGCTTTGCAACACCACGAATCCGGGCAAGTCTTCACACTCGCTTCCCAGACCGTACGTGATCCAAGCGCCCATGCTGGGCCGTCCGAACAGACCGCTTCCGGCGTTCATGAACAGTTTGGCGGGGGCATGATTGAACAGGTCGGTCTTGCAGGTCGTCACCAACGTCAACTGATCGACGATCTTGGCGGTGTGTGGCAGCAAATCACTGACGTAGGTGCCGGTTTCCCCGTGGCGGGCAAAACTCCGCCGCGTCGCCAACAGATCCGTCCGGTGGCTGCTGTTCATGAACGCGAATCGCTTGCCTTCGACAAAGCTTTGCGGGATCGGCTTGCCGTTCAGGGCGTCCAGCTGTGGCTTGTGTTCGAACATGTCCAATTGCGACGGCCCGCCGGCCATGAACAAAAAGATGACGTTCTTGGCCCGGGCCGGAAAATGTCCCGGTTTGGGACGCATCGGATTGTCCACCGTCGGCATGCTTGCCGAACCGTTTTCGCGGGCGGCCAACGTGCCGAGCGCCATCGCCCCCAAACCCATCGAGCAACGGCTCAGAAAGTGCCGACGTGTCTGGTAAAGGAGCGATGCGAGGGATTTGTCAGTCGTCATTCTCGGGTCACCGTTTCGTCAAGATTCAAAAGGGCGCGGGCGGCGTTGAGCGGATCGAGTTGCTTCAGGACCGCCAATTCTTGCGGGGCCGGCACGCGTGCCGTGCAGCGTCGAAATGCGTTTTCCAAACCGTCGCGGCGGATGGTCTTTTCCAGCGATCGGGCCAATTCGAAAAAGCTGGCGTCGTTCATCAGCGTCAACGACTGCAACGGAGTGTTGCTGCGGATCCGTCGGGTGCAGGTGTTGCGGCCCTCGGGCGCGTCGAACACGCTCAGTGCCGGTGGCGGCGAACCGCGATAAACGAACGTGTAGAGCGCCCGGCGATACTTGTCCCCGCCCTTGCTGACTCGCCACGTCCGTTTGATTTGGCCTTGCCCCATGACTCCGTCGGGGATCGGCGGAAAGACCGACGGCCCACCCATCTTCGGCGACAACATCCCGCTGACCGCCAAAGCCACGTCGCGGATGATTTCGGCATCCAACCGCAACCGTTGCTGATGCGACAAGAAATAATTGCCGGGATCAAGCTGGGCATGGATCGGTCGTCGAACGGAACTTTGCCGGTAGGTGTGCGAAGTCAGAATGGTCCGGTGAAGATCCTTCAAACTCCAGCCTTTGGAGACGAATTCCAAGGCGAGCCAATCGAGCAGCTCCGGATGCGACGGGGGTGAGCCTTGCAAACCGAAGTCATTCTCGGTTTCCACGATGCCCCGACCGAAATACTGCTGCCAAACACGATTGACGATCACCCGCGCGGTCAACGGATGACGCGGGCTGACGATCCAATGCGCCAGATCCAGACGGTCGGGTAGCCGATCGGAGCCACCGCGGCGGTCGTCACTGGGTGGGGGAAGGGAAGGCAAGACGGCGGGAACATCGGGATTCACGGGGAGATCGGGGCGTGTGAAGTCGCCGTTGATGAATACCGTCGTCTCACGCGGCTGGTCGCGTTCCCGCAGCACCAGCGTCGTCGGAGCGCTGTTCAATTGCTCGTCGATCTGATCCCGCCGTTGAACCGGCCCGTCCCATCGGTCCGGCCGATCGTCGACGGCTTTCGCCAAGGTCTCCCAGTGCGACGGCTTTCTTTTTTTCGCGTCGACCTGCAAGGCTTTGCGAACGGATTGACTGAGCTGTTTTTTGGCGGAATCGTCGAGCATGGATTCCCAACGCGACAGCGACTCCTGCTGTTGCTGGACCCATCGGTCAAGTTTTCGCTGAATCGACTTGCGTTCGGCCATCAACGCATCGGAGTCGACTTCCGCGTCGTAAACCTTCAGTGTCGGTTCGTCTTGATTGTTGAAAAACGCGAACAGCCGGTAGTACTCTTTCTGTTCGATGGGATCGAATTTGTGGTCGTGACACTGGGCGCAGCCGACGGTCAACCCGAGCCAGACGGTGCCGGTGGTCGCCACCCGATCCGTCATCGCGTAGAAGCGAAACTCCATCGGGTCAATTCCACCCTCTTCGTTAAGCATCGTGTTGCGATGGAAGCCGGTTGCGATCCGCTGTTCTGCGGTTGCATTCGGTAGCATGTCGCCAGCTAGCTGTTCGAGC
>CAYVRC010000278.1:0-2566 GCA_964453205.1 uncultured Pirellulaceae bacterium | reverse complement strand
TGATCGGTTGGTATTCGCCGCGGATCTCGACCGGCGCGTCCGGTTTGGGATCGAACGTTTCGTAGTGACTCGGCCCGCCGTCTTGCCACACCAGGATGCACGCGTCGGCCTGCGTCTTGAGCACCCCAGACGCGGTGCGGGCGTGCGCCTTGGCCGCCAGCGATCCGGCCAGCCCGCCGCCCACCAAACCGCCGAGTCCGAGTCGCATTGCGTCGCGGCGGGTCAGCCCTTCGCAATTGGTCCAAGTCGTCGCCATCATTGACCTCTACTGGATTGAGTTTGAATTGTTTCGTGTTCGTAAGTGACGTCGATTCTCGGTCGAGGGGGCAGCCGGACAACGCCATGTTCGACTGATCGGTAACCCGAAGCGTCAGCGAGCAAAGGAGTCAAAGGAGATTCCTCGCTGACGCTTCGGGTTCCTCATTTAATTTTGGATGATGAATTCCGGTGAATTCAGCATCGACCACATCACGTCTTCGATCACCGCTCGGCGGTCGTCACCGGCCTGCGAGATCAACGTTTCGACATATCGCAACTCGTCGGGCAAAGGATGCCGAGAGAAAACGGCCAAGTACAACTCCGTCGCGATCTCGGCCGGCGCCGCATCGCTTTCGGCCAACCGGGCGGCGCGGGACGAATCGCTTCGGACTCGCCGATCAAGTTCGCGTGAATTCATCAGGTGCAAGGTTTGGGTGACCGACGAATCGGTAATCCGTTCGCAAGGTGGGTCCTTGTTTTCGTCGGGCCGACCGAACGTGTCCAAGAAAGTCGATCCGATTCGGTGCGTCCAAATCTGGCTGGCTCGACCGTCGGGCGGCAGCGCCGAAAAATCGTCCGGCGTTTCGGTGACCGTCGCAACCGCGTCGTGCAACACTTCGGCACGCAAGCGTTGGCGGTAGTGACGCGAATAGTTCAAACGGTCCGACGCGTTGGTCTCGTTCGGCCGGGATCGGATCGCGTAAACGTTCGACAGCACGATCGTTTTGATCAGTTCTTTTTGATCGAAGCCGGACGCTTGGAAGTGTTCGGCCAGCTTTTCCAAAAGGGCTGCGTTGCTTGGCGGGTTCGTGCTCCGCAGATCGTCGACCGGTTCCACGATGCCGCGTCCCATCAGCAGCGACCAGACGCGGTTGACTTGCACTTGGGCGAAGAAATCGTTTTCCGGCGAAACCATCCAATCGGCCAGTGCCTGACGCGGATCCGTCAACTCATCGACGCCCGCCGTTTCGCCGAACAGCGGTGATGGCGGCAACACTTCGTCGGTCACCGGGTGGCGGACTTCGCCGCGATCGGACGCGTACACGATTTCTTCACCGCCGGAGATCGGTGGCGAGAGGCCTTTGCCCTTGCGGCCGACTTTGCCGAAGAACGCCGCGAAAGAATAGAAGTCGTGTTGGCTCCACTTTTCAAACGGATGGTGATGGCACTTGGCGCATTCCAACCGCACGCCGAGGAACAACTGACTGACCAGCGTCGCGACCTCGTCGGGACTGCGTCGGTCACGGAACAGCGTCGTCGCGCCGTTGTGCCACGTGCTTCCCGATGCGGTGACCAAGCGATGCACGAAGACGTCATACGGGACGTCCTCGCGGAACTGTCGGCGAATCCAGTTGTCATAATTCAGCACCGCTTTGATGCCGACGCGATACGGATTGGGTCGCAACAAGTCGGCCCATTGGTTGGCCCAGTGGTCGATGTATTCGGGCCGCCGGAGTAACTCGTCGACCAAACGCTCGCGTTTGTTCGGTTCGTCGGAATCCAGGAACTCGCGGGCTTGTTCGGACGTCGGGATGCGTCCGATCACATCGGTGTAAACTCGGCGGAGGAACGTGGCGTCGTCGGCGGGGTCGGAGATCCGGATTTGCAGTTGTTCGAGTTGGTCGTAAACCGAATCGTCGATGAAGTTCGCGCGCGGCAAGTCGGCGTAGTAGCTTGGTGGCACCGATTCGGTGCGTGGGATCGTGATGTCGGCGACTCGGATCAGGTTCATGTACCGCGCCATGACGGCGGTCTGGCCGGTAATTTCTCCGGCGGTGATCTGTCCGAGCGAATCGACATCGGCGATCGCGGCGTCGTTGGACAGGAAGCTGGTCAGGGCGGTCACGTCGCGGGTGCTGCCGTCGCTGTAGTGAGCCGTCACGGCGAGCGTCGCCTGCCCACCGGGCGTCAGTGCGAATTTCGAATCGGCCAGCGAGATCGATTGCACGACCGGTTCGTCTTCGATCCGGCGAGGAACCCCTTGCCTGATCCATCGGACCAGCGTTTGGTAAGCCGGCGAATCGGGTTTGATTTTTTGTCCGCCGCCGTGGGGCAATTCGGCGGTGGCTTTTTGAACCAGCAAGCTCTGCTTCGGCGAGGTCAGCCGGACTCTGCGTCCGCGTGCTTGGTGCACGAGGGCGTCGTAGTCGGAGTCCGAATCGAATCCCAACAGGGAAAGCTGAAACCCGTTTTGGCCGCGTTGTTTGCCGTGGCAGGCGCCCGCGTTACAACCCTGGGCTGACAAGATCGGTTGGATGTCCAACTCGAAACTGATCGGCGATGAGGCGTCAGCATTTGAGTCCGCAGC
>CAYVRC010000277.1:0-2569 GCA_964453205.1 uncultured Pirellulaceae bacterium | reverse complement strand
ACAGTTGGCCGAACAGTTAAGTTCGTGCGCCCGCATCGCGATCGACACCGAGACGACCGGGACGAACCCGCGGGCCAGTGACTTGGTCGGCGTTTCGATCGCCTGGGACGTCGGCAAAGCGGCTTACATTCCCGTCCGCGGGCCGGTCGGCATCGGCGAACCCGGATCGCCGACGATCGACGAAGCCACGCTGGCCGACATCCTTCGCGACGTCGTGGAGAACCCGGCGATCGAAAAAATCGGCCAGAACCTGAAGTTCGACATGGTGGTCTTGCGTTCGATCGGTCTGCGTTTGAAGGGCATCGCCGTCGACACGATGGTGGCCGACTACTTGCTGAATCCGGGAGGCCGAAATCACACGCTGGACGATCTGTCCAAGCGTTACTTGAATCACCCGACGACGCCCATCAAGGAACTGATCGGCACCGGCAAGAAACAGATCCGCATGGACCAGGTCGACGTCGCGGTGGTCTGCGACTACGCCTGCGAGGACGTCGACGTTCCGATCCGCATCGCACCGATGGTCAGGCGGCAACTGGCCGCGGCCGACAAGTTGGGCGACCTGTTCCGCGACGTGGAGATGCCCCTGATCGACGTCCTCGCGGAGATGGAGTTCAACGGGATCCGTGTGGACGCGGGGCATTTGAACAAGATGAGCGGCACGTTCACCGCGCAAATCGCCGAGCTGCACGAACAGATCATGGAACTGGCGCCGCGCGAGTTCAACGTCGACAGCCCGAAGCAGTTGGGCGAGATCCTGTTCAAGGAAATGAATCTGCCGGCCGTGAAGAAAACCAAGACGGGTTTCAGCACCGATGCGTCGGTGTTGGAGGAATTGGCGCGGGATCACGAATTGCCCGCCAAGGTTTTGGAATATCGCCAGTTGACGAAGCTGAAGAACACCTACATCGATGCCCTGCCGCTGCTGATTTGCGACAAGACCGGTCGCATCCATACCTCGTTTCGGCAAGACGTGGCGGCGACGGGGCGACTGAGCAGTTCCGATCCGAACCTGCAAAACATCCCGATCCGCACGCCGCAGGGCCGCGCGATCCGTGCGGCCTTCACGGCCGGCGACGACGACTGGATGTTGCTGGGGGCGGATTATTCGCAGATCGAACTGCGTGTGCTGGCCCATTACAGCGGCGACGAAGCCTTGATCAAGGCTTATCACGACGACGCCGACATTCACACCCGCGTGGCGGCCGAAGTCAATCAGATCGACGAATCGGAAGTGACGTCGGACTTGCGCCGGATGGCCAAGACCATCAACTTCGGCATCGTCTACGGGCAAAGTCCGTTCGGCTTGGCTAAGACGCTGGGGATCAGCCGCGACGAGGCCCGTGACTACATCGAACTTTATTTTTCGCGTTATCCGGGCGTGGAAGATTTCATGATGAGGACCTTGACGGATTGCCGCCGCGAGGGCTACGTCGAAACGATGTTGGGCCGCCGCCGTGACGTGCAAGGCGTCCGCGACGTGGCACGGCTGGACCGGGTCAAACGCCGCAGCTTGACCGAATCCGAGCGGATCGCGATCAACACGCCGATTCAGGGCAGTGCGGCCGACTTGATCAAGCTGGCGATGCTGAGCGTTCACTCGCGACTGGCCGATTCGGGGCTGAGGGCACGCTTGCTGTTGCAGATTCATGACGAGCTGCTGTTCGAAGTCCACGAGCAGGATTGCCAAGAACTGAGCGATTTGGTCGAACAAGTGATGACGAGTGTCGCGGACCTGGCTGTGCCCTTGAAGGTCGACGTCGCGGTCGGCAAAACCTGGGAAGACACCTGAATCGGCCGGAACTTTTGACCCGTCGACCGGTTACAATGAGAGGGCACCCGATGCCGGGCTGCGTCCCGCCTGGATCCCCACCTTTACCCTCCCCGCAAAAGATTCGTTCAAGCGATCATGTATCACCATCTCCATCACCCCACTGCCGGGCCCGCTTGCTCATCGCCCGTCCGTCTTCTTCCGTCGCGGGCCGCTTGGGCGAACCGGCGGCACCGGTCGGCACGCGTCGGTTTCACCTTGTTGGAACTGTTGCTGGTGCTGTCGATCCTGGTCGTCGTCGGCGGCATCGCGGTCGTGAACTTGTCCAGCGCCGGTGACGACGCCAACCGAAACGCGACGATCACGCAGCTGAACGCTCTGAAGCAGGGCATTCAGATGTACCAAATCCGCATGAACTCACTGCCCGAAACGTTGGACAATTTGGTCGAAGGGCCGAGCGATTCGGCGCTCAAAGCCAAGTGGGGCAAGCCGATCATGGAGGAAATCCCGAAAGACGCGTGGAGCAAGGAAATCGTTTACAAGTTGACCGGAAACGAATTCGAACTGCGTAGCGGCGGCAGCGACGGTCAAGTCAACACGGAAGACGACCTGGTCGTGACCGGATCCTGATCGCCCGTGGTCAAGCCTGTCGTCTATCGCGCCGGCTTCACGCTGCTGGAAGTTTTGCTGACGTTGGCAATTCTGACCGCCATCGCGGCGGTCATGCTTCCTCAACTCGGCGGCCTGCTTGACGGTCGACGACTGGACCGTGCCGCCGACCTGATGAGAATCGAAATG
>CAYVRC010000276.1:0-2572 GCA_964453205.1 uncultured Pirellulaceae bacterium | reverse complement strand
GCGAGCCCGCCGAGACCGCGGGAGGCCTGATTATGGTTGCCGCGTGCGGTTCTGCCTAGCAATGGGTTTCGCCGCGGGAGCAGAAGTCGATCGGGGAACCCGTCGATTCACGTCAGCGGACGATCGTACAGCCGCAGGGTTTTGGTGCGGGTCGCGCCGCCGCGTTCGATCGTGTTTCGCGACAGCGAATTGGATTCCAGGACCCAGCTGAACTCGCCGACTTCGATGCCGTACTCCAAGGCGTCCGGCAGGATGCGGGCGAGCGTGACCAGACCGACGCCCCATTTTTGGTATTTCGGCAAGACGTTCGTGCTGATCAAGCGAAGGCGTTTGATGTTTTTTCGCTGGGTCAACAGGGTCAGCCAGCCGAACGGGAAAAGTTTTCCGTTGATTTTTTTGATGATCACGTTGTAGTCCAGCAAGCCGAATCCGGCACCGACCGGCTGTCCGTCGATCTCGGCGATGCTGGTCAATTCGGGAACGATCAGGTGCTTCAGCCCGGCGGCTTGGTGTTTGATTTCCGATTCGCTCATCGGCACGTAACCCCAAGTCTGTTGCAGCGACGTGTTGTAGATCGCCAGGAACGCACGCACGTCTTGGTCGAAGTTCTTGCGGCTGATCGGCCGCGTTTTCACGTCGAAACGTTTCGTCGCTTCGCCGATCACGAAAGCCAGCTTGGGGTCCAATTCCGTCAGGTCATCCATGCCGGCGTCGTAACTGAACATGTCTTGCGATTTTTTGAAGCCGAAATCTCGGATCAGCCGGTCGTAGTACGGCATGTTGTAAGGAATCAAAAACGTCGGCGGCGTGTCGAAACCGTCGATCAACGCGCCACATTCGTAATTCAAGCTGGGGTGGACCGGCCCGCGGGCGGAGGTCAGGCCTTTGGTTTTCAGCCAGTCGCAGGCGGCGGAAAGCAGCAGGTCGCTGGCGGCTTGATCGTCCTCGCATTCATAAAATCCCCAGAAGCCGATCTTGTCCTCGTGGTGTCGATTGTGGGCGTGGTTGGCGATCGCCAGGACTCGACCGACGATCCGTTGACCGCGGCGGACCAGGAACGCTTGGGCGTCCGCATCGTCGTAAAACGGGTGGTGTTTGAAGTTCAGCAATTCCTTGCGGACGCCCCACAGCGGTGGCACCCAGTGGGGCTGGTCGCGATACAGGCGGGCTTCCAGGTTCAAAAAAGCTTTTTGGTCGCGGCGGTTTTCGACGCGGTAGCAAGAGAGATCGTCGGACATGAAGAATCAAAGCGGATGAAAGCGGCTTGGGCGGACGGGGGCCTCGGCGATCCGGCCTGTCGTGAATTAAACTTCGCAGAACATAACAGACACACGCCAAGCGGTAGGTCATCGGTGTCCCCATCCCCACGCCCCCACGACCCGCGACCGGTCATTCACAGCGCGGCGAATCCGACGATTCGCCGGTTGATGCGGCTACGTGACAATCGTCGACGTCGGCAATCGGGGCTGTTTCTGGTCGACGGTTGGCGCGAAGCGGCTCGCGCGGTCGCCGGCGGTTTGCGGCCGCGATGCGTTTACTTCGTCCAGGACGAGGCGGCCGAAAAACGGCCGCCGGAGCCTGCCAACGATGCCGATGTCGAAACCGTGATGACGGCCGCCGAAGTGATTCAGCCGCTGTCCTCGGCAGCCCTTCACCGCATCAGTTACGGCGAAAAAACGCGAGGCGTCGTCGCGGAGTTTGCCGAGCCGACCTGGAACCTGGAAGCCTTGTCGCTGTCGAAAAACGCCTTCGTGCTGGTCTTGGATTCGATCGAAAAGCCGGGAAACTTGGGCGCCGTCTTTCGTTCGGCCGACGCGGCGGGCGTGGATGCGGTGGTTTTGACCGGACGCTCGATCGATCCGTTCAATCCCAACGCGATTCGCAGCAGTCTGGGGACCCTGTTCACCGTGCCGGCGGCGGTGGCCTCCCGCGAGGAACTTGAATCCTTTCTGATCGAAAACCGGTTTTCGGCGTTCGCGGCGCGTCCGCAAAGTTCATCGACGTTGTGGCAGACCCCTTGGGATGGCAACGTCGCCGTGGTGTTGGGCAGCGAAGCGAACGGGCTGGGCGACGCGTGGCAAGGCACCGCGTCGCTCGCGGTGAAGGGGTTTCGCTTGCCGATGCTGGGGAAAGCGGACAGTTTGAACCTGTCGGTGACCGCCGCGGTCGTCGCGTTCGAATCGACGCGGCGACGCGACGGCCGGCGTTGCAAAGATTAACTTACGCACGACTGCCACAATCGATGCGACGGGACGGATCGGCAGAATCGTTAATGTCGTTCGCACCTGCATCCGATAACTCTTGCATCCGAGTCGGCCGCGCCCGTTGTTCCCACGACGGCCGGGGTGTCGGTGTCGATTGTTTCGGAGCGGTGCGCCGGGGGGCGCATGAGCCAAGTTGCTTTGCTGCAAGGATGTGCAAGTGTGTGACCGTCAAAACAAGATGATTCAGCGATCCGATCGGTTCGCTGTTCGTCTACGAAACCTTCGACGTCGCACCCTGGCTTTGACCTTATTGACGCTGGTCGGCGGCGGACTGAGCGGGACCGCCGGGCTCCGCGCCGAGGATCGAG
>CAYVRC010000275.1:0-2747 GCA_964453205.1 uncultured Pirellulaceae bacterium | reverse complement strand
GGGATCTTTGGCAGCACCGAAACTTTCTTCGGCGGAGTATCCAGCCGTCGCGTCCGTCGGACCAGTGACCTGCTGATCCTGCCGATCGATGATCCCAACCCGTTCGACGCGTCGATCGATCCGGACCGGCGTCCCGAGTTGGTTCGGCAGCTCGAATCGCTGCGTCAAGACTATGCCGAAGCGGTTCGAGTGTCACGGACGCCGAGGTCTGGCGAGGCCGACGACTCCGCCCGCCGTCACTTGCTGAATCAAGGTCGTCTGGATCAGCAAATCGGCGGCCTATCGGCGAAACTGAACTCGGTCGGCGACGACGGACGACCGCTGACGTTCTGCTTGGGCGTTCAGGACGCCGACGAACCGTCCGACGCGCGACTGCTGGTTCGCGGCGACGTCGGTCAACCGGCACAACCGATCCGGCGTGGTTTCATTCGCGTCATCGACGCACCGGCACAGACGCCCGACGAAGATTCCAGCGGACGTTTGGAACTGGCTCGCTGGATGACCAGTCGTGAAAACCCGCTGACGGCGCGGGTGATGGTCAATCGAATCTGGTTGCATTTGCTCGGTCGTGGCATTGTCGAAGACCCGGACAACTTTGGCATGTCGGGGCCCGGTCCCAGTCACCCGGAACTGCTGGACCATTTGGCGATCGAGTTCATGGACGACGAGTGGTCGGTCAAGTCGGTCGTGCGAGGGATCGTGACGTCGCGTCCTTATCGCTTGGCGTCCGCCGTTGACGACGAATCTTTCTTGGCTGACCCGGAAAACCGATACTTCTCCCGAGGGAATCGGCGTCGACTGGAAGCCGAGGCGATCCGTGATGCGATGCTGATGATCAGCGGCCGACTGAATCTGGACCGACCGAGGGCGTCCGAAATCGCCGAGTACGGGCCGGCGATCCTCGGTCCCGATGGTCGACCGCCCTTGGTCTCCCTTCAAGCACAGATCGCCGGCAGAATTCGCGATCGACTTCCCGCGCGGCGCGGTGCGTTTGCCGATCGTTTTTTCGGCGGACGGGGAACCGGCCGATCCTCCATCGAAAACGACCCCGCCACTCCGAAATCCGATTCACCGGACTTCGCATCGCCGCACCGATCGGTTTATCTGCCGATCGCGCGGGGAGCGGTGCCGAGGTCGTTGGAGGTTTTTGATTTCGCCGACACGAACATGTTGAACGGTCGTCGGGAGGCGTCCGACACGGCCGATCAAGCTCTGTTCCTGATGAACAACCCGCTGGTCGTGCGGGCGGGCGACGACCTGGCCCGAAAGCTCTTGCGATCAGAGGACTCCGTCCGCCCGATTGTGGAGTCGGCCTTTTTGACGGTGTTCGGACGAACCGCAACGCCCGACGAACTGCGAGAGAGCATCCATTATCTCCGCGGTCTGGCAACGGCATCACCGGGCAGGACTTTTTCGCGTCGTCGCGTTTCTTCCGATGTCGTTTCCGTATCCGCTTTGAGCCAGTTTTGTCACGCGTTGCTCGCGTCCGCTGAATTCCGATATTTGGACTGAGACCGAAACATGAAAACGAACCCTTTTCGAGACGAGTCGCCGACGATTTCGCGTCGCGATTGGCTTCGCTACTCGACCGCGGGCTTCGGCTATCTGGCACTGGCCGGTTTGAGTGCGGTTCGCGTCGCGGCATCGACGGGGTCGAACCCGCTGGCCGAAAAGCCGCCGCATTTTCAGGCGCGTGCCAAGCGAGTGATCTTCCTGTGCATGCAAGGCGGCCCGTCGCACGTTGACACGTTCGATTACAAGGAAGCCTTGCAACGCGACGCCGGCAAGACAGGAAAACTCGGCGGAAAATTGCTGGCCTCGCAATGGAAATTCCGACAGCGTGGCAAGAGCGGACTATGGATCTCAGATCTTTTTCCCGAAGTCGCCAAGCACGCCGACGAATTGTCGCTGATCCGATCGATGCACTGTGACCAACCGGTGCACCCGAGGGCGATGACCCAAATGCACACCGGCAACGCCCAATTCGTGCGTCCGTCGCTGGGGGCGTGGACGCTGTACGGATTGGGCACGGAGAACGAGAGTCTGCCGGGCTTCCTTTCGCTCAACCCGCCCCGCGGGGCGTCGCAGAACATCGGCAGCGCGTTCTTGCCGGCCGTCTATCAAGGATCAGGGATAGGAAGTCCCGGTCGACGATTCCGGGCCGCCCGGGCCGGCACCGGTTCTTCAGCCGCGGATCAAATTCCCGACATCAAAAACGATCGTCTCACCGAATCGGCTCAGCGTCGGCAGCTGAATTTCATTCAATCGTTGAACGAGAAAAAACGGCAGAGCGACGGCCAAGACTCTGCCATCGAAGGAGCGATCGAATCTTTGGAGCTGGCGTTTCGGATGCAAGACGCGGTCCCCGAGTTGATGGACCTCTCGGACGAATCGGCGGCGACACAGCGACTGTACGGTCTGGACGATCCGACGACGGCCGGGTTCGGAAAGCAGTGCTTATTGGCCCGACGGTTCGTGGAAGCCGGCGTCCGTTTCGTCGAACTGACACACGGAAATTGGGATCACCATTTTCGGCTTTCGACGGGACTTCCGCAGCGGTGCGGCGAAGTCGACAAGCCCATCGCGGGACTGCTGGCCGATTTGAAGCGTCGTGATTTGCTGAAAGACACCCTGGTCATCTGGGGCGGCGAGTTCGGCCGCACGCCCGACGCGCCCGGCGGGGACGGTCGCGACCACAACAACAAAGGCTACACGACTTGGATGGCCGGCGGTAGCGTCAAAGGCGG
>CAYVRC010000274.1:0-2864 GCA_964453205.1 uncultured Pirellulaceae bacterium | reverse complement strand
CCCTGGACTTCGCTGCTGATGTGCATCACGTGGCTGTAGCGTTCGATGACCATGACTTCGGTCAGTTCGACGCTGCCGAATTTCGCCACGCGGCCGACGTCGTTTCGTCCCAAGTCCACCAGCATCACGTGTTCGGCGCGTTCTTTCGGATCAGCCAACAGTTCTTTTTCGAGCGCGCGATCCTCGGCCGCCGTCGAACCGCGTCGTCGTGTTCCCGCCAGCGGACGCACGGTGACGACCCGGTCGGCGACACGACACATGATCTCCGGTGAACATCCCACCAGGACGCATTTCGGCGTCCGCAAAAAGAACATGAACGGGCTGGGATTGACCACTCGCAGCGAACGATAAATCTCCAACGGGTCGATGTCGGTCTTGACGGCCAAGCGTTGGCTCGGGACGACCTGAAAGATGTCTCCGGCCTTGATGAACTCGACGCACTTCAGCACGCCTTGACGAAAGGCTTCCTTGGTGAAATTGCTTTCGACCCTCAGCACGTCGTCGGGATCGCCCGGCTCGGCGACGCTTTCCACGGGGAACGTGTGCGGCTGGGACAACTTGGCCACCACGGCGTCGATCTGATCGACCGCGTCTCGGTAAGCCCGGTCGACTTGGCCCGGGTCTTGCGGATCGAAATCACGGCAATCGACCAGGTGGACGACCAAGATCGTCTTGTCGACGTGATCAAATACACACAGCGTGTGGTAAAAACCGAAATCCAGGTCGGGCAGCCCACGATCGTCCTGCGGTGCGTCGGGCAAGTCTTCGACGTAACGGACCACGTCGTATCCCGCATAGCCGATCGCGCCACCGATGAAGGGCGGCAGGGCGTCCATTTCGGCGACGCTGTGATCGAAATGCTTGCGGAACATCGCCAGCGGATCGTCGCATCGAAAAGTCTGATCCGGCCGGCCGGCTTCGGTGACCGAAACGTCCCCTCGGGTGGCGGTGAAGCGTCGAATCGGCTTGGCGGCCAGAAAACTGTATCGGCCGACTTTTTCACCGCCGACCACCGATTCGAAAAGACAGGCCGGGCCGCCGTCGTCCAACAGCTTGAACGCCGTCACCGGTGTCAACGTATCACTGAGAAGCCGCCGAAAAACCGGCACGAAATCGAACCGTCGGGCGAGCGGGGCAAAGGTCGGGGCGTCAGGCTTGTGCATGCGTCAGATGAAAGCGTCAGGCGAAGAAAGCGGAGACCGGGCCGGCCCCGACGGAATCGAAAAAAACAGATCCGGCGTGGTTCGTGAAAGCCAGACGAAACCGCCCGGTACGGGGTTCACGCCTGTAGTGTGGACGTCGGGCCGCACCACGCAAGCGGTCGATCGGCTTACGTTGACACTCCTTAAGGCAGCGATAGAATCCACTGACCATGAAATGCCAATACTGCGAGAAACCAGCGACCTTTCACATCACCGAACTGACCGGGGATGAAGGGCCGCAGGTGATGCACCTTTGCGAATCGCACGCGAAGCAATTTTTGCAAAAAGAATCGGTCAGCCCGGCCGCCTCGATCGCCGGAGCGATCGCGAAACAACTGCACCTGGGCCAGACCAAAGAGGAAATCGCGGAACTGGATCAGAAGGAATGTCCCGTCTGCGGCATCAGTTTTTTCGAATTTCGCAATACCGGCCGATTGGGCTGTCCCTACGATTACACACATTTCGAATCCGACCTGAAACCGCTGATGGTCAACATCCACGACGCGACCGAGCACAAGGGCAAACGCCCCCGACGCGCCGCGGCGACCGCCGACGCCCAAGCCGAAATGATTCAGCTACGGCGGGAGATGGAAGAAGCCGTCGAGCGGGAAGATTACGAACTGGCGTCACAAATTCGTGACCGCCTGAAAGACATGGAACCGGCCATCGTTCCGGAATCGTCTGCCGGTACGGATGCCGACGACAAAACCGACGCCGACGATGATTCGACCGACCACAACGTCTAAGGCCAGATCGTGAAGTTGCAAACCGATGTCAGCGATCTGGCGACTCACTCGGGCGAATGGCTCCGCGGCACCGGCCCGGAATCCGACATCGTGATCAGCACGCGGATCCGGCTGGCCAGGAACCTGGCCGACTTTCCCTTCATCCGCCGCTGCAGCGACGAAGACCGGCTCAGCATCGAACGCAACGTGCGGGCGAAAATGGAACAGCTCGGCGGCTGGGACCAAGTCCGCTACGTCGACATCGATCAGTTGTCCGAGATCGATCGGCTGTTCATGGTCGAACGTCAACTGATCAGCCGCGAAATCGCCGACGCCGACGGCGCCCGTGGCGTCGCCATCGATCCGTCGGAACGATACAGCGTGATGGTCAACGAAGAAGATCACTTGCGGATCCAAGTCATGCACAGCGGCTTGAGTCTGGATTCCGCTTGGGAACAGATCAACGCGATCGACGACAAGCTGGAAAGCGTGATCCTGTACGCGTTTCATCCACGCTACGGATACTTGACCGCTTGTCCGACCAACGTGGGCACCGGGCTTCGTGTCAGCGTGATGTTGCACCTGCCGGGGCTGGTGATCACCGGCGAAATCGAAAAAGTCTTTCGCAGCATGCAACGCATCAACGTCACGGTGCGGGGGCTGTACGGCGAAGGTTCCCAATACACCGGCGATTTCTATCAGGTCAGCAACCAAGTCACCCTCGGGCACAGCGAAGAAGACTTGCTGAAACTGGTCGGCGTCGAGGTCGTACCGCGTATCATCGAATACGAACGCAAGGCCCGTGATTTCTTGGTCGAACAGGGACAACAAGACCTGCACGACGACGTCAGCCGCGCGCTGGGAATTTTAAGCACGGCCAAGAAAATCAGCAGCGAAGAAACCATGCACTACCTGTCCAAGGTCCGCATGGGCGTGA
>CAYVRC010000273.1:0-3040 GCA_964453205.1 uncultured Pirellulaceae bacterium | reverse complement strand
AATCGGGGCGACATGATTCGAACATGCGACCTTCTGGTCCCAAACCAGACGCTCTACCAGGCTGAGCTACGCCCCGATGGCGTGTCGCGAGTATATCAGCTGCTCGCTGAGGCACCATGCGCCGGCCGAGAATTCAATGAGGCTCGCTTATCCGAACAAGAACTCTTCGCCGGGCTGCTGGCCGCGGTCGGTGGGGGCCTTGCGAAGCCCCAGTTTTTGAAGCGTCAACAGGCCGACGTAGGCCGGGTTCAGGTACACGTAGCGTCGCCAAAGCCGTTTCGGCTCCCGCGTCAATCGGAACAGCCATTCCAGCCCCCATTTCTGCATCCAGGACGGTGCTTGTTCCAGCATCCCGGCGTGAAAGGCGAACGCGGCTCCGACGGCAATCAGTGGCATCCCCAAACGGTCGCGCATTTCGTAGGCAAAGATTTCTTGACGTGGGCATCCCAGTCCGACGAAACACATCTTTGCGCCGCTGGACTTGATCTCGGCAGCCAATTCGTCACGCTCGCGCGGATCCAATTGTCGGAAACGCGAGGCACGACGACCGGCGATCCGTAGGCCGCTGAATCGCGAGGTCAGGTTTTCGGCGAATCGATCCAGCATCGGTTCGGTCGCGCCGAACAAAAAGATCGGCACGCCTTCTTTCGCCGCGGCTTGGCAAAGCCGTAGCGTCAATTCGGGTCCATAAACGCGATCGGTCAACTTCGCACCGTGCAAGGTATTCAAAGCCCAGCGAACGGGTTGTCCGTCGGGGCAAACCAGATCGAATCGGTTCAGTCGGTAGTTGTGCTCCGCGTCCTGGACGCCCGTCATGACGCCGTGAACGGCCAAGGCGGTAACCGACAGGGGTGTTTCTTGCTTTGCCGCGGCGACGATCTTCGCGATCGCGGCTTCGTAATCGATCGCATTGACGCCGATGCCCAACACACTTCGTTTTCCCAGATCGATCATGTCGATTCCATCAAAGAAACTCTTGGCGAAACGGCCACCCTTGCTTCGTCCGGATCGACGGCAGGATCGATCAAACGCAACTGTTCGACCATGACGCGAACGTCGAAGGACTGTTGATACCGCCGCAACGCCCAGCGGACGAAACTCAATTTCGCCGAGCGGGCCATCTTCATTCCGGGCAGATACGCCATGTCGTCGTCGTCTTCCCGGCCCATGAAATCGGGCGGATGAAGCAACAACGACGGTGCCGTGCCGGTGACCTTGGCCAGCCAAAGGACGCTGTTGAAATACGTCTCGGCCGCCGTGAGCGAAAAGCTGGCCAAGTAACACAGATAACTCATGTGGATCGGCAAACGCGTCAGCGGCATCACCGTCACCGGAATCTCCCAGATCGACCCGTCGCCTTGGAATCTTTCGAAGGGCCTGTTGGGCTGCAGCAACGATCGAAAGCCGCCGTAAAGTTGCTTGGCTTTCTGTTTTTGGTCGCCCTTCAAATCCGTCTTCAGCAAAAAGAACCAGCGGGCCAGGGGAGCGACGGAAGTCGGAAAGACGGACGCGTCGTACCGATAACCTTGATCGACCAGGACATCGACCACGGCTTCGGGACAACTGAAACCGGGGCCGCGGAACCCGAGGGGCCGACGTCCGAAAACGCTGGTGATGCGTTGTTGCGTGATGCAGATTTCGTCTTCGATCTCCGCCGCACTCATCGTGTGCATCCACGGCAAATGATTCAGCGAATGGTTGGCCGGTTCCCAACACCAAAGTTGATCAAACGTCTGGATCGCTCGGCAATCGTCGTCGTCCGCCAGGTCACGTCCGACGACGAACACCGTCAGCGGCAGATTCATTTCTCCCAACACGTCGGTGATCCGACGACAAGCCATCGGCAGATAACCGGGACGGTCCATCCAGTCGGCGCGGCCGGCGGCGCGAAGGTAGGCCCATTTGTTGTCCAAGTCCAGCGACAAGCTGGCGATCGGTCGTCCACTCATACGATTGCCATGTTTCGGGAGCCTTCGGAAACGCGGCGGGCACGAACCGCCGGGTCGGGGATGCGCCAAGGATCCGCGGTCAACGCTCGGATCGCGTCGATGGCGCCGGAGGCCGCCCACTCGGGCGTACGCGGCCGGACGGATCGCTCGGCGGCGGATCGCATCTCTCGATAGTCGTCGTCGCTGACGTCGAAATACGCGTCCAAGACGGCGGCCAAGCTGGCCCGATGCAACGGATCGTATTGCCACCCGTTGATCCCGTCACGGACCAGAGTCGTGACGGCTTGGGCATACACACTGCCGATGACCGGGGTGCCGGAGTGAAAGGCTTCGTTGACCACCAGCAGCCATTCATCGGCCAACGTCGGTGCGATCACGGCGCAGTGCGATCGCATCAAATCGGACAATTCGTCCGCGGCCACGTTTCCGAGCAACCCGAGTTTCAGATTGTCAGGCGTCGCAAAAGATTCGAGTGCCGAGCGTTGGTCGCCTTCGCCCGCGAAAGACACCGTCAGTTCACGATGAGGATGGTTTCGGCAGTAATCGGCCAGTTGATGTGCGAGCGGTAGGACTCCCTTCCGCTGACTGAGTTGGCCGATGCACAACAACCGCCCACGATCCGGAAGCGTGTCGGGCGACACGTCGGTGTGGCAGAAACTGCGATCGTCGGCCGCATAGGGCATCGGGAACAGTTTCGGGCCGGGTACCAATAACGTGTCGCGAAGGTATCGCATGCAAGAGGGACCGTTGTACGTGATCGCGTCGGCCCGGCGGGTCAAGCGTTGACGTAACAAGCTGCGCATCCACCCGCGGCCCTGCTCGGTGTACTGAGACATGTAAGTGCACAGAATCAATTTCGTCGCGGGATGCTTGCGACAATAACGCGCCGCGCCGACGCTGCGAGCGCCCAGTTCCAAGGACATCACGACGTCCGGCTTCAACCGGCGGAGCTGTTTTTGTGTGTCGGTGGGAAAATGGACGAACAGATCATCCGTGAAACCGGCGGTGTGTTTCCATAGTCGACGCAAGGTGATGTTTTTTTGGACCTCGACATCCAGGTTTGTCCAGTCCGGCGTGAAGTCGCGATTGGG
>CAYVRC010000272.1:0-3046 GCA_964453205.1 uncultured Pirellulaceae bacterium | reverse complement strand
AAACGGCGGCGATGTCGGCGGTCGTCTCGAGGACCTGTCGATCCGCATCCGCTGGTCCTACGGCGAGCGCCCGAACCGCGTGGACCGGATGGAGATGCCGATCCGCTGGCCGCAGGTCCCCGAGGACCGGCGTGATCTTGGACAGTTCGTCGAATCGGTCCAGCGACAAATCGATGTCCAGTCGACCCGCGATCGCGATCAAGTGAACGATCGCATTGGTGCTGCCGCCGATGGCCAACGAAGTCGTCAAACCGTTGTCGATCGACTCGGCCGTCATGAAGCTCGACGGCTTGAGTCCCTCCCAAGCCATTTCCACGGCGCGTCGTCCGGTGCGGACCGCAAGTCGAGAGTGTTCCGAGACCACGGCCGGAATCGCCGCGCTGGCGGTCAAGCTGAATCCCATCGCTTCGGTGACGCAGGCCATCGTGCTGGCGGTGCCCATCGTCATGCAAGTGCCGGCGCTGCGGCCGATGCAGTTTTCGACGCCTTTCCAATCTTCGTCACACAGGTTTCCCGCGAGACGTTCGTCCCAGTACTTCCACGCGTCGCTGCCGCTGCCGAGCGTTTGATCTCTCCAGCGTGCCTTCAACATCGGACCGGCGGGCAGAAAGATCGAAGGCACGTCGGCACTGATCGCGCCCATCAACATCGCCGGAACCGTCTTGTCGCAACCGCCCATCAAGACGGCCGCGTCGATCGGATGACACCGCAGGACTTCCTCGACCTCCATCGCCAGCAGGTTGCGGTACAGCATCGTCGTGGGCTTCATCAGCATTTCGCCCAACGACATCACCGGCACTTCAACGGGGAAGCCGCCGGATTGCAGGATGCCGCGACGCACTTCCTCGGCACGAGCGCGAAAGTGCGAATGACACGTTTGCAATTCGCTCCACGTGTTCAGCATCGCGACGACGGGTCGGCCTTGGTAATCGATGTCATCGAACCCCATGGCCTTCAAACGCGATCGGTGACCAAAACTCCGCAAGTCGTCGGGACCGAACCAACGATGGGAACGTAATCGTGTCGGGTCGCCGGCGTGGGGATTCGGCTCGGGGGGCTGGGACATGTCGCTGATCAAAAGTCGGGGTTCATCAACCGGGTAAAAATCTGTCGATTGCTCGTTCGAGCGTCGCGGCAGCGGGACTGAATGTCGGCGGCGGTCGTGCGCATCAAGAAGGCCAAGTTCTCAAGTGCCTGCACGTCCTCGGGCAATTCGTGCCGATGACGATAGCCCATCAAACGCAGGTTCGCTTCGATCGTCCGCAACGTTTCATAATTTTCGGAAAGCTGATCGGCATCGTCGGGCGCTAATCGATCATCCTCGGCCAGCGCCTGCAACACGTCCAGCGTCCCGGTGACCCGCGTTTCCGAAACCAAGCGTGGGCTGGTGGACGACCCGGCGTGGCGAAGCAACAGCACCTGCGTCAACAACTCGACGTCGACCGTTCCGCCGGCGCCGCGTTTGAAATTGGACTGTCCGGCCGTTCGTTCCATCGACCGGCGGATTCGCAGCACTTCGTCGATCATCGACGGGTGCCAATGGCCGCTTCGCAAGACTTCGGCGATTCGCGCGGCGACTCGCCGGCGGGTCGTTTTGCCGCCTGTCACCGGGCGGGCTTTGCAAATCGCCAGTCGCTGCCACAGCGGCGCCACGCCTTGAGTGAAACGACGCGTGAACGCGTCGATCGACACCGACAAGATGCCGTCCTCGTCGGTCGGCCGCAGCCGGCTGCCCAGTTCGTACAGCCGCGGCCCGTCGGCGTCGCGATTGACGTGGTCGATGACGTTGGCGGTCAGCTGATTAAAGAAGTGGGCGTTGGAAGTCGTCGCCCGGGGGCCTCCGATGCGTCGCTTCGTTTCCCCGTCGCGGGTGTACAAAAACAAAACGTCCAGGTCGCTGTGGTAGTTCGGTTCCCGCCCGCCGAGCTTGCCGAAGGCCAACGCGATCAACTCGGCCGACGGGTCGTCGTCGATGCCTTGCGGATCACCGAACTTGGTCGCCAACTGTTCTTGTTCGAAATCCACGACCCTTCGTAGCACCGCGTCGGCGGTGTCGGCGAGCGCTCGGTGTGTCTGTCGGACGTTCTCTTTGCCCAGCATCTCGCGGACACCGATCGTCAGGTGAGCCGCGTCTTTGAAACTTCGCAGGATCCGGTCCAAATCCACCGCCCCGCGACAAAGCGTGATCGATTGGGCGTCCAGGCGATCGCCCGACGGCAAACGGTCGATCACCAGCGAATCGACCAGTTCGTCGATCATGCCCGGATTGCCGGTCAAGACGTTCGCCAAGTACGGCGCCCCGGCACACAGGCGGACCATCAATCGCAACGTCGCCGGACTGGTCCGCAGCAATTCCCACAACGTCGCCTTGGCACCGATCGAATCGGTCACGAGGACCAAACGGTCCAAGGTGGCTTGCGGGTTCGGCGTCGTGCCGATTTCGCGGAGCAGATCGGGCGCGACGGTGGCAAAAAAATGGCGGCAGCGACGCGGCGATAGAAACGAACTGTCCTCGGTCGCCAAACGCGTCAAGTCGTCCATCACCGCGCCGGTGGCGTTGAAGCCGTGACGCGAAAGGACTTCCGCGACGACCGCCGGGTCGGGATCGGGATCCAAGATCAACTCGGTTTCGATCGGAACGTTTTCCGAATCGGCTCGCTGCGCCGCCGTCGCGTCGGCGGGCTCGCCGCCGTCGGGGTCGGTCATCAGATGATTGATGATGCGGCGATTGACTTGCAACATCTCCGCCAACGCGTCGGAGAACCGCCGGGCGTCGCCGACACGCTGTTCTTCGTTTCGAATCCCCAGTCGCCAAGCCAAATATTGCAAGTCGACGGCGTCGGTGGGGACTTCACAATGCTGCGTCCCGACCATGATCGACAGGTGATGTTTCAGGCGATTCAGCTTGGCGTAATTGGCCGTCAGCAGGGACGCTTCTTGATGCGTGATCGATCCGGTCTTTTCGAGCGCTTCGATCGCCGCTTGGGTGCCGCCGACCCGGAGCTGTTTCGCTTCGCCGCCGTGCAACAACTGCAGAAAGCGAATC
>CAYVRC010000271.1:0-3247 GCA_964453205.1 uncultured Pirellulaceae bacterium | reverse complement strand
GCGATGCACGCTCGGGAATTTCTTGCCGCACTGCTCCGCCAAGGACGGTCACTCGGTGACGGTTTCCTGGCGTCCGTCGCCCGCATCAGTGAACACGTTGCCCGCGATCGACCCGATGCCGGCGTGATCGCCGAGCTGCTCGACGACCTGTCATCGACAACCGGCAACGCCAAGGATTCGATCATCATCGGACTGCGTCGTGGTTGGCCCGACGACCACAAGATCACGCTCGACGCACGGCACGACGCGATGTTGACGAAGCTGTTCCGGGAGGCGTCGCCGGAGGCCAAAGGCATGCTCGCGCGGCTGGCCAGATCGTTCTCCAGCGACGCATTGGCCGAAGCGGTGGAGCCGATGATGGTTGCAATGATCGACACGGTGGAAGATCCACAGATCGCCATCGAACAGCGCGTGGCCGTGGCGACGCAGTTGTTCGAATTGAATCCCGACCGCAGCGAATCGATCGCCCCGATCGCCGCGCTGATCGGACCGCAATCTCCCGTCGAACTGTCGACGGGTCTGCTCCGGGCGCTCGGTCGATCCGAAGCCCCGGATCTGGACCGCCGCGTCCTCGAGATCGCACGGTCGGGCACGCCGGCGATTCGCGATCATCCGGACTTGATGATCCGTCACCAAGCGAGAAGGCTGATGAATCAAGTCGGCCTGGTGAACAACACCGATCGCCAGCAACTCGTCACCGCCAAGATGCCGTTGACCGAACGCACCGGAGACGTGGATCGCGGCAAAGCGGTTTTCACCAAGAACTGTGCGACGTGTCACGAACCGATCGAGGCGATCGAATTGGTCAAACCGGAACACCGATCGGCACCGATCGTCCTGGCGATCACGGTCGAACTTGCCGGCAAACACTGACGACCTTCGACGTCACGCCAGGTCAAGAATTCAAACGGTGACGAATTCAAACGGACAAAATCGGTCCAGGCTACTCGGCCAATCTCGGCGACGAGTAACCTTGATTGCGGATCCGCTTCAGCAGATCTCGCAATTCCGAAACCTTGTCCGGGTTCTGTGCCGCCAAATTGTGTCGCTGTCCTAAATCGTTTTTGAGGTTGAACAGTTCCACGGGCTGGCCGTCGTCGGCGGGGTAATCGTGACGAGACTCCCAAGCCTTGTCGCGCCCCGAGACGTATCCGTCCCGGGCTTCGATCAATAGCCAATCGCCGTGGCGAATCGCGTATTCGTTCTCGCGGGTGTTGTGAACGTGGGTGCTTCGTACCGAATCCGTCTCGCCCGAAAGCAGAGGCAGCAAGTCGTGGGAATCTTCGGCGCTGTCGTCCGGCAATTCAAAGTCCAACGCTGACGCGAAGGTGGCCATCACATCGATTTGACTGACCAATGCACCGGAGACCGTGCCGGGTCGGGTGACGCCGGGCCACTTGATTAGAAAAGGGACATGGTGGCCGCCTTCGTAGATGTCACGTTTCAATCCGCGGAGAGGATGAGCGGACCAATGCTGGTATTTTTCGTCGCGTTCGTAGGCGTATTTTTCCGGACCGTTGTCGGCCGTAAAAACAACGACGGTCGAATCGGCTTGTCCGCTGTCCGTCAAAGCTTGCAGGATGCGACCACAAGCGTCATCCGTTTCGACAACAAAATCACCGTAAGGGCCCGCGCCGGAACTGCCGTCAAAGGAGTCGTTCGGAATGATCGGTGCATGCGGTGACGGAAAGGCAAAATACAGGAAAAACGGTTTCTCCTGATCGCCTTGGCTCGTGATGAAATCGATCGCGCGTGTGGTCGTGGCGGGAATATTCTGATAGGGGTCCCAATCGGATACCATCGGGCCGGGGCGACATTCCCAACGGCCTTCCTTGATCGGTTTCCATGAATCCGAATCCATCATGGCGTCGGGAGCGCGGGGCACGCGGTCGTCTTCGATCCAAGCGTACGGCGGAAAGTTGATGACGGTGTCACCGAAATAGTGATGAAATCCGTGGTCAAGTGGTCCGTCGGGGACGGATTTCGACCAATCAAATGCGTCGAAACCCCAAACGTCTTTTTTTCCGACCTTGATCGGCTTCGCCCCGGGTTTTCGGATCGCATCCCAATCCCAGCCCAAATGCCATTTTCCGATCGCCGCGGTGTGATAGCCCTGCCGTTGAAGCATTTCGGGCAGTGTCAATCGCTGCGGATCGAACACCGATGATCCCAGCGCGTTGACGATGCCGTGAAAATCACGCCAATGGTGACGTCCGGTCAGCAAGGCGTAGCGACTGGGCGTGCAGATACCCGACGAGGAATGCCCGTCGGTAAAACGCATTCCCTGGGACGCCAATCGATCCAAATTCGGCGTCGGGATTTTTGATTTCGGGTTGTAGCAGTTGAGATCACCGAAGCCGAGATCATCGGCGTAGAGAATCAAAATGTTCGGTACCGGTGACGAATCGCCGGCGACCGCGATGCAGCGGACGAAAGGCAAAAGAAAGATGATGGCGAACAAGGCCGTCCGCAAAACGAATGTATTTCGTGTCATGATTTCTCTCAGAGGGGGCGTTCGATCATCGGAAGTGTATCGGTTCTCCGACCGATGCTAAGTCGACCGGCGTCCGGGTTGTACCAGGTCGTCGGGGTGGGGACCGTCCGGACTGAGAATTTCGTCGGTGCTTTGCGGATCGACCCGTTTGCAGGTTTCCGTCAATCGATCGGCCAGTTCGTCCAGCGGATCTTCCCAGGTTTCGACGGTGGTTTCCGATGGCGGCACGTTGGCCATTTCGTCCAGCAACAGAATCATCCGCAGACAATGCCGGAACAGGATGCCTTCTTCCTTTTGAAGTTTTCGGGTCGTCACGTATTTATTGAAGTCACCGCCGAACTCCATCAGTTCGCCGACGATCCAAACCGGGCGGACGCGAATGTCGTCGACGCGGGGAAACTCGTGACGAAACATCCGCTCCAGCTTTTCGCCGATCGTCAGCGGCCAGACCCTGGGCTCGTCGAACATGACTCGGCCGAAGCCTTTGTCTTTCACTTCTTCTTCGTCTTCGGCCGCCCCGCCGCCGAGTTCCTCGGCGCTGGCCAGACCCAGCTGCAACAGCAACGGATCCAGCCGGGTCGTGGCCAGGGTGCCCGGCGGCATGTCTTCGATTCGCGGCATGCGGGTGAAGCGGGCGACGCTGCCGGGGACTTCCAAAACGCTTTCCAACGTCGCGATTCGTTCGGCGGGATCGGCGATCGCCAACTGGTCGGCCAAGTACACGCCGTACAAGGGATTGATGCTACGAAGCTG
>CAYVRC010000270.1:0-3261 GCA_964453205.1 uncultured Pirellulaceae bacterium | reverse complement strand
TGTGTTTGCCAAATGCCGGGAGCTAGGATTTAAAATCGTTGCCCATGCCGGCGAAAAACTGACTCGGATCGGCCGGAGCCGCGGCCAGCATCTCGCGTTTACGGGCGATCACCGCCCAGTCTTTGACTTGCTTGATGTAAACCACCGTGCCGGCCACCGAGATGACCAGAGTGCCGTCGTCCAGTTCGTCGTAACCGCCGGTCTGGGCTTCGACCATTTTCAACACCGTCGTGACGTCTTTGGTGGGAACCATGGCGATGGGCTCGGGCATGCCGTCGACCAGTGGCATCATCACGCCGATCGGCTGCGTCGTGTCGATGCCGTTGGTGAACATCGCGCTCATGCCCAAGAACAATCCACCCGCCTGCGGCTGGCCGACCGCGGCGCTCAGGTATTGGACGTCCTGCTGCAACTTGCTCACGCTGCCCAGGGTGACGACCAGCACCGGTTCGGTGGTGTCGCCGCCGGCCGCCGGTGCCGCTTCAGGGGCCGGTCGCTCTTGTGCCGGAGCGACGGTGGCGGACATCATCGCCGCCGCCAACGCTACGGTGGCGACAAAATGCGTCAAAGGTCTACAGAAAAATGAACCCATCGGTTAATCATCCTCATTGTGTCTGGGTGTGTAGGTCGCCGGAAAGGAAAAAACAGCGAGCCCGGTGAATCCACTGTGTAATACTCCCGGCGGGGCCCGCTAGTTTCGCCCCTGATCGGAAAAGCCACAATCGGTCTGAACGGGCCGAACCGGTCGGACCCGGTCTGATCGGGCTCCGGCGACGAGATCTGCCGAACCGCTGGCAGGGATCGCTGGACAACCGGAGCGGTCAAGCAAAAAGCGTTCCAACGCGCCAGCGGTCACCCCAGCCGGTCCAGCATCCGCAGAAATCTCGGTAAGAATTTTCGCAACGCTCGCGAGCGGTGGCTGACCGCTTGCTTCACGATCCAGTCCAGTTCGCCGAAGGTCTTGTGGTATTCGCGGAGCATGAAAATCGGGTCGTACCCGAACCCTCCCGCCCCGCGACGGGCGGTCAGGATGCGGCCGCGACAGATCTCCTCGGCGGTCAGCCGTACGTCGCCGGCCGGGTCGGCCAAACACAGGGAACTCGTGTAGTGGGCGTCACGACGCTCCGCCGCCAACCCGTCCATGGCGACCAACAGCTTTTCCAAGTTCGCCGCGTCGTCTTGTTCGACGCCCGCGTAACGAGCCGAATAGATCCCCGGGGCGCCTTTCAACGCGTCGACCGACAAGCCGCTGTCTTCGGCCAACACCCAGGTCTTCAGGTGCCTCGCTTGCTGGCATGCCTTCTTCGCCGCATTCTCGGCAAAGGACTCACCGTCCTCGACGACTTCGATCGGCGAATCGAAGTCGGCCAAGGTCTTCAGCCGCACTCGATGGCCGGGCAGCATTCGCTCCAATTCGACCCGTTTTTTCTTGTTGGACGTCCCCAAGACGAGATCAAACATCAGCGGCCATCAAAATCGAAGAAGGAAGCACGCGAAAGATCACCGTCCGATGGATCCCTCCGCCTCGCGGATCGTCGCACCGATCCTTACCGACGAAACGCGCGGCTGTAAAGGCTACGTTTGGTCCGTGTCGGGACCGCGATCGGCAAAGGCTGCACGTCAAAAGGAATGTTCGCGATGTGATTGGCCGCCGACGCTTTTTGACCCAGCGGGACTTGGCGTGCAAGTTCCGGTCGAACATTGAAAGCTCGGTATTCGTTCATCGTCCGCAAAATGGCGTCGGCATATTGAAACTCGCCACCGGGCAGCTCGCTTCCCAACGTCTCGAATCCTCCCACGGTCACGATCGATTTGGTGCGATCGTGAAATTGGTAAGCCTCGACGCCCTTTTTGCGGAGTTCCTTCGCCATCCGTGCCGCGTCGGCCGCACATTTGTCCAGACGGTCGCGGTTGGGCGTAAAGTTGTTTTCGAATTTGCCGTTGGCGATCGATCCGTAACCTTCGAAAGTACGCACCACGACCGTGTATTTCGCTTTGCAGTCCAACAAGCTGTGCGGCAAACCTTCGTTCATGCTCTCGACGAATTCATCGACGTTGGGCGACTGAAAATACTCCGGCGGGAGCATCGGATTGCGGGTCATGAAGGCGTTGGACATCGGCCCCTTCTGGTCGTCTTTGCCGGAAACCAATTTTTGATGCATCGCTTTGATCGCGGTCACCGGGTTCAACAGGTTCGTTTCTTCGGCCATCAGTTGTTGATCCCCAAAGATCTCCGGCGTGACGGATTTGACTTGTTTCAGATCCCGATCGGCGTCGGGATGATCGACGTCGTCGTATTCGCCGACCAGCACGGCGTAGGCTTCGTACTCATGCGGGTTCACGTAACGCACCCGACGCGTCTCGTTGGCCTGTGCCTTCGGCCCGTCGGTGAAATCGAATTTCTCGCGATAGAGGAACGTCGGACGTCCGGTCAATTCGCTCATTTCGGTGGCCAAACGGTCCGCCTTGGATCGGCTGTTGGGACCGACGAACGTGTGCGCCAATATCATCCAGGGCCCGTCTTCCGTGGCGAGGGTCCGCTGCCCGACGGTGTCCGATTCGATGGGCTTCGCCTTGCCGGCGAACATCCGAGACAGCAACGTCGGGGGTTCGGCCGCGATCGGGGTGGCGATCCACATCAGCAAAAGCAGCACGAGGGTGTGGCGAGATTTCATCGATCTTATTTCCGCTGTCGGGGGAACAGGTCAGGCAGACGGCAGCGATAACAAATTCGCCGGCCCGAAGAAAACCCCGAAAACGAGTACGGCGTCGAAAAGCGTTGGTCTTGCCAGCAGAATCCTTGTCGCTAGAATCCGGGCTCGTTCGGAGAGACTTCGCTTCCGGCAAGATCCCCCCGCACCCCTAGCTCAATTGGATAGAGCATCGGTCTACGAAACCGAAGGTTACTGGTTCGAATCCAGTGGGGTGTACTGGCAAAAACACACGTGTTTTACCGGCTGAAACGCTTCGCGGCGTTACCGTCATCGCGACGTGCGGCCCCGTTTTGAGTCTGATTTGCACCGAAAAACTGTCCTAGCGGACTGGCACAGTTCTCCCCGTACAGGACGTTCTCTGCAAAAGCTCTCCGCTGTTGCATTGAATTTGCAGGCTCTTGGACAGGGTTAAAGCGTTTTGTGTCCTGCCGCGTTGCCACTTCGGCCGACTCGGACCAACGCTGAGGAATTGTCGAAAGTCGTGTTCTTGATTGAGTGAAAAAGGTGGTGCATCCTGTTGGAACTACAACCCTCCAACGGCCCGAAG
>CAYVRC010000269.1:0-3332 GCA_964453205.1 uncultured Pirellulaceae bacterium | reverse complement strand
TCCCGGTTGTCCGGTTTGCGTCACGCCGCTGACGATCCTGGACCAGGCTTTGCAGATCGCCGCGCGGCCCGAGGTTTCGTTTTGTGCGTTCGGTGACATGCTTCGCGTGCCGGGTTCGCGTTCGGATCTGTTTCAGGTCAAAGCCGCCGGCGGCGACGTCCGAATCGTCTATTCGCCGCTGGATGCGGTGAAGCTGGCGGAAAAACATCCGGAACGAGAAGTCGTCTTTTTCGCCGTCGGGTTTGAGACCACGGCGCCGGCCAACGCGATGGCGGTGAAGCTGGCCGAGCGACAAAACCTGACCAACTTTTCGATGCTGGTGTCCCACGTCCTCGTGCCACCGGCGATCGAACGGATCATGAGTTCCGGCGAGAATCGAGTGAACGGGTTTCTTGCCGCCGGACACGTTTGCAGCGTCATGGGGTTTCATCAATACCACCGACTGGCAAGTCGCTACGGCGTTCCGATCGTCGTGACCGGATTCGAACCACTCGACCTGTTGGAGGGAATCCGCCGGGTGGTCGCGCAGCTCCAGCGGGGCGAAGCGAGAGTCGAAAATGCCTTCACCCGGGTCGTCAGCGAAGCGGGCAATCGCTGCGCCCAGCAAACCTTGGACGAGGTCTTCGAAATCACCGATCGGACGTGGCGTGGCATCGGTGAAATCCCAGACAGCGGTTGGCGACTTCGTCCAGGCTATGCCGATTTTGATGCCCAGATTCGTTTCGGCTTGACGACCGACGAAGCGGAAGAGTCCCAGCGGTGTCGTTCGGGCGAAGTCTTGCTCGGCAAGATCAAGCCGCACCAATGCGAGGCGTTCGGAAAAGAATGCACGCCTCGACATCCCCTGGGCGCGACGATGGTTTCCGGCGAGGGAGCGTGTGCCGCTTATTTTGACGTCGGGCAATTCATCAAAGACCGGGATTGACCCCATGAATCCTGCCTGGAGTTGTCCCCTGCCGCTGAGTGATTATCCCCGGATCGTGATGGCGCACGGCGGCGGGGGAAAGCTCTCGGCGGAATTGATCGAGCACGTGTTCTTGCCCGCGTTTGCGAACGAACACGCGACGTCGCAAGCCGACGCGGCGGAGTTGCGACTGTCCGGTCGACGCATCGCGGTGACCACCGATTCGTTCGTCGTGCAACCGCTGTTTTTTCCCGGCGGCAGCATCGGCGACTTGGCGGTCAACGGCACGGTGAATGACTTGGCGATGATCGGTGCCACGCCGAAGTTTTTGACCGCCGGTTTTATCCTCGAAGAGGGTTTCGCCGTCGAGAAACTCGTCCGCATCGTCCGCGACATGGCCGCGGCGGCCGATCACGCCGGCGTCGTGATCGTGGCCGGCGATACCAAGGTCGTCGAGCGCGGTTGTGGCGACGGTTGCTACATCAACACGTCCGGCATCGGTGTCTTTCGACACGACGGCGTGATCGCGCCGGACCGAGCCAGACCGGGCGACGCGATCCTGTTAAGCGGAACCGTCGGTGATCACGGCGTCGCCATCATGAGCCGTCGCGAGGGACTGGAGTTCGAGACCGAGATCCGCAGTGATTGTGCGTCGCTTGCCGGACTGGTCACGGAGATGCTCGAAGTCGAACCCCGGATTCGCGTCTTGCGGGATCCGACCCGCGGCGGCGTCGCGATGAGTCTTCACGAGATTGCGGAGGCGTCGAAATGCGGCATCGAGCTGGACCACGGCAAGATTCCGGTCGCCACGGGCGTGCTCGCCGCCTGCGAATTTCTCGGGCTGGATCCTTTGTTGGTCGCCAACGAAGGAAAACTGATCGCGATCGTTCCCGACGATTCGAAAGAAGTCGTTCTTCAATCCATGCGTGCCAACCCCCTGGGGCGTGACGCCGCCGTCATCGGCCGCGTGGTCGACGACGCGAATCGATTCGTCGTCCTCCGCACTCCGGTCGGAACCCGCCGAGTCGTCACGGTCCCGCTCGGAGAACAGCTTCCCCGCATCTGTTGAATTTCGATTTGCTAGACTGGCGTCCGGGGGACTCGGTTTCATGCACGAGCTATCGATCGCGATCAAGGTGTTGGAGATCGCAAAACGCGGCATGGTCCGGCAAGCCGGCATGGAGCTGGTCGCGATTCATCTGCAGATCGGCCCGTTGGCCGGCGTGGTCGTCGAGTCGCTACAGAGTGCTTACGAAATCGCCCGGTTGCAGTCATCGTTTCCCGATGCCGAGTTAAGAATCGAACAGACCGAACTGACGATCGATTGCCCCAGGTGCCGGAGCGTCCAACCGGTGGTCGCGGTCAACGATTTGCATTGTCGTCGGTGCGGTGAGCTTTCGGGAAAGATCGTCGGCGGAAGAGAACTGGATATCATCTCCCTGGAAGTCATGCCATGTCCTTCACGACACGCCTAGTCGAAGTTCGTACCAAGATTCTGAAGGAGAATGACGTCGCCGCGCGCCGCCTGCGTCAGCGTTTCGCCGAGCAAGGCCGCACCGTGATCAGCTTGGTATCGAGTCCCGGCGCGGGCAAAACGAGACTACTCGAGGAAACGGTCCGGCGACTCGCCACCCGTTACCGCGTCGCGGTGGTCGTCGGTGACTTGGCAACGGACAACGATGCGGAGCGACTCGCGGGGACCGGGGTTCTGGTCAAACAGATCACGACCGGCACCGTCTGTCATTTGGAAGCCGAAATGGTTTCTAAGGCCATCGATTCGTGGAGCGAGATCGCGTTGGACTTCTTGTTCCTTGAAAACGTCGGGAACCTGGTCTGTCCGGCCGGCTACGACCTGGGCGAGAATCTTCGCATCGTGGCGTTCTCCGTGACCGAGGGCGAGGACAAACCGCTGAAGTATCCGACGATCTTCAATACCGCCGACGCCGTCGTGCTGACGAAAATGGATCTTTGCGAAGCGACCGAGTTTGACGAACCGGAAGCCCGGCGAAGCATCCGACAAGTCCGCCCCGGGATGCGAGTCATGAAGGTTTCGGCAAAGACCGGCGAAGGCATGGCGGATTGGACGGCTTGGCTGGAAAAGAGTCGCGAGTTTGACAAACCATCGTCCCTCGACGTGGGAAAAAGCCAGGGAACGTGAACCCGTCGGGATGCCTCGGCGATCAGAAAAAGGCGGGCGATCGGCATTTACCCGCATCCGGTGGGCCGCCTATAAAAAATTCTGGTCTTTGCCTTTCACCAATTCTCCTTTCGCAAGGTCTCCACCGGCCGTGTCGATCCTGATCAGCTGCGAAACGGGGGGGAATTGGTGGCCCGGGCACGGCTTGTCGTTTCGTTTGGACGCGGCCAGCGAGACACCGTCTGAAAGTAGATCGGGGGATCCGCGTTCCGCCCCAGTTTCCTCGACGCG
>CAYVRC010000268.1:0-3354 GCA_964453205.1 uncultured Pirellulaceae bacterium | reverse complement strand
GGCGGGACGCGGCGGATCCGGTCGGGGTCGGCGTCGTTGATCAGGCGGTGAAAAGAACCCCGATCGTCATTCGGACGACGGGGAGCTCGCGAGCGAGCGACCGTCTCGGTTGCTCGGACGACCCGGGAACGGTCGCGTTTCGATTGTCGCCGGTTGCAACCTTGGACGGCGAACATCAAGATGAGTGAGACGATCAACTTGCCCGGTTGATTCTCCAACCGGTCGGCGGTGGCGGCCTTTGCGATTGTGAATCGTGAACCTGGTCAGGCCTTAACTGGAGCAGCCATAAACGGTGTAGCTTTGTGTGAAGGCCGCCGCCGCCGATCAGTTGGTTTCGTCGCGGGATTCGGTCCTCTCTGGTCTTCCCGTCGGTTCGCCCGAACTCCTCTCCGCATCGTTTGGATCGCTTCACCCAAGATGGCCGAATCCTCCACCGCTCGTGATCCCGCCCCCGACGGCTATGTCGTTGTCGCGCGGCGGTATCGGCCTCGCGGCTTTGACGAACTGGTCGGACAGGATCACGTCGGACAGGCGTTGAAAAATGCGATCGAGACCAATCGGGTCGGCCACGCTTACTTGTTCACCGGCGCCCGGGGTGTCGGCAAGACCAGCACGGCCCGGATCTTTGCCAAGGCGTTGAACAATCCCGGCGGTGCCAGCGGAACGCCCGATCAAGACACCGACACGGCGCAAGCGATCGACGCGGGCGAGGACGTCGACGTGATCGAGATCGACGGGGCCAGCAACCGCGGCATCGACGAGATCCGCAGTCTTCGTGCGAACGTCGGTGTGCGGCCCAGCCGTTCGCGGTTCAAGATTTACATCATCGACGAAGTCCACATGTTGACCGGCGCGGCCTTCAACGCGCTGCTCAAGACGCTGGAGGAACCGCCGGAACATGTGAAGTTCATTTTCTGTACGACGGACCCGGAAAAAATCCCGATCACCGTGCTCAGTCGGTGTCAGCGATTCGACTTCGCGCCGGTCGAGGTCGGCAAAATCGTGACACGATTGACGGAGATTTGTCAGGCCGAAAAGGCCGACGCCGATCCGGCCGCGCTCGAACTGATCGCTCGTCGCGCCGCCGGTTCGCTGCGCGACAGCCAGTCCCTGTTGGAACAAGTCCTGTCGTTCAGCGCGGGGAAACTGACCGCCGATTCGGTGCACCAGATGTTGGGCACCGCCGACGATCAGCGTTTGCACGAGATGGCGTCCGCCTTGGCGGCGCGGGACGCCGCGTCGGCGCTCGGACAACTGGACGCCGGGATCGATTCGGGCGTCGACGCGGGGCGATTGGCCGAACAGTTGCTCGGCTACTTTCGTGATCTGATGGCCGTCACGGTCGGCTGTGAACCGTCGATGCAGCGTCACACCTCGGCGTCGCTGCACGATGAGCTGAAACAGCTCGGGCAACGATGGGGGCTGCAAACGGTGCTGGCCGTCGTCGGTCTGATCGACGAGACGTTGGTTCGGATCCGGCACAGTGTTTATGCACGCGTGCTGCTGGAATCCACGTTGATCCAAATTTGCCACCTGCCGGATCTGCAGGCGATCTCCGACTTGGCCGCCGCGGCGAAATCGCTTCCGCCCGGCGCCAAACTGACCGCCGGTCCGCCGGCAGCCGACGCGGAGGGAAGCGGCGAAAAAAAAAAGCAAGTCCGGCTAGCCCGAAACGCTGAACCCGACGCCGCCGCGGCGCCGGATCCTTCGTCTCCGCCGACACCAGCGGTGAACGACGGAGTGTCGCCGCCGGCCCGAGTGGCGACACCGGCCCGAATGGCGACACCGGCCCGAATGGCGACACCGCCGCCGGCGACCGATTCGCCGGCCGCCAACCCGCTGAACGAAGCGGAAACCTTGGCGGCTTGGCAGCAGGCGCTTGTCGAGATGGACCAGATGACGGCCACGCTGGCACGATCGGTTCACCGAGTCGCGTTGGCCGGTCCTGGTCAAATACGTTTGACCTTTCCCGCCCAATCAGGGTTGGCGATGGGTCGATGCGACAAAGCGGAGCATCGTCAAGAAATCGTCGAAACGCTCCGCCGGTTGACCGGTCACGAGTTCAATCTGACGTTGGTGGCCGCCGCGCCGCTGGCCAAGCCTGCCGCACCGACGACGCAGGCTCCCACGAAGTCGCGGATGCAACGGATGCGAGAAATCGAAGCCAACCCGCTTGTTCAAGCTTGCAAGGAAGTCTTCGACGCGGAAGTCATCAAGGTCGACATCCCTCGCTGACGATCGGCGAACGAGTCCCTAATTCGCTGTGTCGCCGGCGGACAAGAAATCGGCGATGCCCGCGACTTGCCGGCGTTCGCGATCCGTCAACGGATCTTCGGTCTCGAGTTGTCGGTCGACGACGTTCAGCATCGTGTCGTGATAGTCTTGACGTCCGCGGACGCGATCCCGGACCGTGGAATCGTCGGCGTGGCAATCCAGGATTGCGAAAGGCACGCACAATTTTTCCGCCAAGCGTGCGAATTTCTGACGGCGTGCTCGTCTCAGAAAAGTCGCGTCGACGACCACGCTGTAGCCGGACTTCAAAATCGCCTCGGTCAAGTTTTCCAGCCGGTTGTAGATGATGTCGGTCGCGGCATCGCTGTACATGTCTTCCTCAACGGGTTCGTCGTCGAACCAGCGTCTCCGTTCCACTTCGCTGCTCAGGCGAATCACACCGACGTTCTGGACCAAGTAATCGCTCAGCGACGTTTTCCCGCTGCCGCTGACCCCGTGCGTAATCCACAACCGCGGTTCACCTACGCGACTGAAATGCGTTGCGGTCTGAACGTAGGTACTGACTTGATGAACACACCGTTGGTGTTCGCCACCGACCAGTTGGTCGCCCCGAATCGCCGCAACTTTCGCCCGCACGAGAGCGCGATAGACGAGATACCATCGCAGCAGCGGCAAGGATTCGTAATCGCCGGTCTTTTCCAGATACTTGTTGACGACCAGGTGGTAGTATTCGGGATGCTCGTTGGCCATGAAATCCATCGCCAAGAAAGCGACGTCGCTCAGTCGATCCGTCCAGCGAAGGTGTTCGTTGAATTCGACCCCGTCGAAGGGAGCCAGCCGACCTTGCCAATGAACGATGTTGCCCAAGTGCAGGTCGCCGTGGCATTCGCTGATGCGTCCGAGCCGGACACGCCGCTGAAAATCGTTGCGGTGCGATTCGAAAAATTCGCCGGACCAAGCTTCCAGACGACGAAGTCCCGGCATGACAACGGCATCGGCGATCGAACGCAATTCCTGCAAGTTGTCTTCAGCCTCTTTCGTGATCCGGTCCGGATCACCGAAGTCGCTGTCCGCGGGGGGGCGCTCCGCCCGGGCGTGGAAGTCCGCGATGTCGACGGCCAA
>CAYVRC010000267.1:0-3448 GCA_964453205.1 uncultured Pirellulaceae bacterium | reverse complement strand
CGCCCCCCATCAGCACGTCCTCGAAACCGACACCGGATCCGCAAAATTGAACGAAATCACGTTGGCCGGTTTGTCTTTGTTGCCGATCGCGGCGGTCGCGGTTTTCTTGGTCGGCTTGCGTTGGCCCGCCAGCCGAGCGATGCCGATCGCTTACGTCGTGGCCGCCGGATTGTCGCTGTGGGTCTGGCAGGTCAGCTCGGTGCAGGTCGCGGCGGCAACGGTCAAAGGGGGCGTGGTCGCCGCGGAGTTGTTGTACATCATTTTCGGTGCGATCTTGTTGCTCAACACGCTGCGGTTCAGCGGCGCTTTGGAAGTCATCCGCGCTGGTTTTCGCGGCATTTCGCCCGACCGACGTGTGCAAGCGATCGTGGTCGCGTGGCTGTTCGGGTCTTTCATCGAAGGCAGCGCGGGCTTCGGCACCCCGGCGGCCGTGGCGGTTCCGTTGTTGGTCGGTTTGGGTTTTCCGCCGCTCGCCGCGGTGCTCTGCGGGATGATCATTCAAAGCACGCCGGTTTCGTTCGGCGCCGTCGGAACACCCATCTTGGTCGGCGTTTCGACCGGCTTGGCCGGCGACGGCACGATCGACCAGTTCGCCGTCCAAGCCGTTTCGTCGCCCGGCGTCGGCTTTGAATCGGGCCGCGAATTGTTGACGTTGGTCGGGGCCCGCGTGGCGATGCTGCACGCGATCGCCGGGGTGATGATCCCGTTGATGATGGTGTCGTTGCTGACCCGTTTCTTTGGGGTCAACCGTTCGCTACGTGAAGGGCTGCGGCTGTGGCGTTTCGCGATCTTCGGCGCCTTGGCGATGACGATCCCGTACGTGGCGGTCGCTTGGACGCTGGGTCCGGAATTCCCTTCGCTGATCGGTGGATCGGTCGGGTTGGCGATCGTCATCCCCGCGGCCCGCGCCGGCTGGTTTTTGCCCGACGATCCGCCTTGGGATTTCGGCGACGAATCGACTTGGGATCCCGACTGGTCGGCAGACGAGCATCGGCGGGTGGACCACGCCGCCCGGTTCGCGACCGATCGATCGGCCGTCAAGTTGTGGGTCGCCTGGTCACCGTATTTGGTCGTGGCGGCGTTGTTGGTGGTCACGCGGCAGTCCGCGTTGCCCGGGACGGATTTTTCGCCCTCGGCGATCGTGCAATCGTGGCAGATTCCCTGGCTGAACATTTTCGGCACGACGATTTCCGAAACGGTCAAGCCGTTGTATTTGCCGGGCACCGTATTCATCGTGGCTTCCTTGTTCGCGGTGGTCACCCAGCGGATGTCGCTCCGCGCTTACGGCGCGGCTTGGAAGGATTCGGGCCGAACGCTCGCCAAAGCATCCGTGGCGTTGCTGTTTGCCGTGCCGATGGTGCAAGTCTTTTTGAACAGCGACGGCGGAACGACGGACTATCCCAAGATGCCGATCGCGTTGGCGACGGGCGTCAGTCAAGTCGCCGGCGACGCTTGGCCGATCCTGGCCACCTTCATCGGCGGGCTCGGTGCGTCCGTCGCCGGCAGCAACACCGTCAGCAACATGATGTTTTCTTTGTTTCAGTACGATGTCGGGCTGCGTTTGGACGTCGACCCGATTTGGATCGTCGCGTTGCAGGCCGTCGGCGGCGCGGCGGGCAATACGATCTGTGTCCACAACGTCGTGGCGGCTTCCGCGGTCGTCGGACTGACCGGCCGCGAAGGCATCGTCATCCGCAAGACCTTGTGGGTTTTCCTGTACTACGCGTTATTGCTCGGATCGCTCGGATACGCCATCGTGTGGTTCGGATCCAAGCCGCTGATCAACTTCGGCAGCGTGATCGCCGCCGGCATCGCCGTCGCCGCGTTCTTGACGATCCTGATCGGGTCGCGGAAACCGGACTCCGGACCACTTCCTCCCCCAGACGAACGCAAGTTCCCAGAATGAACAAGACCAACACGCTTTCGGACGCGGCGAAGCGAATCGACCGCGCCGGTTTGCAAGTCGACGCCGCGCTGGACGACCTGATTTGCAATGAGATCTTGCCGGGCACCGGGATCGAGCCGGCGACGTTTTACGACGGCTTGTCGAACATCGTCATCGCTTTGGCCGCGAAAAACCAGAAGCTGCTGGAGCGTCGTGACGAACTGCAAGCGAGCCTGGATCGGTGGTACGCCGGCGGGCCGGGCGGCGTCGACCCGTCGGCCTCCGAAGCCTTCCTCCGCGAGATCGGTTACTTGGTCCCCGAAGGCCCCGATTTCGAAATCGAAACGTCGGATGTCGACCCGGAAATCGCGACGATCGCCGGTCCCCAACTGGTCGTGCCGGTCAACAACGCGCGGTACTGCATCAATGCCGCCAACGCACGTTGGGGCAGCCTTTACGACGCCCTGTACGGCACCGACGTGATCGCCGACGAGGGCGAATGGGCCAAAGGCGGCGGCTACAACGCGGCGCGGGGCGACGAAGTGATCCGCCGATCGATGGAGTTTTTGGACACGCACGTTCCCTGGGCCAGCGCGTCGATGGCGACCGTGCGATCGTTGTCGGTGAGTGATGGAGACTTGGTCGCGGTCGACGCCGAGGGGAACAGCGATCGACTGTCCGACCCGGCGCAGTTCGTCGGTTACGTCGGGGACCCGTCGGCACCGTCGCAAATCTTGCTGAAGCATCACGGTTTGCACATCGAATTGGTCGTCGACCCGGATGACCCCGTCGGCCGGCAGCACCCCGCGGGCATCAAAGACGTGATCTTGGAATCGGCCGTCACGACGATTCAAGATTGCGAAGACTCCGTCGCCGCGGTGGATGCCGAAGACAAAATCCTGGTCTACCGGAATTGGCTGGGGCTGATGCAAGGCAACCTGCACGAGACGTTCGACAAGGCCGGAAAAACGATCCGGCGGACGCTTCACCCGGACCGACGATACACCGCGGCTGACGGCGGCAGCCTGATGCTGCCGGGACGTAGTTTGTTGTTGGTCCGAAACGTCGGTCAGCACATGATGACCGACGCGGTGCTGACGTCCGAGGGCGAAATGATCCCCGAGGGTTTCTTGGACGCGATCGTCACGACCGCGGCGGCGATGCACGACTTGAATCAAGACGATGCACCGGAGCGGATGAGGAACAGCCGGTGCGGCAGCGTCTACGTCGTCAAACCCAAGCAACACGGACCCGACGAAGTCGCCGCGACGGTGGAATTGTTCGGCCACGTCGAAAAAGTTTTGGGCCTTGCCCCGCTGACGATCAAGATCGGCATCATGGACGAGGAACGACGCACCACGGTGAATTTGAAAGAGTGCCTACGGGTCGCCAAAAACCGTGTCGTCTTCATCAACACAGGTTTCTTGGACCGCACCGGCGACGAGATTCACAGCGTCATGGAGGCGGGGGCACAGATCCCCAAACCCGAAATCAAATCGGCAGCTTGGTTGTCGGCTTACGAGGACTGGAACGTGGACGTCGGCAACGCGACGGGCTTGCCCG
>CAYVRC010000266.1:0-3563 GCA_964453205.1 uncultured Pirellulaceae bacterium | reverse complement strand
ACCTCGCTCGGATCCAAAACTTCACCACGGGCCAGTCGAGGCATGGGAGCACCCTCTCACAGAGAGATAGGAAAGCCGATTCACCAGCCAAGGTAGCGATTGGGAAGAGCGTGTAAAGCATATTGCCTGTCCCTTTTGAAAGGGAGGCCAAGACTTGATTGGGTGGAGATGGTACGTTTTTGCGAGAACTTCCTTTTTTTCTTTGGGTGATCCGTCATGCAAAACCCTGTCGACTTTGCCATCATTCCGGATCGCGAATCGATCGCGACCGTTCAACGCCGAATCGGTTTCGTCCCGACCGAAAACCCTGACCCGTCGGCGCTGTCGACTGACGACATCCGGCGGTGGAACTGCACCGGATATCTCGGCCCCCTGGACGTCTACGACGGCGAGGAAATTCTCCGAATTCGTGGGTACTTCGATCGCTTGCTCGGCGATGCCCTGGCCGCCGGCAAAGACAGTTACTCGATCAGCAGCGCCCACCTGAAACACGCTCGCGTGCGTCAAATGTTGGAACACCCCCGCATCGTCGCCTACGTCAGCGACCTGTTGGGCGAAGACGTCGTCGGCTGGGGGGCTCACTTTTTTTGCAAGTTGCCCGGGGACGGAAAACGTGTCGACTGGCATCAGGACTGTAGCTACTGGCCGCTGACGCCGACCAAAGCCGTCACGGTTTGGCTGGCGATCGACGATGCGGATCTGGAAAACGGCGGCATGGAGGTCTTCGCAGGATCCCATACCCACGGACTGATCGACTTCGAAACCAGCGACAGCGAATCGGGCAACGTGCTGGACCAGACCGTGGAAAACCCGACGCAGTACGGAAAGCTGGACTTCACCCCCCTGCTTGCCGGTCAGATTTCGATTCACAGCGACTTGTTGCTGCACGGCTCGGCCCCGAACAACAGTGATCGACGCCGCTGCGGGTTGACGCTGCGTTACTGCCCGGCCGACGTGACAGCCTACCTGGGCTGGGAAGCCAAAGGCGTTGTCGTCAAGGGCACCGCCGATCCCGCGAAGTGGCCGGGTGCCGAAATGCCCGTCGCCGATTAAACTGGTCACCAAAGAAGTGACGGACTGAGTCCGGTTGACGGTCACGAGAGACAGGCTAACCACACTTCGACGAGTCACAATATGTCATTATCCAGCGTTTATGCTTCTTCCGAGTGCGCGATTTCGTTCGAGCTTTTTCCGCCCAAAACGGAGGCCGGACTGGAGAAGCTTTGTCAAAGCATCGACCGCCTGATGGGTTTCGGCCCCAAATTCATGACCTGCACCTACGGCGCCGGTGGGTCGTCCCAAGCGATGACCCTGGACGTGCTACGCAAGGTCAAACAGATCAGCGGCTTGCCCGTCGCCAGTCACCTGACCTGTGTGGGCAGCACCGTGGACGAGCTTTGCGAATACCTGAGCCAAGCCTGTGAAATCGGCATCGACTACATCGTCGCGCTGCGGGGTGACCCGCCCAAAGGTAGCGAGTCGTTCGAAGTCACTGCGGGCGGACTGCGTTACGCCAACGAATTGGTCGAACTGATTCACCAGCGTTTCGGTCAACTGGGAATCGCGGTGGCCGGCTATCCGGAAGTCCACCAGGAGGCGCCCGACGCCAAAGCGGACCTGGCCAACCTGAAACGCAAAGTCGACGCCGGTGCCGACGTGATCATCACCCAGCTGTTTTACGATAACGCGGACTTTTATCGCTTTCGTGATGACTGCCAAGCGATCGGTATCGACGTGCCTATCGTGCCGGGCATCCTGCCGGTCACGAATTTCGCTCAGGCCAAACGTATCGCCACGATGTGCAAGTCGGCGATCCCGGCCGGCTTGGAGAAAGCTTTCGGCGGATGCTCGTGTGGCGAAGAAGAATTCGAGATCGGCGTCGAGCACGCCCGGCACCAGACGATCGACTTGATCGAAAACGGCGTCCCCGGCATCCATTACTACGTGCTGAACAAGAGCGACGCGGCCGAAAAAATGCTCGACGGATTGTCGATGTCGGTTTAGGTGCCACCGCCAAAGCACGACGGACGATACGATCTCGGCATGGAGGCGGCTGCGACCAAAGCAATGACTGACGACGCAACTTCGCGACGATCGTTCTATCTTTTGATGATCGTCATCGCGATGGCGATCGCCGCCGGCCGGATCGCGACGGTGACGAGCCGCGAGGGCACGACGGCGTTCCTGTCGGCCAACGACCGCAGTCGCTGGTGCACCATCGCGGCGCTGGTGGAGGACGGGACCTTTGTCATCGATCGTCAAATGCGTTTGGTCGATCGCAAAGGCAGACGAAATTGGCAGACGATCGACGCGGTCCGGCACCGCGCGGGAGACGGCCGCCAGCATTATTTCAGCAGCAAGCCGCCGCTCCTGCCGTGGATGATCGCCGGCGTCTACGCCGTCGTCGGCGGCGTCACCGGGATGACGTTGACCGACCAACCGATCTACATGACGCGGATCGTGTTGATGTTGGTGAACCTGCCGATGTTGTTGGCGTTTTATCTGGCGACCCTTTTTTGCATCGAACGCGTCGGTCGGCACGACTGGTCGCGTCGTTTCGCCGCCGCGGCGGTGTGTTTCGGCACGATGGTGTTGCCCTTCGCCATTTCGCTGAGCAACCACTTACCCGCCGCCGCGGCCACGGCGGTCGTCGCGGCGATTTATCTGATGGCCAGCGGTCGCGATTCCACGTCGACGAGATGGTTTTGGGTCGCCGGTCTGGCTTCCGGTTTCGTCGCCGCCAATGAACTGCCGGCCTTGTCGATGGTCGGGCTGTGGGGGTTGTTGTTCCTGCGACTGGAAAGACGCAGCGTGATCGGCTACGTCGGCGGCGTGGTGATCGTCGCGGTGGCCTTTTTCGCCGTGAACTGGCTGGCTCACCAAAGCCTCCGCCCGCCGTACGCGCATCGGGGCGTCGGTGAGGTCGTCGGCGAAATCCCGCCCGACCGGGAAGCCTTGGACGAAAACCTTTTGCCGCTTTTGCGTTCAACCGACGCGATCGACGAGGGCGAAACCATCGTGAAAATTTCCCCGTCTGAGGAGCCGGACCGCTTGAAAGTCGAAACCAGCGGCGAGCGTTTGTTCGCCGTTTTGATGCCGAGCGAGGGAGCCCGGGGTGATCGGTCTTGGCAGGTTCGCCGGTGGGACGATTGGTACGAGTACGAGGGCAGCTACTGGCAAACGGAGCGCCGTGGAGTCGATCGCGGCGAGCCGTCCCGGGTCGTCTATTTCCTGCACGCCACGATCGGTCACTACGGAATCTTTTCGCTGACGCCGATCTGGTGCCTGGTGCCGTTGGCTTGGTTCCGAATCGGACGATTGCACGATCGCGATCAGCAGTGGCTGTTGGCCGCGATCGCCCTCGCCACATTGGTTTGTTTTGCGTTTTACATGGCTCGGCCGCAGATCGATCGCAATTACGGCGGGGTCAGCGTCTGTTTTCGCTGGATGCTGTGGTTCGCCCCACTTTGGCTGATCGCCCTGATGCCTGGCCTTGACTGGCTTTCCAGGATTCGCGGCAAGCAGGCAAATTGGGGGCAATGGGCGGCTTTGCTGATGCTGTT
>CAYVRC010000265.1:0-3618 GCA_964453205.1 uncultured Pirellulaceae bacterium | reverse complement strand
ACTTGCGGTTCAATCGACACGACGAGGAGGTCGCCGTCGAGGCCTTTGCGGAACCTTGTCGACAAGGTGCTTTCGACCCGTCCTCGGTCAACACGACTTCGGGTCTGATTGCCCCAGCGCGCTGTCAGGATGGACTTGGCCGCTGGCTTCCATTTCCCAAACCAGGCCGACGGCCGTTCGTGACGGCGGCCTGGACCGATGGACCGCGTGTGTTTACCGTTTGAAAGATTTTCTACCGCAAGCTTTCGCCGCGTTTCCCTTTGCCGGAACACCGGTCGACTCGCAAACGATTCGCATCGACCGAATCAGCGACACCGATGCCGCTGGGCAACTGGGGGTCGGCGACCAGGTCCGCTCGATCGACGGTCGATCCGTGATCGAGTTTCTTGAGAGGTTGTTCAGCGCCCCCGAATCGCTACAGGCGGGCTCGGTCTTGCAGGCGGAAATCCTGCGTGATGGCCGGCCAAACCGGATCGCCTTTCGCTTGGCAGAGTCTACCACCAAATTCACCACTGCCACCGCGGATCCGGTGTTGACGTTGTTGACGACCCTCAATGACGACTGGATTTTGTTCACCCCGCAAGGCTATTACGACGCATCGCTGGGCGGGCACGATCTGATCGGCTGGAAGGTCAACCGATCGCCAGACGAAACGGCGACGTTCTACTCGGCGCGTCAGTTGCGCAAATCGTTGTATCGTCCCGACATCATCGATCGCGTGATCGCGGCGATTCGCGACGGCGACGCCGATGCGGCGGGCCCCACAGCAAGCCCTGAGAAGATTGACCAGCAGGCGGCGACCGTCGCGGGTGCGGATCTGCCTGCGGATTCCGATCGGCCGGAGGTGCTGGATTTGCGACGTTCAGAGAATTTTTCCAGCATCCTGCCGCCGGTCGTCAGCGTCGCCGGTTTGCCCGACGACGGGCAGACCGAACAGTCGAGCGTGACGCTGCGAGTCGAGGCAGAATCTCAAAACGACTTGGCCGTTCGTTCGATTGTCGTCCTCGTCAACGGGCGCCCGCCGATGGGAACGCCGCCCCAGCCGCGTCGAACCGACTCCGAGGGACTGGCCGTTACCCAGACGGTCGAATTGGCACCGGGGCGAAACGAGATTGCGGTGCTTGCCCTCAACACCGCCGCCACCAGCACCCCGGAAGTGTTCACCGTCACCCGCACCGTCGACGCCGGGACCGCGCGGCAAGCGTCGGACGCGCCGATGCCCAATCTGTATGTTTTAAGTGTCGGTGTCTCCGACTACCAGAACGACGATTACGATCTTCAGTTCGCGGCGAAAGATGCAACGGCTTTCGCTGATACTTTTGCCGCACAGCAGGGAAAATTCTATCGCCGAGTCGAAACCGAAGTGCTGACCGATCGACGGGCCACGCGGTCGGCGATCCAGGACGCGATGGACTGGTTGCTGTCGAGCGTGACCCAACATGACTTGGCCGTGATCTTCATCAGCGGTCATGGCGTTTTCGACCCGCGACGAAACTACTATTTCTGTCCCCACGAGGTCGACGCCGATCGGCTGCGCAGTACCGCGTTGGCCAACACCGAGATCGAGCGGTTGATCGAAGAACTGCCCTGCAAGGTGATGTTGTTCGTCGACAGCTGTCACAGCGGTTCATCGCGCGGGGCCAAGTCGATGAACTCGGATCCCTGGACCGACTTGGTTTCAGACGAAGTCGGCGCGATCCTGTTTGCCAGCAGCACGCCGCAAGAGATCAGCTTGGAATCGGACGAATGGCAGCACGGCGCGTTTGCCAAGGCATGGCTCGATGCGATGAATCAAGCATCGACCGACGTCAACGCGGACGGCTATCTGTCAATCAGCGAACTGGATTTGAGCTTAAGCGAACGGGTGAAGAAATTGACCGGCGGACGCCAACATCCGACGACGCAAAAGCCGTCGACCGTCCGCAACTTTAACTTCGCGGTCGCCGGAGAGGAGTGATCTCCTGTGTCCAACATCTTGTGGCCAACTTTGATTTGTCAGCGAGTCTTTTAGCATGCAACCCACCAACCAACCGGGCGAAAAACGACGACGGAATCGGATCGTCGGGTTCATCGGCCTGTTCTTCGTCGGCGGTTGTTTGATGACTCCGGCAAGTCCTTGCCGTGGCGAGGGATCTCCGGTGCAACCACTGGACGTTTCTGTGGCGGCTCGGGACATGTTGCGCAAGCACTGTTTGCGATGTCACAGCGGCCCCGGTTCGGAGGGCGGCGATTTCGATGTGCTGGACGTCGCCGGGCTGCGGGCCGACGGTTTGATCGACGACCGGGACAAAGCCGACTCGTTGATTTTGACACGGGTGATCGATGGAGAAATGCCCCCCGCCTCGATCCGCTCGCGGCAACCGGTCACCGACGCGGAAATGGAGGCGTTGCAGCGGTGGATCGATGACGGTGCCCCGGCGTTTGCCGGCGAGCAAGGTCGCCGCCGTGTGGAACTTTCCGGTGTGCTGGACGCAATGATCGATGATTTACGCCGCACAACTGCCGACGAGCGACGGTTCCTGCGGTACTTCACCTTGCATCATCTGCAAAACAATCCGGCCATCGAGTCACGAGATCTGGCGGTGTATCGCGCCGCGCTTTCCAAGACGGTCAACTCGCTTTCTTGGCATCCTCGCATTGCCGTGCCGCGTGAAGTGAAGCTCGCTGATCAAGCCGAGGATGCGGGCGGATTTTTGTATGTGATCGATCTGCGTCACTATCAGTGGACGCCGCAAACGTGGAATCTGATCGAACGCAGTTATCCCTACGGTGTTTCGTATGCCGCCAGCGATCAGGAAGAACTGCGAAGGAAACAGGAGGCGATCGAGGAATTGACGTCGGTCAGTGTTCCTTTGGTACGCGCCGATTGGTTTGTGGCGACGGCGACGCGGGGAGATTTGTACTATCAGATTCTGGACCTGCCGCAAAACGAAACTCCCCTGCTACGGCAATTGGGCGTCGACCCTCAAGCGGCGATGGCCAACCCACATCCCGAATCGATTGCTCGCGCCGGGTTCGCCCGCAGCGGCGTTTCGGCTCAGAATCGTTTGGTCGAACGGTTGGTCGGTCGCACAGGCATGTACTGGCGATCGTTCGACTTCGGTCCCGATGCGGGACGGGGCAAGCTGACTCGGTTTCCCCTCGGTCCGCCCAGCGGCAATCCGCATTTCGATCGTTTTGCGTTTCGACACGACGGCGGCGAAATCATCTTCGCGTTGCCGAATCAGTTACACGGTTACTTGTTGGTCGATGAGAAAGGCGACCGGATCGACGTGGGGCCGATCCATGTCGTCGGCGATGCTTTGAAAACGGCCGGCACGCCCGCGATCGTCAACGCGGTTTCCTGTTTTGCCTGTCACAAGCACGGCATGATCGATTTCGTCGATACGCTTCGCGAGGGAAGTGTGTTGGAAGGCGATGCACGGCGGCAAGTCGAAAAGCTGCATCCTACCGGCGACGTCTTGAACGCGCTGGTGCAACGCGACCGTGATGATTATTTGCAGTCGCTTCGCCGGGCGATCGGGCCGTTTATCGAAGGCGGCGATGATCGTCAGGCGGTGCTGCGGGCGGAGGAACCGGTCGGCCATGTTGCTCGTCAGCATCGGTTGGTGTTTCTCG
>CAYVRC010000264.1:0-3663 GCA_964453205.1 uncultured Pirellulaceae bacterium | reverse complement strand
GCAGCCATGGACGGAAGTATGAATACCCGCCTTTTTCGGGGGTGCGTCTCTCGCTTCGAAGAGCCAACCGTCTCGAAATTCAAGGAAAGATATTCGGCGAAGAAGAAGAAAATAATCGAAGGGGACACTTTGGCGGGCCACGTGTCGTCGCGATCTGAAAACCGGCATGGCGAGCGTTTCGATTGGTGGGTGGCACCATTTGGGGTGATTGGTGGGTGGCACCGTTTGGGGTGATTGGTGGGTGGCACCGTTTGGGATGCGGATTGGTGGGTGGCACCGTTTGGGATGGCCGGCGGGTGTGGTGCCGACGCTACACTGTGTGCCCCGCTTTGTTTCGGGCGAACTCACTTTCAACTGCTGACCCATGCGAATCGGAATCTTCGGCGGCTCTTTCGACCCGGTTCACTTGGGGCACCTATGGATCGCCGAATCGGCGATCGAAACGCTGGGGCTGGATCAGCTTCGCTGGATTCCCGCAGCCACGTCGCCGCTCAAACCCGGCGGGGCCACCGCCGGCGATTCGCAAAGATTGCAGATGGTGCAATTGGCCGTCGCCGGGGCGGACAAGCATGTCGTCGACGACCGCGAGATCCGGCGGGGCGACGTCAGCTACACGGTCGACACGTTGGCGGAGATTCGCGGGGAGCTGAAACGCGATGACGAGCTGTTCTTGATCATCGGCAGCGATTCCCTGGCATCGATGCGTCAGTGGCACCGCCCCGAGGACCTGCTGCGAATGGCGACGCTGGCCGTGGTGCAGCGCGGCGGCGAAGCGGGGATCGATTTCTCCGTCTTGCACGGTTCGGTCGATCCGGATCGCATCGACTATTTTCGACGAAACGTCGTGAAGATGCCGGTGATCGAAATCAGCAGCAGCGAAATCCGCCGCCGGGTCGCCGAACGGCGAAGCATACGATTCAGGGTGCCCGGCGCCGTGGGCGCGATGATCGATGCGGACGGTTTGTATCGAAGTTGATCGGGCCGAGCGACGCTACAATGGGCCTTCGTTCACTACTCCCCCCATCCACTCATTTCGTTAAGAGAACCGACATGCGAGTTGCTTCGTTGCTTGGCATCGCTTTGATCTACACGGCCGTCGCGGGGGAAAACCCCGTCGTCGCGGAAAACCCCGCCGCGTCGAAACCCGGTGTCGGTGTCGGCACCGAACCGATCGCGGGTGCCGAAGTCTTGTTCGACGGCAGCCGAGAGATGCTCGATGACAAATGGACTTACTGGCAAGGCCCGCGGTTCAGTTCATCGCTGCCGATCAAATGGAAGATCGTCGACGATCCGGCCGGCGAGGGCAACGCACTGATGACCGACGATCCCGCGGCCGCCGGCGGCAAGTACGGCACCGCCGACATCGTGACCAAGCAGAAGTTTCGCGACTTTCGATTGCACGTCGAATTCCTGATTCCCAACCAAGGCGGCAACAGCGGCGTGTACTTGCAAAACCGGTATGAGATTCAAGTGCTTGACGGCGACAAGACCAAGCACGGCATGGGAGCGGTGATCAACGAAACGGAGTCACCCTATCACGCCTACAACGGGCTCGGCAAATGGAACGCCTACGACATCGTGTTCCGCGCGGCGCGGTTTGACGACGGCGAGCGAACCGAAAAGGCTTTGGTGACGATGTACTTCAACGGCCAGAAAGTTCATACCAATCAAGAAATCAGCAAAGTTTGGGGCGGCCCGAACTCGGGCATCGACGGTGGCAACGAGAACGGATTCGGAATCACCGACACGCCCGGCGGCTTGAAACTTCAGTGCGAAGGCCACGAAGTTCTGTACCGCAACCTCTGGATCAAACCGCTGGAAATCGAAGCAGCCGACACCGATTTTTAGGGAGTGCCGGTGGCGATTTGCCGAGCGGCAGAGAGAGGGGCGCGGATCAACCGGCGGGCAAGGATCGGTCGCCCATTCTGGGCTTGGGGTGAACGCCGTTGACGTCACGGTGCGATTCGGATGATCCGATGGTCGACGATCGGATCGTGGCCTTCGGTGATCGCTTTGACCTCGATCGAATGGGTGCCCTCGGGCAGCGGGGCCGGCAGCATGGCGCGATACATGTGCGGCGTCGGATGCGCCCCGGGCAAATTCCGCCACGTGTTGTCCGGCAAGCTTTCCTCGGCCGCTTTCGCCGCGACGAAGGCGGGGTCGCTGACTCGAACCGATTGCATGTCCGACCAATCGCCGTCACCGACGCGCAACTGACAGGTCGTTTCGTGCGATGCCCCGAAGACGTTGGCCAGCACGACGGTCGTCGCCGATTCGGCCGGCGTGATTTGCTCGGGCGCGTAGATGTTCATCTGGTAATCCGCGGGCCGACCGGCGGCGCGAAGTTCCAAAGAGTATTCGTTGCCGTCGAAGGACATGATCGAATAACCGTTGGGCCCGCCGTCACTCATGGTGGCGTGGGGGATGCCACGTTCGTCGGGCTGGCCCCGCCACCAACTTCCACAGACCGTGACGTTGATGATGTGGTGATGCGGCCGGGCGCCTCGCCAATCATCTTCTTCGCCGATCAAGACGTGTTCCATGTAGTGGGTGTGCGCCGAGAGGCTGACGGTGGCCGGCCGCTGTTCGATCAAGCGATACAGTTCGTGGCGATCGTCGACACCGAGCAGAGGGATGTGCATCATCAGGACGACCAATTGGTCTTCGGGGATCATCGCCAAGTCGTTCTCGATGAACGTCAATTGGTCTTTCCCCAGTCCGCCGTGATAGTGCGCCCTTTGCCCGTCGTGCTCGGCAACCCAGGTCACGTCGTCCAAGACCAAGAAGTGCGTCGGTCCGTGATCGAAGCTGTAGTAGCTAGGGCCATAGATTCGTTCGAACGTCTCGTCGCTTTGTTTGTCGTCGGCCGCGTCGAAATTCAAATCGTGGTTGCCGATCACGTTGTACCAAGGGATGCCGATCAAAGCGACTGCTTGATTGTGTGGTTCCATGACGGACAAGTCGTCAAAGACGATATCGCCCAAGGTGACGCCCAACGAAGCGTCGTGTCCGTCCTCGGCGATGATTTGCTCGATGACGTCGTGTGACATGTATTCGACTTCCTTGACGTCACGTGGCTGGGTGTCGCCGAACAGCAACGCTTTGAATTGGTCGGGTTCGTTTCTGGGCATCAAAGCGAAATCGACCGACTCGGGCAGCGGTCCGGTGGGTTCGACGCCGGCGAAGCGAAAGTCGGCCGGTGATCCGTTGGGTTTGTGGATGTAATAGAACTGGGGAAGTTGATGTTCGTTGACGGGAGTCATCCAGTTGCGGGGCTTGATCACGAACAGGATCGTGTCGTCGGTGACCGGCAGCGAGTATTTGCCTTCCGCGTCCGTCTTGGTGATCGCGATCCCGTTGCTGACTTTGATGCCGGCGATTCCGACTTCGCCGTCATCGCGGGTGGCGTTCCCGTTGGCGTCGTGAAAGACGATTCCGGTCGCGGTCGATTCCTGGTGCGTGTGTTCGCCCTCGGAGTCTGGCGAGTGGGCGAGCAGGTGTGGTGTGAGCCCTCCGATCAGGACGACCGCCAGGGATCGGGCGGCGAGGCAAGGGCGTGCGAGGCGGGGGGCGGTCAGGAAGGCTGGTCGAATCATTGTGAGCCCGGATTTGGGGATACGGATCAGTAGAGTGGCGAGGATCGTCGCAGGGACGCCGCGGCTC
>CAYVRC010000263.1:1530-3684 GCA_964453205.1 uncultured Pirellulaceae bacterium | reverse complement strand
AAATCCCCGTCACTAAGTTGAAATAGGCCAGGATTCCGACCAGCCACAGCCCATCGATCCGGGTCCGTCGCCGCAAAACCCAGACGACCGCGACGGCGATGATGATCGTCATGACGACCGTGTTGGCGGCGACCGAATGGCTGGTTCGCAACCCGATCAGGCTTCGCGCCCACGAATCGGGATGCCGCAGCAAGACTTGATCTTCGAACCCCGGCATGCCGCCCGGTGCGGGCAACTGCGTCGCCGGTGATCGCCAGAAGTTGACGATCCGGCGGACCGTCTTGTAAGCGAACGTCGTCGGGTCGCCCCGCGCCGCTTGCACGCTGACTTGTTTCATCAACCGATCGGCTTCCGGATCGGTCAAACCCGAACTCACCAACGCACGCGAGACCGTCCACGTGTGCCGCCAAGTTTCGTCACCGAATTCCCCTACCGTCGACTCGCCGGGGCGACGCGTCTCGGCGTCATCCAACCTTCGCTGAAGCTCCGCGGATGCCGCCGAATCGGGAAGCGACAACCCCGCACCCGATCCGTCTTGAAACGTCACGATCCAGATGTTGCGTCCGACGAATTCGGTCAACATCGGTTTGCCGAACATCACCGCGTTGCGAATCGGCCAAGGCGAAATCAATCCGACGGCGACGATGATCCCCACCGATAAATGACCGACCAAGCGACAACGACTTGGATGTCCGCACCGCCAAGTCTTGACCGTGACGTAAACCATGCCGGGCAGCCACAACCACATCACGATGGGGCGGACCAGCAGCGCCGCGGCAAACGTCGCTCCCGCCCACACGACGCGCCCGATCGTCGGTCGCTGTCCGTAGCGATGGGTCGCGTCGAGGTGCAACATCAACAGGAACACGAACAGCGTTTCTGACAGCAGCGTCGTGACGTAAAGGGGAGCCGACATCAACGGCACCGCCAAGCCGACGACGATCACCGGTGCGATTTTGCGACCCGAGATTCGATAGGCCATCGCCGCGGCAATCAAGAACGCCCCCACGTACAAACAGCCTTGCAATACCAGAACCAGCGTGACCGCGTGACGGCCCGTCAGCCAACGAACGCCCGCCAAAAACCAAGGATAGCCGGGCGTGCGGTAGGCGATCGCTTGGCTCTGCAGCAGCAGATCGCCTTCCAGCACCGAAGAACTCAGTCGCCAGTACTCGGCCGCGTCCCATCGGATCGGTGCCGGGCCGATCCAGACGAACGCGGCGACTTTGGCGATCAGCAGCGTCAATGCGGCCAGAAACGCGAGTCCGAAGATGTTGCTGCGATGCGGAGTTGGGGATGACATCGCTGGACAGTTGGCTCGTGCCGCTGGCGTGGTATCTTTTCGACATGTAGGTTCGGATCACGGAGACACAAGTCTAACCCAGATCCATGAATCGGTCGTCCGTCCCGTCCGTCCGCTTGCAACGAATCGTCGTGAATCCTCCTCAAATCATTCGCCACGTCCCCGCCGGACAGATCTGCTGCGATCCCGAGTGGGAGGCCGCCTACGAGAGATTCGAAACGCCGGGGCAAGAAATCGAAAAGTTCCTCCGCCGCCTGCGAAAGTTCGGCTTCGATTCGATCGACCGAAACGCCGAGATCGTGGAGATCTTTTGCGGCCGCGGAAACGGTTTGGTCGCCCTGGAGAAATTGGGGTTCCCGAATGTCGAAGGCGTCGACCTTTCCGATACGTTGTTGGAACAATATTCGGGAACCGCGAAGTTGCACTTGGCCGACTGTCTGTCGCTGCCGTTCCACGACGCGACGCATGACATCGTGATCGTGCAAGGCGGATTGCACCATCTGCCGACGCTGCCCGATGATTTGGACCGCTGCCTTGCCGAAGTCCGCCGAGTGCTTCGGCCCGACGGACGATTTTACGTGATCGAACCTTGGCGGACTCCGTTCCTGACCTTCGTCCACGCCGTGGTCGAACAACCGATCATGCGAAAGCTGTACGCCCGCGGCGACGCGTTGGCCGCGATGACCGATTGTGAACGCGTGACTTACGAACGATGGCTGGCCGCGCCCGATCAGATCTTGCAGGTCTTCGCGAAGCATTTCAGGACCGAACGTTTGGAGACCCGATGGGGAAAACTTGCCTACGTCGGGTCCGCAGTTCAGGTGGGTTGATCGCTGCCTCTCTTCCAAACT
>CAYVRC010000263.1:0-1430 GCA_964453205.1 uncultured Pirellulaceae bacterium | reverse complement strand
CCAAACTCGCCACCCAAATGCGAATTTTTGGGCCACCCAACAACCCGCCGCTTTGTCGAGCGGTTCGTTCTTGATATCAACTGTTCTCCACGCAATCGCACCCACTCCCGTGCGGTGGCACACGTCGACTGCCGTCAATGGGTCATTGGCCGCGCAGCGGTCACCCCGGCAAGACTCGCATCGGAATGTTGGGGCGGGGCCGGTGAGGCAAACCGGGAACTGATTGTTGCCGTCCCTTACCGCAAACGAAACACACCCCGGGCGGCGGATCCTGACGCATCGAATCTGAGAGTCAGTCGCGATAAGAAGTGTTCGGCACCGGGGCGTCGGTCGACGATCACGGTGATGCCTCGATCACGCAGCCAGCGTTCCAGGTCCGCTTGACGCCCCGCCCCGATGCGACGGTCCAGAAGATCGTAGAAGAACTGTCGGTCGCGTAAGAATTCATCACCTCGGCGGGCCAACGCCATCGCTTCGGCGTAAGGTTCGCTCCAGTAAACGCCTTGCCGCATCAGGTGGTAATCCGACGTGCCCGCGGTGTCCAACAGCAGCACGCGGTCGTCGTCGCGAAGCCATGCGGGCTTTCGACGTGCCAGCGGAACCTTGGCGTCTTCGAAGCGATAATCTCGCTTGGCCCGCCAGATCCTTTCGATTTCAAAATCCAGCAAGTTCTCCAGTCCACGAACCTTCGTCAGCACGGTCGTCGATCCGAGATGAAAGCTGATCCCCGCGTAGGCAACCACAAGGACCAGCCCGAACGCAAACAACGCCTTTGCGGCACGACGACCAGTGAGATAACCGATCGCCGAAGCGACGGCGATCAGCGACGGCAGGATCGCGAACCAATGCAGACGTTCCAGTCCGCCCAGCCAATGCGGCTTCCAAGTCAGCACCAACGGCGACACCAACACGATCCCCCACAACATCACCCAGCACGTCACGACGCCGCGAAACCGACGGCGATCCGACGCTCGGTTCGGCCGACGCCACAACATCCATCCCCAAAGAACCGTCGCGGCATGCGCCGAAACCATCAGCCCGCAACCGACGATCAGGCCCGGCCGCAAATGCAACCGGCCCCGCGTCCAAGCCGTCGTGTCGAGCTGCCAGCCGCTGACAGCTTCGACATCGGGGAACGAAGCGTAGTGCCCGACCCAGTAGTGCAGCGGTCGACCTTGCTCGGCGGCCGCGGCAAAGTCCAACGACAAGACTTCGCGAATCTGTTTGTGAAATCCTTGTGCGTCGCCGATCCAAACGACCGCCACGAACCAAGCCAGGCTGACGACGGTGACGGCGATCACGCGTCGCGCGTCGGGACCACGAAAACGTGATCCTTTCGGCCAAGTCGCGACGACGATCGGTGCGGACAACAAGAGCAGATAGACCGCCGTCATCGGATGGAACTTCAACACCGCCGGTGACAGCGCCAG
>CAYVRC010000262.1:0-3709 GCA_964453205.1 uncultured Pirellulaceae bacterium | reverse complement strand
TACAATGACGCCCAAGCCGCTTTTCGCGCCGGCAATCTGATCACGGCGATGAACCTTTATCATGCCCACTTGGCCGTCGAATTCGACGACGCTCAAGAAAAATTGGCCGACGTCAAGCTCAGCAAACTGTTGCGTCGTCCCGTTTGGAACTTGCGATTCGGGGTCTCGTTGGCCGTTCGCGGTGACGTCTCCGAAGGCTACAACCCGATCTCGGAGAAGATGAGCACTCGCGGTGGTGGCGGCGGTGGCTACGGCGATGAAGGCGGCTACGGGGACGACTATGGCAGCGGCGAAGACTACGGCGAAGAGGATTACGGCGACGACTACGGTGATGATTACGGCGACGATTACGGCAGCGGCGACGGAGACGAATACGGCATGGGCGGCCGCGGCCGACCGGCACGAGGGGAAGAAGCGGCGCCGGCCAAGCCGGTCGAGATGCTGGATTCCCGCGTCGATGAAAGACTGAAAGAGACCGTCGGAAGCGTTTCCGAATTCCTATCGCGACGTTACGCCGAGTATTTCACGCAGGGCAAATTCGGGCCCGCGCTGACTTCGATCACCGCTCCGCCGAAACCCGAAAACGGTCGCGGGATGATGGCCCGCCGGCTGCCGCCCGGTCAAACTCCGCCACCGCCTTTGGCGACCGGTGATTTCCAACCCGACCCTGATTTCCCGATGTGGCAGCCCGGTCTGATCTTCATCGGCGAAGGCGACGCAAGCGAAATGATCGTCAGGGCGCGGGAAGCGGACTGCGATTTCTTGCTGCATTTGGACATCGCGGTCAAACAGGAACCGATGCGACCGGTGCAGAATCTGTCGCGATGTCGGCTGTATGACGTCACGAGTGGAAAGGCTCTGTCGACGTCCGGAAAATTCGACAACTTCGAAGTCATGCCGAAACCGCAACGCCGCACCATCGTCCGACGGAACAATGATGAACCGGAGGAAGACCCGGTGGAGACCCACATCAACGCATCGATGGATCGCTTATTCACAACGGTCGATCACAAAGTCGTCGTCGCCGACATGCCCAAGCTCAGCCCCGCCGCGGCGCACGCCCGCGTCGCTCAACTGCTCAGCGGCGGCCGGGATCGCATCTTGGAACGCTTGGCGGAAATTCGTATCTATCAAGCCCAAGGATTGTTGAGCGAACAAGACGTCGAAAAAGCGTTCCAGCTGATCGCGGGCAACGACGGATTGGCGTTGTTGTACGGAACCCGCGAAGCCAAGCACGAGATCATCGACCGTTTGATCAAGTAGACGCGGATCAAAACAGACGGTCACGCGGATCGGTCAGGCCGTCCGCCAAGCGGCGAAGCGCTTCGGTTTCGATTTGACGGACCCGTTCGCGGGTCAGCGATAGCGCCGCGCCGATCTCTTTCAGCGTTTTCGGTTCGTCACCGCCCAGGCCGAATCGAAGCTTCAGCACCTTCGCTTCGCGGTCCTCCAACCCGTCCAACAGTTCCATCGCGTGCGTCAAGATGTCGTGATCGAGCATCTCCTCATCGGGCGACTTCAGTCGTTCGTCCATGACCATTTCGCCCAGCGACCAACCTGATTCTGATTGATCGCTTTGCGGCGCGCTGTTGTTGATCTTGATCGCCTTGCGAATGATCGGCAGCTTCTTCTTCGGCAAACCGAGGACCCGAGCGACTTCCTCGTTGGTCGGCGTTCGACCGAGTTCGTCGTTCAGCCGTGCCGTCGCCCGACGCCACTTGCTGAGCAATTCGACCATGTACGCGGGGATGCGAATCGTCTTGGCACTGTTGATCAACGCGCGTTTGATGGATTGCTTGATCCAGTAACTGGCGTAGGTGCTGAAACGCGTCCCGACGGCCGGGTCGAATCCCTCGACGGCCCGCAACAGGCCCAGGTTGCCCTCTTCAATCAAGTCCTGCAGTCCGAGCCCCTTGCCGGTGTAACCACGAGCAATATTGACGACCAGACGCAGGTTCGCCCGTACCATCCGATCGCGAGCCATCACGTCGCCTTGAGCGATCGCTTCTGCCAATTCGGTCTCGTCATCGGCCGACAACAACGCCGTCTCGTTGATCTCCCGCAGGTACGTTTCCAGAGGCGATTGAGCCGCGGCGTCGCGTTCGGTCTTGCGGCGTTCTTTCGGCTTCGTCTCGGACGCGGACTCCGAAGAGGCCATTTCGTGAAGATCGGCAAGGGCGGGATCGGTCAGATGATCGGTTTGCAACATGGAAAGGTTACCACGCGAAGCGGCCGGGTCGTCCACGCATCAGCAGCCGTTACCTGGATAGTGTGCAACCGAGTGGGACAAAGGGAGGTCGGTTGACCTATCGTTCAGGCAAGCCACGAGGGATCGGCGGACGACCTGGCTCAAGGGGGGAGGGCGAATCAGGTCTAACCGCATTCATCGGCGTGCCGCGTGCGGAAACACGAACACTTGAGAAGGATTTCCGATTGGTCCGGCTGTGCCGATCGCGCTCGCGTTTCGTTTGACGCAACACGCGCCGGTCACGCCGCGAGCGGCATGGAAGATGCATCGATTGGTAGCAGACGTGAGCGGTTTTTGAATCGCTCTCTATCGAACCAACCCCATCGACGAGGACAATTCATGTTAAGACTGATTCAAAAAACTTGCCGACAAGGCACTGCGGCACTCGCGACGGCGACGCTGATGTGCGGAACCTTCGTTCAGGCCCAAGTCACCGACGAAACCCGCGCGGCGAAAGCCGCCAGCGAAGCGTTCCAGGACGGAGTGCAAAGAGCGGCCGAAAACACCGCCGCGCAGGTCCGACAAGGCGTCGGCGATGCGATCCGAAGGACGGCCGACCAGATCCAAGGGCGTCCCGCGGGGACCGATGGTGTCAACGCCGCCCGCCCGACCGTCCAAACGCAGGTACCGGTTCAAGGTCAAGTCACGACTCCGAACCGATCGCTGGTGCCCATCTACGACAGCCAAGGTCGGCAGATGGTCGACCAGTTCGGTCGGCCGATGTACTCGCAACGGATCCAAACGCAAAACTACGACCAAGCGCAGCCTCAAACTTTGCAGCAAAACCGACCAGATGCTCGGACCGTCACCGGTCAACAAGCCGGTCAGCGAAACATGCAGGCGAACCAAAGCCGACAGCCCGGTACGCCCATGAATGTCGCGCTGCTCGAAAAAATGAAGCTAGGCAATGAGGCCGAAATCGAGCTGGCCGAAATGGCGAAACAGAAAGCCACCTCAGACGACGTCAAACAGTACGCCGGTAGGGTCATCGAAGACCACCGAGCTCTGACGCAGGACATCGAGAAGCAACTGCAGAAGTCGCAGAACCAATCGAATCCGGCCGGTTCGTCGACGCCGACCGTCCCGCAAAAACTTGTCGATATCGGCAAGCAAGTTTGCGAGAAGAATCTGCAGATGACCAAGGGAATGTTGCAGTCCTATGAAGGGCAAGATTTCCAAATGGCGTTCCTCGGTCAGCAAGTGGTCGCGCACACGGCGATGCTGAGCGAATTGGAGGTTCTGTCGCAACAAGGACCGCAGGAAATCCGAGACATCGCTTCGAAGGCGAAGGAAAAAGTCAGCAATCACCTGGAGCGCGCCAAACAACTGGCCAAGCAGCTGGAAGGTGATTACCAGCAAAACAACGCCGGTAACGAATCCGAAAACAGCTAGGTTGCCGAGACAGCCGTCGCCGCCGCCAATGAATTGCGGCGGCGTTTTTTAGGCGCGGATCGATCGCGC
>CAYVRC010000261.1:0-3784 GCA_964453205.1 uncultured Pirellulaceae bacterium | reverse complement strand
CGAGATTCTCCGGAGTGACTGGAGTTCAGACGTGTGCTCTTCCGATCTTCGAATCCATCGCCGGCATCCAAGTCTGGAAGTACGAACTGACCGACGCCGACGACGACGAATTCGATGACGTGTTCGGCGATTTTGAAGACTTCGGGGACGTGGAATCCGAGGACGACGAAGAAAAAATCCTGACGACTTGGGCCGTGGCGGTGGTCCCCGGCGACGGGGCCGCACGCCCCGCGTATGCACTGCTCAGCAGTCACACGGAGATGCTGTTGGAAACCGCCGACCGGATGTTGGCCGCACCGCAGCGGGGCTTTTCCGAGGCCGGTCGGGTTTCCCAAGTCCTCGCGGCGATGAAGTCGTTGGGCGCCGATCGGGTCGCCGCCGATCGGGTCATCCGCACCGGACTGTCACGCCGCGTGAAATACGAACTGCTTCGACAGGGCGAACTCCGCAACAGCGACAGCGTGCTGGCGTCGGTGATCAAGCGGATCATCAACGAAGCGGAAGACCTGGGCGGTGAAGAAGATCCGATTTCGGCCCGCAAGCTGCCGCCGTTCGAGCAGATCGAAAAGTATTTCACCGCCGGCGGCAACTTCATCGTCACGACCGACGACGGGTGGACGCTGAACGGGTTTATTTTGAAGGACTGATCGGCCACCCGTGACGTCTCGGTCGTCAGGCGAGTGCCTCTTGCATTTTTTCGCGAACGACCGGCAAAACCCGGGCCTGCACCTCGGCCAGCGTGCCTTCGACGAAGGCACCCGCGGCGGCTTTGTGACCGCCGCCGCCGAACTGCCGGGCGACTTCGTTGCTGTCCATCGCACAGCGGCTGCGAAAACTCAGCTTGTATCCCCCACGCACTTGTCCGACGAAGATCACGGCGGCCTTGGTTCCTTCGACGGTCAAGGTCAAGTTGATCGCGTCCTCGGTGTCCGACGGCTCGGCGCCCATCGCTGCGAAGTCTTCTTTTTCCACGAACGTGTAAACCAGGGCGCCGTCAAGTTCCGCTGTCGTTCGTGACAAGATCAAACCACGCAGCTTCAACCGACCCAGCGTGTCCCGTTCATACAAGTCGCCGTAAACCTCGCTGGGCACCACGCCGACATCGACCAAGCGGGCGATCACGCGATAGGTCTCCGGCGTCACGCTGCCGAAGCGGAACCACCCGGTGTCGGTCGCGATGGCCGCGAAGATCGGCACGCCCATCGGACGCGTCAGCGGCACATTCAACGCGTCGGCGGCTTGGACGACCAGGTGGCCTGTCGCCTCGGCTTGATAATCTTTGTACATCGTGGCCCCCAGATCGTCTTCGCCGACGTGGTGATCCAGCACGATCTTGTCGCAACTCGCCGCGCGAATCACGTCGCCCATGTCACCGAGTTGTGCCCACGCACTGGTGTCCAAGATCATGATGCAATCGGCGCTGATGTTCTCGGCTTCCACATGGTCGCCCAGGACTTCGATGTCGCCCGCCGGATCCAGAAACTGCAGCGCCGACGGCACGCGGTGAGCGTTGATGATTCGCACGTCCTTGCCGACCGCGCGAAGCACATCGGCCATGCCAAGCTCGCTGCCCAGCGCATCGCAGTCGGGCCGAATGTGGCTGACCAACACGAACGATTGGTAATGGCTGATTTGATCGACGAAGGCTTTCCAATTCACGCCCATCGGGGACTTTCTGGATTCAAGAGGATGCGGTTGACGACAAGTTCAATTCACGACGCACTGTCGCGACGTCTCGGCGAAGTTGCTCGGTCAGTCGCTCGACCGATTCGAAACGTCGGACGTCTCGGATCCGTTCGACGAAGTCGACTTTCAGCACCTCACCATAAAGGCCACCACTGTAGTCCAATAAATGGACTTCGAACTTGGCGGGATGCATTTTCGAGGCGGATGTTCCTTCATCGGCCGTTCTCCCCTCGGCATCCCGGTCAAAGGTCGGATTGGGCCCCAGATGCACCGCCGCGTGGTGGGATCCACCGTCGGGCAGCGTGACGCCGGCCGCGTAGACCCCCAAAGCGGGCAACATGCCGACGACGGATTCCAGGTTGGCGGTCGGAAAACCGATCACGCGGCCGCGTTTCGCCCCGTCGACGACCGTGCCGCTGACCCGGTGCGGTCGACCCAGCATCTCACCGGCCGCCCGCACGTCGCCGGCGGACAGGGCGGCGCGAATCCGACTGCTGCTGATCATCGCCGGCGGCGTCGAATCGTCCAACAGAGGATCGGCGATCTGCAGCCGGATCGCGGCCTGTTCGCATCGCTGCCGCAGCAGACGAACGTCGCCAAGTCGGTCTTTGCCGAAAAAGAAATTCGGACCTTCGACCATGCCAGCGGCGCCCAGCAGATCGACGATCAGTTGATCGAAGAACTGGTCCGCCGTCATCGAAAACAGACGCTCGGTCGATCGACACACCAGCAAGAAATCGATGCCCAGCGGCTTCATCCGCTGGGCGCGGGTTTCCAAGTCGGTCAGTCGCACCGGAGCGGCCTCGGGACGCAAAATCTCGGCCGGTTGAGGATCGAAAACGACCGCCACGGCCGGACCGCCCAGCTCGCCGGCCATCCGTTTCAGCTGTCGCAGCAGATCCTGATGACCGCGATGCACGCCGTCGAAATTGCCGATCGAAATCGCTCCGCCACGCAGCGATTCCGCCACCGGGAAAGGCGCATCACCAACCCCCAGCGTCGGAAAGGGAAAGTCGTCCAAAAATACGATGCGTGTCACCCCCGCATCATGCAACGAATCCCCAGCAAGGGGAAGGGACGGCCTGAAGGCTGAATGCCCAGAAAACACTCGCCCGGCGGTTCGTTGGTCGGAAGGAAGACATCAAGGAAAATTTGCTTGATCAAGGTTTGCTAATCGCTTAACCTCGCGAAACGTTTACGGTCGTTCGACCCTCGAACGATTAGCATTACTGGTAAAAAGGGACCAAATCGGGAGAGAAAAGATGAAGTCGGAAAGTAAGCTCCAGCATCTGTTCTTGGGCAGTTCGATCGCTGTGGCGGTAGCGATCTTTGCCTCAGCCCCCGTGACTTTGGATTCCGCAAGGGCTGCGTCCATCGTCGGCAGTCACTGCGACGTTCAATCAGCCGATGATGGGCGTAATTGTTCAACCTTGTCCGGAAACGGGCCAGGATGCGGCACGTTCACCCAGTACAACATGACCGAAGAAGGCGAAGGCAGCTTCACCGGCAGTGACAGCTACTGCTACCCGTGTGCGACCTCGCCGCCCAAGTGGGATTTGAGCACCGACGGATGCGATAGCTGAGGCGACGTCTTGGGTTTGACGACCGGTTTCTTCGGAGTGGTTTATGTTTCGCGTCGACTCGCCAAGTTGCCTGACCGTCTTTTTGGTGATCGTGCTGCACTCGGGCCAATCGAGGGTTCCCGTCGACGCAGCTAGCCCCACGGAATTTCAGTCGTACCTGAGGTACCGGTCGACTTTGCAAGACTATCGACTGACCTTCCGCACCGAGTCACGAGACGAGGTCGGGGAACGTGTGTCGCCAATCAGGAAGACCGACTGGGAAGTGCTCAATTGGACGGGGCGGATGTTCATTGTCCGAGTCCTGCAAGGGTCGAACGACTGGGTCCAAGAAGACATCTATCGAAAAGACGAACTGCTATCGCTTGGGACCTCCGATGCCGACGACAGGATAGCAGAGGCGGTCGATTCCCTTGACTTAAGGGCCCAGCAGAAAGGTGGCCCGCAGCCCCTTGGTCGACACGAAGCCTGGGGACTTTTTTTTGGAGTGATCCCGAAAGACTTGCGTAAGGAGGGCG
>CAYVRC010000260.1:1639-3973 GCA_964453205.1 uncultured Pirellulaceae bacterium | reverse complement strand
CGCCCAAGAACGTGCGGTCATCGGCCAGGGTGGCGCCGCAGCGGATTTGGTCGCCGGTTTCGTAGACCCAAGTCCGCGATCCGTCGGCGGCGTCGAAGCGGTACAGCGATCCGTCCTGGCTGGTCACCAAGACGGCGCCGTCGAAAAAGGCCGCCGCCCCGTCGATCTCGCCTTCCGTTTCGGCCGTCCACTTTTCTTCACCCGTGGCCGGGTCGAGTGCATACACGTTGCCTTCGACGTCACCGATGACCAGCAACGGTGCCGGGACCCCCGAGGCCGTTGTCATGACGGCCGGCGACGCGATGAAACCGGTGTCGTAATCTTTCGTCCAGATCACTCCGCCGTCGCTCAGCCGCATCGCCGTCAGCTTGCCCATCACGTCGGCGACGAAGACACGGCCGTCGGCGATGACCGGCGTCGATTCGATCGCTTCGCCGGTTTCGGTGACCCACCGCTCGACCAATTCGTCGGCCAGTTGCGTCGGGCTGACGCCGGTCGCGGCGGCATCGCCACGCGGCAGCGGCCAATCGCCGGCGGCCGGCTGTCGGGCGTCCAGCGGTGACGTGCCGAGCAGACTCAGCACCAACGTCATCGCGACGACGGGTGCCGCTGTCGACAGCCCTCGGGCGGACGCGGTGCAGGATTGCGGCTTTCGGAAAGAAAGAAGTCGGTTAATCAGCATGGTGATGAAAAAGGAGGGTGGATTGTCGTTCGGCCGGGCCTACGCAATCGCCCGCCGTCCCATCTATCATAGGCGAGCCACCGAGCGTTTTGAGTTTTTCGTGTCATTTCCCTTGTTTCGATTACATAAGTCCCGCTGCTGCCATCCATGATCTGCGTCTCCATCGGTCGTGCCCGCCACAAACGAATGATTGCCGAGCACCAGCACTTGGTCGAGCAGGGAGCGGAATTGGTGGAATTGCGGCTGGATTACATCAGCCGCGCCGTGAACCTGAAGCGGCTGGTGACCGATCGTCCGGGCCCGGTCGTCGTCACCGCCCGTCGCCGCGACGACGGCGGGCGGTGGCTGAAAACCGAAGAAGAGCGGCAGATGTTGCTCCGCAGCGCGATCGCCACGGGCGTCGAATACGTCGACATCGAATCGGACATCGCCGGCACGATCCCCCGCTACGGCAACACCAAACGGATCATCAGTTACCACGATTTTTCGGGCACCCCGGAAAACTTGGAAGAACTGCACGAGGCGATGGCGGCCGAAGACGCCGACATCGTCAAGATCGCCACGATGGCCAACACCTTCAGCGACAACGTGCGGATGCTGAACTTGGCCAGGAATTCCAAAGTCCCGACGATCTGCATCTGCATGGGCGAAATCGGCATGTTGACGCGGATCCTGGCCCACCGCGTCGGTGCCCCCTTCACCTACGCGACGTTCAGCAGCGACAAAAAGATCGCGCCGGGCCAGCTGCACTGGAAAGACATGACGCAGATCTATCACTACGACCAGATCGACGACGACACGGAACTGTTCGGCGTCATCGCCGATCCCGTCGGGCACAGCTACAGCCCCTTGATCCACAACACCGCCTTTCGTTCGCAAGACGTCAACGCGTGTTACTTGCCGCTGCGGGTCCCCGACGACGATCTGCATATCTTCATGGATCACGCCCGCGAAATCGGCATCACCGGTCTCAGCGTGACCATCCCGCACAAAGAACGATCGCTGGATTATTGCACGCAAGCCGAAACCGCCGCGTCGGGCATCGGCGCGGTCAACACCGTGATTTTCGATGGCGAAAAGACTTTGGGATACAACACCGACTACCGCGCGGCGATGGATTGCATCGGCGAAGTCTTCAAGCTGAACAAAGAGGCCGAAAAACCGATGCAAGGGATGAACGCGCTGGTCCTGGGCGCCGGCGGCGTGTCCCGCGCGATCGCCTGGGGATTGCGAAGCAAAGGTTGCACGGTCACGATCGCTTCGCGAACCAAAGAACGCGCCGACATCATGGCCGCGGAACTCGGGTGCCGCGTCGTCCAGTGGGATCAAAGACACGAGGTGAAAGTCAACCTGTTGGTCAACGGAACGCCTGTCGGCATGCACCCGGACGTCGACAGCTCGCCGTTCGACGCCGGCCACCTGAACGAACTGATGGTCGTGTTCGACACGGTTTACAACCCCGAAAACACGATGCTGATCAAACAAGCCAAAGCGGCACAGTGTCGCCTGATCACCGGCGTGGACATGTTCGTCCGCCAAGCCGGTTACCAATACAAACTGTTCACCGGCAAACCGGCACCGCTGGACCTGATGCGAAAGACGATCAAAGACGCGACCAACCCCGTCCGGCTGAACTGACCAAAAAGGGGTCA
>CAYVRC010000260.1:0-1539 GCA_964453205.1 uncultured Pirellulaceae bacterium | reverse complement strand
TGACCAAAAAGGGGTCAGGAGCCTTTTTTTCCGACCGGCGGGCTGAATTGAACGGACGTGAAATGGAGAAACCCGGCGAACCCGCGGACGAAAATCGGCGGGTCCACATTCGACAAGCTTTGCCCAGCGACGCGGCGGCGATTCATGCGCTGCTGCGTCCCTACGTGTCTCGTCGCTTGCTGTTGCAGCGTAGCGAAGCGGAGATCATCGAACTGACCCGTCACGGCTTCGTCGCCGAGATCGACGTCCCTGATGCGACGCGGCAGCGGATCGGGTTTGCCGCCGTGGAGATCTACAGCCCCAAGCTGGCCGAGTTGCAGTGTTTGGCGGTCCATCACGAGCACCAAAACACGGGCGTCGGCAAAAAACTGGTCGCCGCGTGCTTGCAGCGGGCTCGGGAGCTGAACGTGATGGAAGTCCTCGCGATCAGTTCCTCGGAAGACTTCCTCCGCTCCTGCGGCTTCGACTACTCCCTGCCCGACCAAAAAAAGGCCCTGTTCTGTCAGCTCCGCCCCCGACAGTGGGAGGAAGAGTGAGGGATCGGAGGATTTTTTTGAGATGGTTGCACGGATCCGAGCATGGCCAGTCACTAACTACTTGCGGACGCCCCGCATTCGACTTCCAGCCTCTAGCTTCTAGCTTCCCTCTCCCATGCGTTTGACCCTGCGAACCCTGTTGGCTTACTTGGACAGCACCCTGCAGCCCGAGGAGAGCGAGGATTTGCGGGCGAAGATCCAGCAGAGCGCTTTTGCGACCGAACTGGTCCGGCGGATTCGGGGCGGAGTCACTCGGGACGATCTGTCGGCGGCCGCCCCCGACGCGGTCGCGCCGATCGAGGACGCCAACGTGATCGGAGAGTACTTGGACAGCACGCTGACGCCGGAACAGATCGCCGAAATCGAACGCTACTGCTTGGAATCGGAACAACAGTTGGCGGAAACCGCCGCCTGCCACCAGATTCTGACGCTCGTGCTGGCCCACAAAGCCGTCGTGCCCGATTCGCTTCGCCAGCGGGTTTACTCGCTGCCCGCCGCCCTGGGCGGCCCCCCCGTCGCCGACTCGCCCACCGCCGATCTGGCTAGTTCGGGCCCGGCCGCCTCGGGCAGTTTCGCGGCCCTCGACATTCCGGAATCCGACAACGACTTGGGCATCGGCGGGATCGCCGGGCTGCCCGGCGAAGACACCGAAGCCGACAGCGACGCGGCAGCGATGGGCGGGCTGAACCTTACCGGCACCGGCATGACCGCCGGTCCGCTCGGTCCCGCGACCCACGTCGACCCGAATGCCACGTCGCCGATCGCCCCGGTCGGCCTGGACGATTCCGGCGTCAGCCACGCCGTCACGCGGCTGCGCACCCCCGGCGGCGACCTGGACGCCGCGGCGACCGGCGGTGTCGACCGCCACGGCCGCGCAATCGCCGGGTCTCGAACCCGCGACGTCCGCCAGGAGTACTTCGCCGGCCAAGTCCGCACGTCGCGAATCACGCCCTGGTTGGTGACCTTGGCCGTGATCGGATTGCTGGCCTTTGTGTTCACGAAA
>CAYVRC010000259.1:0-3998 GCA_964453205.1 uncultured Pirellulaceae bacterium | reverse complement strand
CATCGGCTTTGGGGGCGGATTCCGGTCTGCCGTTGCTGGTCGGTTTCGACACCGAACGCTTGGGGCAAGTTTTTCCGGTAGCCGACGCGACGTCGGCCGGCGAGATGGCCAAACTGCTGTATCAGATCGATCGCGTGTCACAAGATTCTTGGGCGCGGCGAGTTTCCGAGGAGCCTGCGGAGGTTCCGTCGCTCGGCGAGGTGATTCCTTTTGCCGGACGTCTGATCTCCATCCAACCGTATTCGGTTCCCGGCGATCTACGTGAGTATTTGGAATACGAACGATTCGCCTTGCTGACGATCGAGCCGTCGGCGGGCCCATCGGAGGGGACCGCCGCACCGATCGCCGTGTTTGCCAAGAGTTGGCCGAGTCGAGTTCAAGCCGGGGACGAGCTGTGGGGCGTCGGCGTTTGCGTCACCGGCGAGGACGAAGTCGATCGTCGCAGTCTGTTCGGCAACGTCTTGGCGGCCGCCCGGATCGGTTGGAAACCCGCTCGGTTCGATTCCGTCGGTTGGCAACAGTTGGGACGCCACGGATTCGACTTGGGATTGTTGGACCGAGTCGCACAGAGCAATCGAAAGCCCCTGCGGGGTGAAGATCGGCAGTCTTTCTACGAGTTGTTGGCGTTCGCCGAACAAATGGACGCACCGGAGTTTCCGCCAAAGCGTGTCCCGGTGACGGACTTGTTGTCCAGGCCCGAAGCCTTGGTCGGCGATTGGGTCCGTTTGGATTTGGAATTATTGCGGGTGACGAAAGTGGCCGTCGCGGAAACGGAGGTTCCGCCGGGCGTCTCACTCAGCGGCGATCATTACTTTCAATTCGACGCGATCGGCGACCTCGGCGACGTGGAAGTCCGAATCGAACCTGACGAGCCCGGCGGACCTCCGTTGGTTTTCCGAAATCGGTTTCCCGTTTCCGTCGTCACCGGCGAACTGCCGTCCTTTTTGGACGATACGATGAAGCCCGACGGCGACGCCGAAGCGGTGACGGCCGCCGTCCGCCGACCCGTCACGGTCGACGGCTTTTTTTATCGTTTGTGGAGTTACCAGTCGGATCTGTCGTCGCGCGAGGCGGGATCCTCGGATCAGCTCGCACCCCTGATCATGGCTTCATCGATTTCCGCGGTCCCCGGTGAAACGATCGATGCCGCCGGGGTGCGACGTATCGGTTGGATCGTCAGCGGATCGGTGCTGTTCGGATTCCTGGGAATCCTTTTTTGGAACTGGTCCAACAGCCGCCAAGACCGCGCGCTCAGGCAGCGGCGGTCGACCTGACCGTTGGACAAACGGAGGCTCAGTCAGTTCGGCGGCAGACCGGCGATCGGCATTTCGACGCGGTACAAGCCCGTCCGCGCGGTGACATACATCGTTTTGCGATCCGGACCGCCGAAGGTCACGTTGGCGGGCTGTTCGGGAAACGTGACGGTGCCGCGATGGTTGCCGCTGGGGTCAAAGATCTGGATGCCCAGGTGGGTGGTGATGTACAGGTTGCCCTGGACATCGACGACCATCCCGTCGCCGCCGGTATCGGATTTTCCGGCCGGCTGTTTCAGCGTGCAAAAGACGCGTTTGCCCGACAACATGCCGTCCGCACCGACGTCGTAGGCCAACATCTCGGCTTGCATGCTGGGGATCACGTACAGGGTCTTGCCGTCGGGTGACAGGGCGACGCCGTTGGGGGCGGCCAAGCCCTCGGTGACGCGACTGACCGTCGCGTCGGGGGCGACGTAGTAAACCGCTTGGAGACCTTGGGGCAGCGGTTCTGGGGCGCGAAACAACGGGTCGGTGAAATAGACGCCGCCCCGGTCGTCCAAGATCAAATCGTTGCAGGCGTTGAACCGCTGGCCTTCGTACTGCTTCGCCAGGACTTTTTTGTCGGAAGTTTTTAAGTCATGGCTGACGACTTGCCCGTCCATCTCACAGGCCAGTAGCCTGCCGTCGGACGTCGCAAGCAGCCCGTTGCTGTGCCCCGAATCCTCGCGGAATACGGAGATCTCTCCGTCGGGTTTCATCTGATAGATCAGGGCCGGCGGGATGTCGGTGAAGTACAGCGTCCGCGTCGAAGCGTCCCACGCCGGGCCTTCGGTGAATTCGAAGTCGCCGCGGACTTTTTCGATTTCGCCGGTCGGTCGAATGGTTTGAGCTTGCCGGTTCGGTGTGGCTTCCTGGGCGTCGATTTCACTGCCGACGGCCCAAACCGTCAGGCCGAGGATCGCAACGAAAGGCAGACGCCAAGCAAAAGTACAAATCGTCATTTCATGCTTCTCGCGAAAAGGGGGGATCGAGGAAGTCTATCAACATAAATGATCGCGACGCAGCTGTTGCAAGAATTCCATCAGCGGCCGGGGCCGGCCACCGACGTCCAACAAACCGCTATGGCTGTTGATGTGCGGCTCCGCGTCGGACCATCCGTCCCAGACGATTCCGTGAACGACGTGCTTGGCCAGCAGGGAGCGGATCATCGGTCCGGCGATTCGCATCTGTCGCTGGTTTGAATCGACATCGCTATCGGGATCCGAGATCACCTTGGCGGGCGCGACGGCGTTGGGATCGATCCCTTCGCCGCCGGGGACGCCGATCGTCGCCAGCAGCGGCAGACCGAGCGTCGCCCAGCGATCGATCAACAAACCGAAATCGACGATCGATCGCGGATCGGAGGATTGGTCCTGATAGTTCACGCGGATGTCCAGCCCGATCCCCGCCATGCCCAGACCGCTTCGCGCCAGCGCGTCGGCAAAGTGCAAAGGCGAAATGCCGTTGCGGTCGCGTGACAAATACTCACCGAACGGCTGGTCAAAACTCATGATCGCCGGCGTGCCCGGATCGAGCCGTCGGACCGTTTGCAGAATGCCCACGGCAATCCGCATCGCTTTTTCGTCGTCCAGGTGGATCGGGCCGCGGGTGTTCAAGCCGCTGGCGCAATTCCAGAGCTGAACCGTGCCTTTGAGTTCCTTGACCGTTCGTTCGGCAAACGAAATGATCGCCGAGAGAAACGCCTCGAAATCGTCTTCCAGCAGATACAACCAATGCGGCATCAATCGCTGGCGAAAGTCGATCATCGGACCCCCGATGACGCGCAAACTGTTCGCCGTGCACCAGGCCACCGAGCGTTTGACGTCGTCGTAGTCGAACCGTCCGTGATCGTTTTCGATGTCGCCCCAATTCAGACGCACCGACGCGGCGTTGAACGTGGCCAAGTAATGCGCCTCGGACGGTGAATCACCGGGGCCGGGCGGGACGACGGTTCCGGCCAGCAACGTGCCGATCTGCGGTTCTTGCTTGATCCGATACGCGATCGACTGATCGGTGTAGCAATCGCCCAAGACGGTGATCGCGTGTTCCAAAGCCGAAATCGCTTCGACGGCTTTGCGGGCGGCCGTTTGGTCATCGTCCCGATTCCCGACCGCGTCCAAGAACAAATTCACGCCTTGATCGACCAAATCCTTGAAGGCCGGTTCCAGCACCAGGCCGGCCCGCTGCCATGCGTCGGCTTGGTGTTGGACGCGAAAACAACAACCCCGCGCCAATTCGATGAACAGCGAATACGGCGTGTCGCCTTCGCGCAGGCTGCACGTCGAAAGGCTTCTCATCCCCAATTCACCGACCGGGCAAACGATGTGCAGTTTTCCGGAGGTATCGATCGACCTTGAAACCGTCAGCCGGCCGTCCTGGTATTTGGCACTGCACTGCCAAGGAATGCCTTCGATGCCGCAGATGTAAGCGTCCGACCACCGAGACAGTTGGAAGTGATCTTGAACCGCCGCGGGGACTTCGAACTGAAACTGCCCCATGGGGGAATGGCCCAACCGATCCGGTGAAAACGAAAGAAGAAAACGGGGGAAAACAAGGCCGCAGCACGCATGGCCTTTGCCGACCGGGCCGCTATCTTAGCCGGACGTCCCGAACCCTGCGAGCAGCGACCCATGAATCAATCGGACCAGTTCGAACTCCCCGACGGACCCGCAAGCCCTGAACCGAACGGCTCGGAGCGGTCGCTTT
>CAYVRC010000258.1:0-4086 GCA_964453205.1 uncultured Pirellulaceae bacterium | reverse complement strand
CGAAAAACTGATCAAGCATTTCGTCCCCGACGGCTGGCGGGTCGACCCCGAAGCCATGCAAACGATGATTCACTACCCCTGGCCGGGCAACGTCCGCGAACTGATCAACGTGATCCAGCGGGCAACGATCTTGGCCGACGGCAACGACATCACGCTGGACGACTTGCCCCGCGAATTGGTCATTCGGACGTCCGGCGAAGAACCGGACGCCGCCGCGGCGGCAGGGCCTTGGGCCGGCAACGGCCACGCCGCCACGTCGGCCTTGCAATTCGGCGACCGCTTGGACGATGTCGCTCGCAGTCACGTGATGGCGGTCTTGGAACGCGAGAACGGCAACAAGGCGCGGGCGGCGAGAAAATTGGGCATTCATCGCCGCAAACTGTATCGATTGCTGGAACGATTCGACGCCGAAGCGGCTGCCAAGACACACGACAACGTGACCGATGCGGCCCAGAAAAACGCGGCCGCCTCCTCGCCCGATCACCAATAGGTCACGCCGGGCCGATCGTCTGTTATCCTCATCGCTCGAGACATGGTAACCCCGATCCGCCGGCCCCTTCGCGTAGCTAGTGCCGCATGACCTTGTTGTTGATTTATCTGATCGTCGCGATCGGATGCTCCTTTTATTGCAGCGTCGCCGAAGCGGTACTGCTATCGATCACGCCTTCGTTCATCGCCACCCTGGCGGAAAAGAAACCGAAGGTGGCGGCCAGGCTGGAAGGCTTGAAAAGCAACATCGACCGGCCGCTGGCCGCGATCCTCAGCCTGAACACGATTGCCCACACCATCGGCGCCGCCGGCGTCGGGGCGCAAGTCGTCGCACTTTACGGCGCGCCCTATCTGGCGATGGCCAGTGCCGTGATGACGCTGCTGATCTTGGTGTTCAGCGAGATCATCCCGAAGACGTTGGGGGCGCTTTATTGGCGCGCCTTGGGCCCCTCGATCGCCGGCAGCGTCCGCTGGCTGATCTTGTTGCTTTATCCACTGGTTTGGCTGAGCGAAAAATTGACCAAATGGCTCGCCGGCGGCAAGTCGCATCACGCGTTGACACGGGACGAACTGGCCGCCATGGCTCAGATCGGCGCCAAACAAGGCGTCTTGAAAGAAAACGAGCTCCGCGTGTTCAATTCGCTGATCCGCCTGCCCGATGCCTCGGCCAGCGACGTGATGACGCCTCGCAGCGTGGTGATCGCGTTCGACGAAAAGGCCTCCGTCCACGACGTCGTCGGCCGGCAAACACCGTTGACGGTGTCGCGGATTCCGATCTACCGCGAGACGCTGGACGAGGTGACCGGATTCGTACTGAAAGACGACCTGCTGCTGGCGCAGGCCCGCGACCGCCGAGACAGCCCGCTTCAAGAATTCGCGCGCCCGATGATTTCGGTGACTGACGAATTGCGACTGCCGCAGTTGTTAGAAAAGCTTTTGCAAGAGCGACTCCACATCGCGATGGTCGTCGATCGGTACGGCAGCGTCGTCGGACTGGTCACTTTGGAAGACATCGTCGAAACCTTGCTGGGCCTGGAAATCGTCGACGAACACGACAAACAAGTCGACATGCAACACTACGCCCGCGAGCGCTGGAAGAAACGAGCCGAGCAGATGGGTTTAAACGCGAAGAGGGATGCGGACGAATGATCGCCGCCCCTTCAGTTTTGCCCTCGATCGATTTCATTCCCGTCGGGCGTCAATCGCGCGAGCATCACATCCGGATCGGTTTGAATGCTGATCGTTTCGACGTGCCCGTCGGCGTACACGAACTGCGCCAGGCCGTTGTGCGCCGAACCCCAGGCGTTGCGGTACTCGGCACCCAACGCGTCTTGGCTGATCTGGGTGCCGCTTCGCGCCGTTCCGTTGCTTCCGCCAATGTAAAGTGGCTCGTCCCAGTACCAACTGCTGGACGTTTGCACGTAGGGATCATGAGCCTTTTCGCCGCCCAAGATCGTCTGGCTCAAACCGTCGCGGATGGATTTCAGTTTGATGACTTCGGGACGATCCATGATCAACAGGTGGTTGGCCGCATAGTCCGTCTTGGCCATCGCATGCCCGCCGCCCCCGTAGTTCCCGTATTGATCGGCGACCGGCGGCATCGCGACGCGATTCCCGCGTGACGGACATCGAAATGCGGCGACCTCGCTGACGTAGTGATGATCCCTTTGCAACGATTCCAGTTCCAGTTGCGGCAGAATCGCGTAAGTCCACGGTCCCGGTTGATCGGCGGGCTTGTATTGGCTCGACGCGATCCCCCATCGCAGCGTCGCGCCGACCTCGAAATCGTTGGTGAAGGGTTGCAACCAATCCCCCTCGACCGTTTTCAAGCGATTCTTATCGTCGGGGCCGTCATTGGCGGGAAAGAACTTGTGGGCGGACTGAAAATTGGCGAACGCCAGCCCGATTTGTTTCAGTCGGTTTTGACACTGCGTTCGCCTGGACGCTTCGCGGGCGGCCTGAACGGCCGGCATCAAGATGGCGACCAACACACCGATGATCCCCATGACGACCAACAATTCGACCAAGGTGAAACCATGACGTCTGGAACATCGAAGATGGCGCATGATGGATCGCCTGCGAAAAGTTGAAGGATTGAAGGAGTGGTTCTTCGCTGCGGGGGCAATGGTGGACAAGGATCTTCGGTCCGCTTGGTGATAGGCCCGAAGGGCCGAAAGCACTTTGCCGTGGGGCTTGCCCCACGGACATCCTTCATCCCTATCACGGGCACGAGTCGTCACGTCGCGAGCCGCGAGCGGACTTGCATGGCGATGAATCCGATCACGGCGATCACGGCGACGCTGATCACCGCGATCAAACGGTACGACCAGCCGGCCTCCTGAACCAGTTCGGGGAGTTTCCAAGAGTCCATGGAGGCTTTTTCAAGAACTTCCTCTTCGGTCAAGACCTTCAAGTCCGATAGCGTCGTTTCCTCAAGGGAGGGCTTGCCCCAGGTGTAGCTACGATCCTCTCCACCCGAGATGGCGAACCGCATGGGAACGAATGCGTCGCCACAACGCTTGTATTTTTCCATTCGAAAACTCTGGTAACCTCCTTCGCCCGCAAATTCACCTTCGGCAACCGTTCGGAGCCGATCGACCTTGATGGGAAGCCAGTGCTCGTTTCGAGCGAAAGTGACGAACATTTCCTTCGTCACAGTGTCTGCATCTCCTGAGTTTCTTTCTTTTCCCTCGATCGGTTCGAACCGCACTTCAACCGTGTTGGCGGTGCGATCCAACACTTTATGTTGAAGCAGATCCGCCAACGGATCACCCTGCATGTTTTTTTGGACCGGCAGAGTTTCAAGGCTTGAAAACGGTGAAACATTGAATTCCTCCGCGCCGTCAACAGCTTGCTGGACCTGCCAAGATTCCAGATCATCCTCTCGATAAAGCACCGTGTAAGTATCAGGCCGGGAGATAATTACAAATTTCTCCGGTCGCGCTTTCAACGCTCCGGGCTTCGTCGGTGTGTGTCGCCCGTGCTCGACGTAATGAGTCGGAACCATGAAATAGACGTCCGAGATCGTTTCCTTGATGCCCGATCTTTGCTTCACAAACCCACTTTTGGTCCGCGCGATCATGGTGGGCGGCAATGCCTCCATCGCCTCTTGATTTGCAATCCAATTGGACCAAAGCTCCTCGACCGTCACATCTTCGCCACCGCGAGATTCGATCCCCTGCCCGAAGGTGGGGTGGGCAACCTGTAAAAAACCGAAACAAATGCAACAAAAGAATCTACGCACCGGCACACCTGTGAAAGAACGACTAAAACCAACGCGGGAAGCCACAAGAATAAAGATAATCTTATGGCTTCCCCGTGACTAACTTAACGCGCAAAGCCTCCGAGCTTGCCCAACCTCGCAATAGCAAGGTGTACCGACCGCGCCTTCCAACGCGGCGTAACAGTGTTGGCATTCCCACTCCCCTGACATGCCATCGCATTCGCCATCGCACACGTAGTGGTACGAACCTTGATACCACCTTCGTTGCCAATCACAGGTATCCGTCGGGCACTGGGCCGGGGCAATGTGCTGATTCAGAGGGAATTGGAAATCGACCGATGGTTTGAAACGTAGTTTGATGGCGTCCTTCGCCT
>CAYVRC010000257.1:0-4156 GCA_964453205.1 uncultured Pirellulaceae bacterium | reverse complement strand
CGGCGATCAGTTCGATGCTGCCTTCGTCGCGACGGGTGACCAAGTAATCGACGGTGGCACTCTCGCCGGCCGACGCGAACGACCGGATCGCTTGAAAACGAACCATGTCGGGCAGTTCCTCGTCCGGTACGGCGGGCAATTGCAACTCCCGGAGTTCGGCTTTGCCGCGTCCGATCGTGATCAAGGCTTCCGCTTTGGACCAGCCGCGTTCGCCGACTTCATCCCGCAAGGCTTGTTCGACGGTGCGTCCGTCGAGCGAAATGACGGCCGCGTCGGTGACCTTGATCGACGAACCGTTGCACTGGGCCGCGACCAGTCGCAGTTCTCCTTCGTCCCAATCGAGGGCTATTTTTTTTGACATGTTGCTCGGTCGCTCGAGGGCGAATCGGTGAAGCGGAGTGAATCAGTTCGTCGGTACAGGCGGGGCGACCATCGATCGAACACCCAACGTGGCCAAGTCGAATCCGCGGCCCAGATGGCTGAGGTTCCGCTGAGACACCAGTTTGGGATTGACGGTCGTGGCATCGATGACGACTTCGGTGCGGTGAGAGGCCCCCGTGCCTTCGTAGTATCCGATCACCTGGGCCTTGTAGACGTCGCCGCCGCCGGTCAACAGCGGCAACAGCATCTTCATCTGTTCCAGTGTGATTAAACCCGACGTCAAAGGCCATGTTTCGAATCGACGATTCGGATCGTCGATTTCTTCGGCCCGGGCTTCCAGGATCAAATCGACCGTTTCGGGCTCCCACAACGGAATCCCGTACAAAAGTTCGGCCGGGCATTCGTTCAAGTTGATGCGGCCGGGCATCACGTACGTGTCCTGAGTGGTCAAAGCGTCCATCAGCAGCGGCATGTAGGTGGCCATCGCCAGCGGATCGTTCGCAAAAGGCGATTCGTACACGGTCGCATCCTCGCCGTTGCCGATCGACACGGTCGCCCCGATCAGATCCAGGATCTGGCCGACGTTGTTGCTGCCGCCGCCGGACAGATCCAGGCCGCCCAGGATTTCGACGTCCCAGGGCTGGGCCGGCCCGCCGCTCGGTGCGTCCCCGCCGCCGCTGTCCTGATCGATAGCCCCGCCGTCATCCGAATCGATGCCCAGGGCCGCGTTGAGCGTCGCCGGGTCCAACGTTTCGGGGGGCTGACCGGCGATGCGATACGCCACGATGAAGCTGGCATAAAGGTCGTCGCCGAGCGCGTAGGAAAGATCTTCGTACAGGGTTTCCAAGTCTTCCGAATTGACGTTGACGCGGTCTTCGCCGCTATCGCGTCGGTTCGCTTCGGCGCCGTGGACGGTCAAATAGGCGGCCCAACCGAGCGCCCCGGGGGTCTCGATCCCGACGCCGAAACGTTGTTGTTCGTCGGCATCCAACACCCCGTTTCGATTCGCGTCGGCGCCGAACAACAGCGTCGGGGTGACGCCTTGGACCAGCAACAATTCTTCGACGCTTTGCAGCGGCCCGTTGGCCGGGCTGTAAGGCGTCGGCAACCCGTTGTAGACCTCCGCTTCGGCCCCGTACTCCCGCGGTTCGTCGTCTTCGTCGATCCAGTCCAAAATCGCTTCGGCGACGTCCGCGGTCATGTTCGGCAACGCCAACAAAAGGCTGACCGCCAAGCTGTCGACGGAGGCGCCTTCCTCGTCTTCGCTTGACGGAATCAACGCCATCAGCGGCCCGCCGTTCTGCTCCAAAATCGGCAAGGCGTTGATGTTCAGCTTCGCGGATTCGTCTTGCAATCCGAATCGAATGCCTCCGTAGCGTCCCGTCTCGTCCAAGTCCGGCGCGATGACGCTGAAGTTGGACGGGCTGAGGCCGTCGGCGCCGAGCGAGACCGTGATGGCTTGGAACATCATCGCGTTGTTGTAGATGCCCCCGGAGTCGATCCGGGTGTCACGAGGCTGGGCCAGCATCAGCTTGATCGATTCGGTCGCCGACTCCGTGTTGACGCGGGCTTGGACGATGTCGCCGGTCAGGTAAGCCGAATCGTCGTAGGCGATCATCAACTCGGTGAACGAGTAACAAGCCAACGTGGCGACCGTGATCACGATCAGGACCAGCACCAAGAAGAACCCCGGACGCCGGCGGGCACCGCGATTCGCGGGTGACGTGTCATGATGAATCGCTTGGCGGTTCCTCACAGCGTCGTCCCCGTCATCAATTCGTCTTCCGTTTCGATCATCTTGGCCATCGGCAAACGGATGATGTGCTGAAAGGTTCTCGCACCGACCGTCGCCGTGGCGGGATCGGTCTCGGTCGAATCGGCCCCCGTCGCGGCGTCGCCGATCGCCAACGTGACGCGGACCGCCAAAGGCAATTCGCCCATCTCGTCGCTGCTCCATTGGATTTGCCAGATCATGCCGTCCCAGTATTCGAATTCCAAACCGATCACCTCGGGGGCCAACAAATCTCCGGTCGCGTTGAGCTGTCCGGTGCCACCGCTGATCGAAGCGTGCATCGTCGCGGCGCGGTCCAGCACACGGCGAATCAAGCCGCCCGGATTGGCCGACGGGTCGACGACCGACGCCGTCTGGCCGATCGAATCGAGTTCGTCTTTGACACCGGTGACGACGCCGGGGGCTTGGACGAAATAGGCCACCGTCTTGATGTCGCTGGGCACGTCTTGCAGGTCCGCCAACTGCCCGTCGATCATCGGCATGTATTCTTCCAAACGGGGCAGTCGGCTGATGTCGATCTGGATCTGGTTCTGGTTCCCGATCAATCCCGGCGTCTCCAACACCGCGGCGCCCAGGGACAAATCCGTTGCCGTCATGTCTTCGACGACCGCGGTCGTGTCGTCGTTCATGGTGTCGTCGGGAGGCGTGTCGCCGCCCGTCGCCGTACCGCCGCCGGTGTCACCACCGCCGAACGACGACAGCAGACTTTCCAAGCCGGACATGTCGGCCGGTTCGGTGTGCAGGGCGGATCGCAAGTCGTCTTCGATCATTTGCATGACCGCGGTGACCAACTGCATCCGCCGCACTTCGACATCGCTGGTGTCCATTTCGCGGGTGTAAAATTGAATCGCGAAACTGACCAAACCCATCAGCACGACGGACATGGACAAGGCCAAAATGGCCTCCAACAGCGTGAACGCGCGGCGACGAACTCGGGATGCCCAACGGTACCTCGTCACATCACTTCTCCCGAGGCGGCGTCTTGTTCGCGAGCCATCTCGGCTTCGGCTTCCATTTCCGCCAAGCCGAGCGCCGGATCGATCATCCAGCGGTCCAGCGTGTAAACGGCCGTCGCCGGACCGCCGTTGGAATCGACCGCTTCGACACGCACTCGGATGACCAACAGCCCGTCCAGTTGCCCCGGCATGACTTCGACGCTGAACATGAAATTCGACGTCGACGTGGAATCGAAAGGTTCCGCGGGAGACGGCGGCACCGCGACGGGCGTGGCAACGGTATTCAGCAACAATTCGGACATCTTGCGTTGACAGATCAGCCGGGCGACCGCCAAGTCGCGGGCTTCCATCGCCGCGTCGGTGCCCGTGCCGGCGATCTGCGCCAGTACGACCATCGCGCCGCCCAGGATCGTCAACGCCAGGATCAGTTCCAGCAACGAAATGCCGTGCCGCCCCGATCGGTTCGCTTGTACGGTTGGCATGATTCAACCTCCTTCGCCGCTGGTGACGCCGTCTTGCACGGTGACTTCGCCGGTGATGCCGCGAAGCTTGACGACCAGCGTTCCCATTTCGGCATGTTTGACTTCGACCGCCGCGGTGCTGCACGTTCCGTCGGAATAAAACAAAATCGGCGTCGAGTAAGGGCCGCCGGCACCTTCGATCGTCGCCGCGGTGCCGGCGGCGTTTTGGGCGATCTCGGCGGAGCGGGCGGTCGCGGCGACGGCGACGGCACCGAAGACGATCGTTTCGGGCAGCTCCAGGTCCTTCGTTTCCGCAGCGGCGTCTTGCGGAACCGGCACGAACGTGGCTTGGTCGGCGCCGGTCAGCAAGGCGGACGTCCCGGGCATGGCTTGATCGGTCTCGGTCGCGTCGGACAGGGAAGAATACGGACGCACGCGAAACTGGCCCGTCTCGGGCTGAACTTCCAACATCATCGTTTGACCTCCCCGCATCGCCGCGATGCGGGCACGGGTCATTTCGATTCTCATCAGGTCGGCGGCACGTTCCAGTCGTCGACCGTCAAGCA
>CAYVRC010000256.1:2781-4201 GCA_964453205.1 uncultured Pirellulaceae bacterium | reverse complement strand
GCGGCCGATTCGTCGATGAAGTACTCCGGATCACTCTCCCAGCCGATGGCCTGGTAACAGATGTTCAAATTGTGCCAGGTGTCCCAAGGGCAATCGACCGAGACCACCGCCGAAAGGTCTCCGTTGCGATAAGTCCACGTGTAGGAATCTCGGGCAAAGAGGGCTCGATCACCCCGCTCGACGTGCCCATAGTCGATCCGCCGCCAGGATCCGAACTGCTCCGGCAAATCGTCAGCCGTCAGCGACGGTAATCGCTGAAACGACGCCAATTCCTGTCTCGACATCACGGCGCCGGCGATCACCACCGCGCCCGCCAAAGCCAGAGGAGCGAACGCCATCGCGACGATCCATTCACGCCGCGATGAATCACCGGCGGGCGAAGCGTCCGGGGCGGTTGACGCGTCCGGGCCGGCGTCGGGATCGGTCGCCGGCGAGTCGATTTCGGTTTCCTCGTACCAATCCGTGTAGCCGTCCAGCCAAGGGGCCAAGACCCGGTCGGTGGTCACCACCATCGCCAGGATGAACAGGAACACGCCGATCGAAAGCAGTTCATGCCCGCTGCCCTCGGCGAACCACGGATCGACCTGATCGGCGAGCCAGACCGAGGCGGCGACGCGAACGGAATTGCCGATCAGCACCCAAGCGACGCATTGCACCAAGTTGATCGCGATTCGGACCGCATGCTGTCGGACCGCGACCCCGTAGGTGGCGACGACGGCCAGCGACGAGAACAGCGACCGCACGCCGCTGCAGGCCTCTTCGGTCATGAACCGCGCCTCCGGCGTGATCAACAGCACGCCTTCGCGGAGGTGCAACAGGCCCACGGCATCCAGCAACCGGCTGGCCAGACGGCTTGCCAAGTGTTGCATTTGAACGATGACGACGTTGTCCAGGCCCAACGGCAGCGGGACGACCAGGATCGACAGCGACAGCACCGGTGCGAGTTTCTTCGATCCGCCCCGACCGAACTGCTGGTAGACGACCGTGAATGTCGCCAGGATTGCCGCGACGATGCCGATCAGGCCGCTGCCGAGCAGGTAACCGGCCGAGACAGCCAGCGCGACGACCGTCCAACCGGCCGCGACGATGCCGGTCGCCGCCGGTGTCGCTGCCGAGGCCGCCGCGTCGCGTCGGTTCCAGCCCAAGACGGCGATCACGGCGATCAACAGCGGAAAATACTGGTAGTGCCCGTCCCGCCATGACCAAACGAAATAGCCGGACAGCAACGGCGCCAGCGCAAGCCCCAGGCTGGCCAGCAGCGCGAATCGAGAATTTGTCAAACCAAGGCGATTCACGGTTCTACACTGGTCTTGGCTCAGTGGAAAGAAAATCGGTCCCGAACTGTCGGCGAGTCCCGCTACCTTAGACGGAACGTAGCGGACGTCGCCAGACTTCCGAGCTGCCTTCCCTCGGAACTGTG
>CAYVRC010000256.1:0-2681 GCA_964453205.1 uncultured Pirellulaceae bacterium | reverse complement strand
GCCAGTTCCGCTACGATCCGTCCGTAGCGGACGTCGCCAGACTTCCGAGCTGCCTTCCCTCGGAACTGTGGCCAGTTCCGCTACGATCCGTCCGTAGCGGACGTCGCCAGACTTCCGAGCTGCCTCAGAACTAGCGGCCAATTTCGCTACCGCACAACCTCGCCGACGCTTTCAATGAAACCCGACCGATGACTCTGGGAAGCCTGGCGATCCGTTGGTGGCGAAACGTTTGCGTGGCCATGTGGATCGCGTCGACGATGAGCATCGCGGCCTACGCGGTATTGAAGCCGCGGACGACCGCATCGGATCTGCCGTTCGTCTCCGGCAAGCTTGCGTTGCTGTTGGACCAGTTCTACGACGTTCGCACCATGTTGATGGCGATGCTGGTCACGCTCGGCCCGGCGCTGCTGTGGTTCGCACCGGAATTCGACCGGGGACGTCGGAGTCTGTTCGTGGTCTTGATGGCGATCCTGCTGGCGTTCGAGTTCGCCCAGATTTGGATCCCCACCCGCGGCTTCGGATGGCCCGACGTGGCCTACACCGTCGCGGGCGTCGCGGCGGTCGAATTCGTCGTCGCGGTGATGCAGTACTGCCGGCGACAGTGGCAAAACGAGACGGGTGGGACCTGAAAAGGAAAAAGTGTCGCGTGCCGGTCTGCGGAGAAACGGCCCGTCGGGCGATCCACCCGGATAGCCCCGATCCTCGCGTTCGTCGCGGTTTTCCCTCCGGAACGGGCGGCGAAAAAGCGGATTCCTCTGCCCAGATTCGACCAGCGTGCTACGATAAAGGGCCTCCTCCAGCTTTTCTCCGACAGCCCGACATGCCCTCCAATCGCTTCCTGGTGACCAGCCTTTGCGTGCTGCTGGTGGCCGCCCAAGTCGCTTATCTCGTCTCGATCGACCCGTCCGGCTCGAACGAGCTGGGATCGATCGGCACGCGATCGACCAACAACAGCCGGTCCTCCGAGCCGTCCGGCGGGACCTCCGAGCCGTCCGGCGGGACCTCCGAACCGTCCGGCGGGACCTCCGAACCGGTCTCGACGTCGGCCTCGGCCGACGCCGGAGGATTCGCGGCGGATTCCGCCCGCAGCTTTGTCAACGCGGAAAGCCGACCGCCGGATCCCGCGAATCCGTCGGGTTTGTCGGCGAACAATTCGCAAGCGGAACCGGAGCGGGAGCAAGACCGAGAGCCAGCGGCGACGTTTCAGGCGGCCTCGGTTCGCGTCACGGAGTCCCGTTCGGGGATCTTCGGTGGCGGGTCGATCGTCGCGATCGACGAACTCGGGTTCGACGTTTTGACGGCCGCGCACGTGATCGCCGGCACCCGGTCGCTGGAGATTCATGCCTGGACCCCGCAAACACCGGACGACGCGTCGGCGTTTCCGGACGGCAACGTGTTGCGTTTTGCGGACGTCACGGTCGTCGCCGAAGACAAGGATTTGGATTTGGCCTGGTTGAGAGTCGAAACGCCCATCCGTCTACGTCATGCCTTGGATCTGCCGGGGACTGCCGTGGCGAAACAGTTATCGGCGGCGGTCCGGCGGGGCGAGCCGGTGACGGCCTACCGTGCCGGCTGGATGGCGGAGGATCGGCCGACGCTGGAACCGGTAACGATCATCGGTGCCAAGCGGGCCGTGCGGCGACGCGGCGACGTGGCGGTCAACTACTTCGCCGTCGACCAGCCGACGACCAAAGGCGATTCCGGGGCCGGCCTGTTCGACCGCCGCGGCGTCCTGATCGGCGTCGCCAGCGGAAACAGCGGGGGACGAGGCTATTTCTGCGATGCGGGTGAGGTGTCCCGGTTCATCACCGAGGCGGCCGGTTCGCGTCCGCGATAGACACGACGGCCCGGACCCTTCCGAAACGAACCCTGCGGCCGTCACGGCACCGCGGGTTTGCGGAACCTGTTGCACCGATGCGGATGAAGATCGGCGCCGCCGACCCGGGTAACCCGAAGCGTGAGCGAGGAAGCGGCGGGAAGAATCTCCTCGCTCACGCTTCGGGTGACGATTGCGACACTAGAGTGCCGGAGCGGCACCATCTGCAAAAGTTGCGTGATTTTCCTATTTTGCCAATGGAGACCCCGCGGACTGGCATTTAGTATCGGGTCGTTCCACAAAACCGAGGCGACTCTGTCACTCCGTTCACATCGTGTCATCCGATCGTGATCCGATCCGAGAAGCGTCGCCCACGATTCCAGCCTGAGCCCGAATGAGTTTGACTGATGAAATTTGAACGACCGTCCCGATCGTCGACGATGCTGGCTGCCGTGGCCGCGATGATGCTGGCATCGACGGCACCCGCCGCGGTGACCACCCAGATTCCGGTCTTTGACATCAACGACCCGAACACCTTGCAGGCCACCGTTTCGCAAAACGATCTGGGGGCAAGCGGCACCGCGCTGGCGAACTTTTCGACGATCTACGACAATTTCCAGTTCAGCACCGACCTGCTGATCACGAATTTGTCGTGGCGCGGGTCGTATCAAGAGATTTCGCCGGTCGCCCCCAGCTTCACCGTCAATCTTTACACCGGCCTGACGCCCACGCTGGGGTCGGAGACGTTGTTCCAGAGTTACACGGTCACGACCGCGCAGCCCAATTTCACCGAGACGTCGCTGGGGACTTCCACCGGCACGACGATCTCGTTTTACGATTACTCGCTGGACCTGAGCGCCACCCC
>CAYVRC010000255.1:0-4305 GCA_964453205.1 uncultured Pirellulaceae bacterium | reverse complement strand
CTAAGCACAACCCTGGTGTCTTCCGCTAGAACCGACATGTTTAGGAGGGCGACTAACAAACCGGCAAGCACCGCTGGCATGATGTGCTGCAACCTTCCTAAAAAGTCCTCGCACATCGGAGCGCCTTCATGGGTCAGGGTTTGTGGCCGGTACGCGATCACCAGAAGTTCTCGTCTTAGTTAGTTTAGATTACCGGTGGATTCAACGATCTGTCAACGGCCTTTCTGAGCAGAAGACAAAAAATGTTTGAACCCACGGACTGGCCAATCGTAAGAAGGCCGGTATGTCAGATGCGCTATAACGAGAAGCCGAACCTGGCACGTTGACGTGGCTCCCCCACGTAGCGCACTGCCTTGACGGTTTCGCCTTCGCCGGAATCCCCGACCGACTGATAGCTTGAAGGCGGATCGGCTTTGAATTGACTCGAGGGCAACTCGACAGGGTGGTGATTCGCTCCGCGAATCCACACGAGAAGCGAACGCTCATTCGCAGAGCGAATGGCCACAATTTGCGAACGCCATTGCGAAGCCGAAACGAACCACGAATCCGAAGGGATCCGGCTTTCAAATCTTCTTGCCCCCATATTCCTGCCCAAAATCCCGAGCCAGCGGACCGGAGGAGCCACTCACTCGCGCGTCGTGCTGGAAGATCAGTGCTGGATCATCAACAGCCGTTTTCCAGCGGGACTCGCAAACCGTCGTAGGCCAGATCGATGCCCTCGGGCAACTTTTCACAGGTCGGCCCGTGATCCAGATCGTGACTGATGTGCGTCAGATACGTTTGCCGCGGCTTCAACGCCCGAGCAATTTCGACCGCTTCGTCCACTGTAAAATGCGTCGGATGCGGTTTGTACCGGAGCGCCCCGATGACCAGCGTGTCGAGTCCCTGTAGCCGCTGCATCGATTCGGGCGGAATCTTGTTGGTGTCGGTGCAATACGCGAAATCGCCCACACGGAATCCCAGGACTTCGAAATGAGGCCCGTGTGTCATCGGAATCGGAGTGACTTCGACGCCCAAAGCCGTGAACGGATCATGCGTGATGCTGCGAATCTCCAGGCTCGGCGTCGCCCCGGGATGCGTCTCAGCCCGGCGGGTAAAGGCATAGTCGAAGGAATGGCGAATCCGTTTTTCGACTTGGTCTTGGCAAAACACCGGAACGGGGGCGCCCAGCCGAAACGGAAACAGCCGCAAGTCGTCCAGCCCGAACAAGTGATCGGCGTGTTCGTGCGTGTAAATCACCGCATTGACCAAGCCGATCTGTTCGCGGAGCAGTTGCGTCCGCATGTCAGGTGGCGTGTCGATCAGCAGGTCTCCGCTCGGCAAGCGGAACACGATCGAGCACCGCGTGCGGTTGTTGCGGGGATCATCGCTTCGGCAAACGGCACAGTCGCAGCCCAACGCGGGTACGCCCACGCTGGTCCCGGTTCCCAAAAAAACGACCTCCGGCACGTCCCTCGGGCGTTCCTGGTCGGCTGGGTCGGAGGCTTTCACGGATGGCTTCTCGAACGTGAGAAAAGGGACAAACCGGCGGCCGGTTCCGGCGGCGACGTCCCCGATGATCCGCCGAGATACAAACAGGATCAATTGCCCCTTGGCCGAGACGGCACAATTCTGCGATACTCTTGCCCCCGATCCGGCTACGAAAAACCCTTTGGATCATCCCGGCGATTCGACACGACCCCGACTTCCTCCGCGAGAAGTCGACTACGCCCCATCCGTCAATCAGGAAGCTACCCCCCGAATGTTCAAGAATTTTTCTCCGCAAGCACTGGCGATCAACGGCCGCCAGAGCGAATTGATCGAATTGGCACTGACTTATGCGTTCCGCGGCATGGACGTCGACATGTGGGACATGCTCCGCCGCAGCCAGCGAACGAGCGTCGAAGACGCGACCAAATACCTGCGTGCGACGGAGATCAAGATCGGCGGATTCGAGCTGAGTATCGACTTGGACGCCGACGACGACGCCTTCACCGCTCAGGCCGGGACCCTGCACCCGCTGGCCGACTTGGCCGCCGAGCTGAAGGTCGAACGCGCCTACATTCGAGTCCCCGCGGGGACGGACCGACTGCCGTACCCGGAGTACTTCGAAGTCCAACGCAGCCGGCTGGATCAAATCGCCGAAGTCTTGGCGGCCCGTTCGATGCAGCTGGCCGTCGGTTTCCAGGCCGGCGTCGAGAAAGCCGAAGGTCGACAATTCCCCTTCATCCGCGACGTCGAAGGCTTCATGGCCCTGATCAACGCGACCACTGCGGAGAACCTCGGCTATCTGATCGACACCTGGGACTGGGTCGTCGGCGGCGGAACCCTGGAACACGCCAAACAAATCCCCGCAGGCAAAGTTGTCGCCGTTCGCCTGGGCACGGTCACTGGGACGGCGGGTAGCGAGAGCAGTACGGCCGATCGCTTGCTGCCCGAAAAAACCGGCGGGATCGACCACGTCGAACTCGTCAAGCTTTTGGAATCCCAGAAATTTGACGGCCCGATCGGCCCGACCGCTGCCTCGGCGCACTATAAAGGACAGACTCGTGAAAGCATCGTCCAGGCCGGCCAAGAAGCCGTCGACGCGATTTTGACCGACGCCGGATTGCACGTCGCACCGCGGCCGATGGACCTGATTGAAGACATTCCCTACGAGCCGACGCCGTCGATCTGATCGGCGTCGACCTGATCGGCGTCCGGAGGCATCCCGGTTCGGATCGGCTCGCCAGTCCAAGACAGAAAGTGGTGAGCAAACCCGTGAATCGGCGAATCGTGGTTTTGGCCGGTGTGGCGTATTTGGTGGCGACCTTGGCGGTGTGGCTGCTGGGGCGGAGCGACTGGAACAAGGGCGGCGGCGATCCCGCCGCAACGAATCCGGCCACGTCGTTCGCTTTCTCGACCACCCGCTCCTCGGCGGGCGGCCCGCCACCCACCGACGAAGAGTCCATTCGGGCTTTCTGCGGTGCCTGCCACGCCGTGCCGCCGGCACGGAGTTTTCCCGTCGTCCGCTGGGAACACGAGGTGCTGCAAGGCATTCGTCTGTACCACGAATCCCGGCGAACGGATTTGGTGGTCCCCGATGTCGAGGCGGCGATTCGCTATTTCGCAAAGGATGCGCCCGAACGATACGAGTTCGATCCGTTGCCGACCGAACGCGATACGACGTTCGAGGAAGCCGTCTTTCAGTGGGACGCACCGAAAGACTTTGTCGGGGGGTCCTCGACGCTCCTGCTGCCCGACTCAGGCGACGGCCGGACTTCTTTGGCGATGACCGACATGTGGAACGGCGTCGTCCATCGTCTGACCCTTCATCCGACCGAAACGAAAACGTCCGAGGGCGGATCCGTCATCGACTTGGCCGTCGAAGCCGATCTTCTGACCCAGGTCGCCCATCCGGCCCGCGTCCGTGCCGCCGATATGAACGGCGACGGCTTGATGGACTACGTCATTGCCGACCTCGGATCGATGATGCCGGTCCCCGGACAACGCTTGGGTGCGATCTGGTTGCTTCGACAGATCACCCCGGGCGAATTCAAACTCGAAGCGATCAAACTGGGCATGCTCCGCTCGGCCGAAGCGATGCCCTTCGACTACGACGGCGACGGCAACTTGGATTTGATCGTCGGCGATTTCGGTTTACAGGTCGTCGGCGGATTGGAAGTCTTGTTGCAAACCGAATGCGTCGACGGCGTTCCCAAGTTCCAGTCGCAACTGCTCGACGGCCGTCCGGGTTGCGTGGAGATTCAGCTTGTCGATTTTGATCAGAACGGTTTGATGGACTTCGTCACCATGATCAGTCAAAACTACGAAGCCATCGACGTCCACCTGAATCAGGGCGGCGGAAAATACATCAAAAAGAATTTGCACACCGGCCACGACCCGGCCTTCGGCAGCAGCGGCATCGAACTGGTCGACTTGGACGGTGACGGCGACATGGATATCGTTTACACATGCGGCGACACCTTCGATGACAACATGGCCAAGCCGTTTCACTACATCGGCTGGCTGGAAAACGAGGGGACTTACCCGCTGACCAATCACGAGCTGTACCGGATGCCAGGCGTCTACACGGCGGTGACCGGTGACATCGACGGCGACGGCGACTTGGACATCGCCGCTTGTGCGTTGCTGGCCGAGCGGCAGGTTGATTTTTTCCCACCCGACACCTTCGCATCATTGATCTGGCTGGAACAAGGCGAGGGAATGCAGTTCACTCCCCACGTGATTCAAACGGATCACTGCAACGCGGCGACCATGCGTTTGATGGACATGGACAACGACGGAGACTTGGACCTGATCGCACCACCGATGACCGTCACGCTG
>CAYVRC010000254.1:0-4422 GCA_964453205.1 uncultured Pirellulaceae bacterium | reverse complement strand
CTTCGCAGTCAAGCGAAAGGCAACGAACAGATGCGTTGGCCTGGCGAAAACGAGAAACCGTCCCGAACACCGTGACCGGCAAGCGTCCGACTCGCCGCCCGACCTTTCTTTTGCCTCCTTTCCGTTTGCTTTGCCCCATGACCGCTGTCACCGCACAAAAACGACTCGCCCTGCAGGGAATCGTTCCGCCCTTGGTGACGCCGCTGTCGGCTCGCGATGAATTGGACGCGCAAGGGCTGCATCGGCTGCTGGACCACGTCATCGACGGCGGCGTCGCGGGCGTGTTCATCTTGGGCACGACCGGTGAAGCGCCCAGCCTGAGCTATCCGCTGCGTCGCGAAATGATTTCGCAAACCGTCCGGATCGTCGCCGGGCGGGTTCCCGTTTTGGTGGGCGTCACCGACACGGCGTTCGTCGAAACGGTTCGGCTGGCCGAGCACGCCGCCGATTGCGGTGCCGACGCGGTCGTGCTGACGACGCCTTACTACTTTCCGGCCGGACAGACGGAGTTGACCGCTTATGTACAGAACATTGCACCGGAGATTCCGCTGCCGTTGATGTTGTACAACATGCCGGGCTTGACGAAGGTCTGGTTCGAAATCCCGACGCTGCGAACCTTGTCGGCGATCGAATCGATCATCGGGGTCAAAGACAGCAGCGGCGATCTGGAATACTTCGGCGAAGTCTGCAAACTCAAGTCGCTTCGCCCGGATTGGTCCGTCCTGATGGGACCGGAAGCCATGTTGGCGGAAGCCCACTCGTTGGGCGGCGACGGCGGAGTCAACGGCGGGGCGAATTTTGCTCCACGGGTATTCGTCGATTGCCACCGGGCGTTGCTCGGCGGAGACGAGGCGATCGCGTCACAGTTGCGGGATCAGATCATCGCGATCGGACGGATCTACGAAATCGGCAAGTACGCGTCGCGACACATCAAGGCGACCAAATCGGCTTTATCGTTGCTGGGCATCTGCAGTGATTTGCCGGCTGATCCGTTTCATCGTTTCTTGGATCCGCAGCGTGCGCAGGTCGCCGAGATCCTGTCGAGGGTCGGCGTCCTATGATCGCCGCCGTGTTCTTCACCGGAATCGATTGGGCCGTGTTGGTCGGGTACTTCGTCGGCATCATCTTGCTGGGCCTGTTTTTCTGGCGTCGCAACAATTCGGCCGACCAGTTCACCGCCGGCGGACGCACGTTGTCGGGATGGCTGTGCGGCTTGTCGATCTTTGCGACTTATCTCAGCAGCATCAGCTATCTGGCCCTCCCCGGCAAAGCATTCGTCGAGAATTGGAACGTTTTCCTGTTTTCGCTCGCGCTGCCGCTCTCGGCCTTGGTCGCGGTCAAATACTTTGTACCCCTGTATCGCCGATCGGGTCAGATTTCAGCTTATTCGCTTTTGGAGACACGATTCGGTTTGTGGGCCAGGATCTACGCGAGCTGTTTTTATTTGTTGTTCCAAGTCGCTCGCATCGGGATGGTGATTTACCTGATGGCCTTGCCGATGGCGGTGTTGTTCGGGTGGGACATTCGCACGGTGATTCTGGTGACCGGGGTGGTCGTTGCGGCCTATTCCTTCGTCGGAGGAATCGTCGCGGTGATCTGGGCCGACGCGATCCAAGCGGTCGTCTTGACGGCCGGCGCGCTATTGTCACTCGGCATTTTGCTTTCAGGAATGCCCGGGGGGCCGGGGGAAGTGATCAGGGTCGCCGACGAAGCGGGCAAGTTTTCGCTCGGCAATGCCTCCTTCTTGGCTGTGGACGAGCCGACGATATGGGTCGTGTTGGCGTTCGGCTTTTTTGAGAATCTACGCAATTTCGGAATCGACCAAAGCTACATCCAACGTTACATCGCGGCGAAGTCGGATCGCGAAGCCGCCAAGAGTGTCTGGTTCGGAGCGTTGTTGTACGTTCCAGTCAGCGCGTTGTTTCTGTTCATCGGCTCATCGCTTTACGCCTATTATGAGAGTCACCCCTCGGAAACACAGGAAGTCCGCCTGATCGTTGCCGAGCAGAAGATGATGCAAGCCGGAAAAACTCCCGACTCGCCGGGTTATCAACAAGCGCTGACAGAAACGGCAGCCGGTCTGGAAGAAAGGGATTTGGGCGATCGAGTTTTCCCACACTTCATCGCCGCCCAGTTGCCGCAAGGCGCACGCGGCCTGTTGATCGCGGCCGTCTTCGCGGCGGCGATGAGCACGGTTTCGACGTCACTGAATTCGTCCGCGACGTTGGTGATGAGCGATTTTTATCAGCGATTGATCCGCCCCGACGCCAGCGATGCGAATTGCGTGCGAGTGCTTCGCGGTGCGACGATCGTTTGGGGAACCGCCGGAACCGCGATGGCGTTGGTGCTGGTGCGTTTGACCGAGAGCGCCCTGGATGTGTGGTGGTTACTTTCCGGTGTGCTGGGCGCTGCGATCATCGGGCTGTTCTTGCTGGGATGGTTGGTCCCGACCCTTCGCAACCGGTCCGCAATCGTCGTCATGATCGTCGGCACGTTGACGATCGCTTGGATGGCGGTGACGGGCGGCGACGACTGGCCCGAATCCCTGACTTTCATCGCGAGTCCCTTTCACCCGTTTCTTGTCATCGTGATCGGGCCGTCGGTCATGGTGCTGTTGGGCAAGATGTTCGCACGAATCGAGGCATCCGAATGAACCGATTGTCAATCATCACCGCCTGTGTCCTGGTCCACTCTTTGACGATTCTGTTGCCGTCCTTGGGGCAAAAGCCTGGCGACGTTGGAACCGGTCGCCATGCCGGTGAGTCCGACGTCGATGACGTCGGGGGCTCCGACGCGGTCGACCACAAAACCGACACCCGGCGGCCCAACGTGGTGCTGATTTTGGCGGACGATTTGGCCGTGGGTGACTTGGGCGGCAGCGACGGCCGCCGGACTCGCACGCCGCGTCTGGACGAATTGGCCGAACAGAGCGTGCGGTTCGGACAAGCTTACAGTGCCTCGTGCGTTTGCGCGCCGGCCCGCGCCGCCTTGTTGACCGGACGTTATCCCCACCGGACCGGCGTTGTCACGCTGAACATGAACAAGTTTCCTGAACTGACACAGCTTCGTCGCGATGAAACCACGATCGCCGACGTACTCGGTGAGGAGGGTTACGTCACCGGCTTGATCGGCAAATGGCACGTGGGACGTTCACAACCTTATCGGCCGCTCGCCCGAGGTTTTCAGGAGGCGGAGAGTTTCGACGGGTCCACCGATCCGACCTACTACGATTACTGGTTGGACGACAACGGCAAGCGACGGAAAGTCAACGACGGAACCTACCTGACCGATGACCTGTCGCAGCGAGCGGTCGAGTTCGTGCGTCGACACCGGGACCGTCCGTTCTTCTTGCATCTGGCGCATTATGCACCACATCGCCCCTTGCAGGCTCCTGCCGAAACCGTCCGGCGGTACCGCGATCAAGGCTTCGACGAATCGACCGCGACCATTCATGCGATGATCGAAATCATGGATCGCGGCATCGGTCGCCTGTTGGACGAACTGAAAGATCTGAACATCGTCGACGACACGATCGTCTTGTTTGCCAGCGACAACGGCCCCGATCCGCTCACGGGACAGCGGTACAATCGCGAACTGCGTGGGACAAAGTATCAGGTTTACGAAGGCGGGATTCGCGTCCCGCTGTTCGTCCGCTGGCCCAAGCGTTTGCAGCCGGGCGATCGAGATCAGCTGGTCCATTTCGTCGACCTCATGCCGACGATTTTGGATCTTTGTGACGCCCGAGTCAACTTGCCGAACCCGCTGGACGGAAAAAGTTTCACCGCGGTTTTGCAAGACGATTCGGCCGAGTTTTCGCACGTCCGCTATTGGCAATGGAATCGCGGCGAACCGAACTACACGCACAACGCAGCCATTCGGAAAGGCGATTTCAAATTGGTTCGCCCCTACGTGACTCGCAATCTGAACTTGAAAGACTCGAAACTTCCCGCGGTCTTGTTTGATCTAGAAAACGACCCGGCCGAATCCGTCGACGTGTCCGCCGAACATCCCGATCTTTCTAAACGATTGGGCGAGCGTTTACGGCGATGGACCGACGAGGTCGAGCGAGACCGAGTTCGCGAATTGGCGACGAAGGAGAAACCGTGACGCGATCGACTCGCCTGACGCCGTGGGCGTGCTTGTGTCTCGGCTGGCTCGCGTTGCACTTCTGCTGCCATCCGGCATCGGCGGCGGACCGGCCGAACATCGTCTTCGTTCTGGTCGATGATCTCGGCTGGTCGGATTTGGCTTGTTACGGACACCCGTACCATCGAACGCCCAACATCGATCGTATCGCCGAGGAGGGCGTCCGAATGACGGACGGTTACGCTCCGGCACCCATCTGTTCGGCATCGCGAGCGAGTATCCTGACGGGCAAGGCGGTTCCGCGGGTCGGTTTCGAATTTGTGACGAAAAATGAAG
>CAYVRC010000253.1:0-4489 GCA_964453205.1 uncultured Pirellulaceae bacterium | reverse complement strand
GCCCGTGGACGTGCCGTACCATGGCCCGTCACTGATTCTTACCTAGCGGTCACTCCCGACCGGCGAGCGAGAAAAGCCATCGGCGTGACTAGGCGAACTGGCAAGCCGACCGAGACTGTTGAAACCCACTCGGTTCACCGAGAAGCCCGTAGCAATCCACGGGCCCGCCGGACGGCGGCGTCTTTGATTTGCGCTTCCTCGGGAGTACTCGAGGACATTTCGAGCGCTGTGGCGAGCGACTCGGAGGCTTCTTCGCTGTCGAGCAAATCCACCGAGGTGGCTCGGCTGGTCAGAATGTTGACCGTATTTTTTTCGACTTGAGCAAAGCCGCCATCGACGAAGTACTTTTCCGGGCCGGCTTTGGTTTGCAGACGCAAGACGCCGTGTCCGAGTCGGCCGATCATCGGCGCTCGGCCGCCTTGAACGCCCAGTTCACCGTCGAACATCGGCAGGGCCACGAAATCGGCCTCGCGATCCAACTCGGTCCGTTCGGGTGTGACGACTATGCAGCGAATCGACATCGTTTACTTCTTCTCCATTTTCTTGGCCTGTTCTTCGGCCTGTTCGATCGGACCGACATACATGAAGGATTGCTCGGGCAAGTGATCCCACTTGCCGTCACAGATTTCTTCAAAGCTGCGGATCGTGTCTTCCAGAGAAGTGATTTCGCCGGGCTTGCCGATGAAGACTTCGGCGACCAAGAAAGGTTGCGACAAGAATCGTTCGATGCGGCGGGCGCGGTGGACGACCGTCTTGTCTTCCTCGGAAAGTTCGTCGACACCAAGAATCGCGATGATGTCTTGCAATTCGCGGTAACGCTGCAAAATCGTTTGCACGCGGCGGGCGATCGTGTAGTGACGATCGCCGACGTATTGGGGGTCCAAGATCCGCGAGTTCGACGCCAGCGGGTCGATGGCCGGGTAAATCCCCTTTTCGGAAATCGACCGCTCCAGATAGATGAACGCGTCCAACTGGCCGAATGCGGTCGCCGGCGCGGGGTCGGTCGGATCGTCGGCCGGCACGTAGACGGCTTGCACCGACGTGATGGCCCCTTTTTTGGTCGACGTGATGCGTTCCTGCAGCGCGCCCATCTCCGTGGCCAAAGTCGGTTGGTAACCCACCGCCGACGGCATGCGTCCGAGCAACGCCGAGACTTCCGATCCGGCTTGGGAGAAGCGAAAAATGTTATCGACGAACAACAGGGTGTCCGCACCGGTCGTATCACGGAAGTATTCGGCCATCGTCAGGGCCGACAACGCGACACGAAGCCGTGATCCCGGCGGCTCATTCATTTGGCCGAACACCATGCAAGTCTGCTCGATGACCTTTCGACCCGTGCTGCCGATCTCGGTGTCCTGCATTTCCAACCACAGGTCGGTGCCTTCGCGGGTCCGTTCCCCGACGCCCGCGAACACCGAGTAACCGCCGTGGCTGCTGGCGATCCGCGCGATCAGCTCGGTCAAAATCACGGTCTTGCCCAATCCGGCACCGCCGAACAAACCGGCCTTGCCGCCCCGAACGAAGGGGGTCAACAGGTCGACGACTTTGATGCCCGTTTCGAACAATTCGGTGTTCGTGGAAAGCTCGTTGACCGGCGGGGCTTGACGGTGAATCGGCCAGTAGTCGTCGGCTTGGACATCGCCCCGTTTGTCGATCGGTTCGCCCAGCACGTTGAAAACACGTCCGAGGGTTTGCTTGCCGACCGGGACACTGACGGGCTTGCCGGTGTCGACGACTTCCATGCCTCGCATCATGCCTTCGGTGCTGCCCAGCGCGATCACCCGGACGCGTCCGCCGCCGAGGTGCTGTTGGACTTCGCCGACCAAGCTCAGCGAAACACCTTTGTGTTCGCTCTTGATCGACAGGGCGTTGTAGATCGGCGGCAACGAGCCTTCGGGGAATTCGGCGTCGAAGGTCGATCCGATCACCTGGGTCACGCGGCCGGTCGCTTGGGTTTCGGTTGCAGTGGACATAAGAAGTAGGGAGGTCTGAGTGCTGAGTGCTGGGTAAAATGTTGTCGGGTCGGGAAAGGCCGGGGACGTGGGATTCGAGGATCGATGACCGACATCGGTCTTTAGCCCTCGAGGGCCTCGACGCCGCCGATGATTTCCATGATCTCGCCGGTGATCTGGCTTTGACGGGCGCGGTTGTAGGTCATCGAAAGTTGCTTGATCATCTCGCCTGCGTTCTCGGTGGCCCCTTTCATGGCGATCATCCGCGCGACTTGTTCGCTGACGGCGGAGTCCAGGAAACACTTGAACAGTTTGACTTTGAAACTGGTCGGAACGACTTCCTCGAGGATGCTCTCGGCGGACGGCAGAAATTCGTATTCCGCGTTCCCGGCGTCCCCGGTCGCTTCGTCCCCGGTCGCTTCGTCGGCGTCGCCCAGCGAGCCGAGCGGTAGCAGCGTTTCGATGGTGGCGACTTGCTTGCTGGTGCTGACAAATTTGGTGTACACGACATCCAAACGATCGAGCTTGCCGGTGATGAAATCGTTCAGGTATCCGGCGGCGATTTTTTCCACTTCGTCGTACGCCGGCTGGTCTTCGAACTGCAGGAACTTTTGATCGGCTTGGACCCCGCGAAACTTCAATCCGTTGATGCCACGTTTTCCGCTGGAATCGACCGAGACGGAGGCGACCTCGCCGCGGAGCTGTTTGATCCGCGGCATGGCGGTCCGCAAGATCGACGCGTTGTAGCCGCCGCACAGGCCACGGTTGCTGGCCAAGACCAGAACCTTGGCATTTTTGACTTCGTCCCGATGCTCCAGCAGCGGATGAGAGACCTCCAGGCCGGCGGCCGACAAGCGGCTGACGATCTTGGTGATCTGTTCGGTGTAGGCCGTCGCCGCCGACGCCCGGTCCATGGCTTTCTTGTAACGAGCCGTCGCGATCAACTCCATCGTCCGCGTGATCTTGCGGATGTTTCGGATCGATTTGCGTCGCTTATCGAGTGCTCGTGCGTTGGCCATGAATGAATTATTTCAGCAAGCGTAAAATGAAAGGGTAGCGATACGGGTTGCCATCTTTGACGGCTAGGGTCGCCAGGATGCCGAACACGATTTGACATACCAACAGGATCAGACCGAGCGGGGCGGCGATCGGGATCAGGGTCCCGCAGCTGATGATCGTCGCGGCTCCCAAAGCCAGTCCGGCCAACAACAAGGTGATTTGAAAGTTCAACGCTTCTTTCGCTTGTGACTCCACAAAGGGTGAGGTGTCTTTCTTGAGAATGTAAACCACCAACGGGCCGACGAAACCCACCAGGCCGCCGGCGACGATCCCGGCCACTCCGGAGCCGTGGGCGATCATGGCCAGGTTCTTTTCGTCGTTCGTCGGAGGGATCAGGCCGGTGCCGTGGTCGTGGGGGCTGGTCGGAAACGGGTTGTTCGGGTCACTCATTTTCTTTCTCCGGTGAATTCGTCGGCGTGCCCGACGAACCCAGGCGCACCCGGAGGATGCGCGATCGCTAGGCGGTCGGTTGGTAGCCGGCTTTGAAGTCTTTGATGGCCGCTTCGATCTTCTCGCTGATCTCGTCGGTCAGTTCGCCTTTTTCACGCAGCTGGGTCAAAAGCGCCGCATGCTTGTTGCGGGCGAACTCGATGAAGTCTTTCTCCCACTGGGGAACGGTTTTGATTTCCACGTCGTCCAGGAAACCTTTCGTGCCGGCGTACAGGCTGAGGACCTGTTCTTCGACGGGAAAGGGCTGGTATTGGGGCTGTTTTAGCAGTTCAACCATCCGGTAACCGCGATCCAGTTGCGACTGAGTGGCCGCGTCCAGATCGGTACCGAGTTGGGCGAACGCTTCCAGGGCACGAAAAGCAGCTAAGTCGAGGCGCAAACCGCCGGAAACTTTTTTCATCGCCTTGATCTGGGCCGCTCCGCCGACCCGTGATACCGAGATACCGGCGTTCATGGCCGGCCGCACGCCGCTGAAAAACAAATCGGGCTGGACGTAAATCTGGCCGTCGGTGATCGAAATCACGTTGGTCGGGATGTACGCCGAGACTTCGCCCTCGAGCGTTTCGATGATGGGCAGGCTGGTGATGCTGCCGCCGCCGAGTTCGTCGGACAGCTTTGCGGATCGTTCCAGCAATCGGCTGTGACAGTAAAAGACGTCACCCGGGTAGGCTTCGCGTCCCGGCGGGCGCCGCATCAACAGGCTCATTTGTCGATAAGCCGTCGCTTGCTTGGACAAGTCATCGTAGACGACCAAGCAGTGGCCACCTTCGAACATGAAATGCTCGGCCATCGCGGTGCCGGCATACGGGGCGACGTACTGCAACGGTGCGGGACTGCTGGCACCGGCGGCGATCACGGTCGTGTAATCCATCGCCCCGTATCGCTCCAAGACGTCGACCACGGTGGCCACCGCGCTGTCTTTCTGGCCGATCGCGATGTAAAAACATTTCACGCCCTTGCCTTTTTGATTCAAGATCGCGTCGATCGCGATCGCCGTCTTGCCGGTCTTGCGGTCGCCGATGATCAGT
>CAYVRC010000252.1:0-4535 GCA_964453205.1 uncultured Pirellulaceae bacterium | reverse complement strand
TGGACCAACAAATAGCGGTTGAGGGACTCGAACCCCCGACACGCGGATTATGATTCCGCTGCTCTAACCAGCTGAGCTAAACCGCCGACTCGGCAGAGCGGAAGCGATTTCGTCACTTCGCGAACGACCGGGTGGTCGACGAGGCCCGATGCGACGCCCCCGGGGGCGAAATCTGACTCGTCGATGTGGGGAGTTTAGCTTGATCCCCGCGTCGCCGCCAAGACCACCAAACGGCACCCCGGAGAATCGACGAACCCCTTTCTGATATCCTTCGTGGATTCTTGGCGGGGGGCCGGAGGTGAACATGGGATTGGCCAAAGACGAGGAATCGATCGAACTGGCTGCCGGCCCGCTGGCGATGACCTTTGAGCCGTCGGCAGCCATGCTTCGCTACGTCCGCATCGGCGAGGCCGAACTGGTCGGCAACGTCGACGGCGTCGTGCGTTTCGAATTTCGCGGGGAAGCCGGATCCGCTTTTCGACGCAACCGCATCGGCTTGTGCGTCTTGCATCCGATCAAAGAATGCGTCGGTCGCCGGTGTGTGATCGGGCACGGCGACGGGACGACCGGCGAGAGTTTGTTTCCGACATGGATTTCGCCCCACCAGCCCTTTCAGAACGTTCGCTCGATGACTCACGACGCCGCCGGCCACTTTCGGGTGAAGGTCGACTTCGAAGGCGAGATTTTTGAGACCGAAGACCAGCGGAATTGGACCGACGCGTCGTTCAAAACCTACGGCACGCCGCTGGACTTGCCTTTTCCCGTCGAGGTTCCCCGCGGCACGCGGATCGAACAGTCGGTGACGATCACACCTGTCGGCCGGGTCGCGCCGATAAGTTCTCCGGGTCGGTCGCGACGCACCGACGGCGAGGTGCGGGTTATCGTCGATTGGCAACGTCGCCGAGCCCCGCCCCCGATCGGGCTTTCGATGGCGACAGGCGGACGGCCCTTGACCGAGGCCACGGTCGATCGCCTGCGTGAAATCCGTCCGGCGCACTTGCGCGTCGACGTGCGTCTGGACCGCTGGGATTGGCAAGCCGATTTGCAAGACGCGATCACGCTGGCCGAGCGAATCGATTGCAATCTGGAGATCGCGACCTTTTCCCGAGACGCGGTCGACGCGGCTTGGACGCGTTGCCTGACGCACTTGCAGGATGCCGGCCGACGGATCGCCCGTTGGCTGGTGTTTCATCCGACGGCCAAGTCGACGCCTGACGATTTGGCGCGGGCCGCGGCGGCGTCGATACGAGAGTCCTTTGCGTCGACCGCCGTGGTCGTCGGTACCGACGCTTACTTTGCCGAGCTGAATCGCGATCGTCCCGAGGTGCCCGACGGCTGTTCGGTGTGCTATTCGATCAACCCGCAAGTCCACGCGTTCGACAAACGCTCGCTTCGCGAGACGATCGAGGCCCATCGCTGGACCGTCGACAGTGCTAAGCGTCTGTTCGGTCGTCCCGTCGTGATCTCGCCGATCACGCTGAACGATCGAGACGGCCGCGAACTCGGTTGGACCGTGAACGCGGAATCGTTGGCCGCCGAATTTGGTGTGCCGGCGGTTGACGACGACGTGGCGGAAACGTTGCACGGCGAATCCTTGGACTTCGTCGACGTCGTCACCAATGTCGAATCGCACGGCGAGCATGTCGGCTTGGCGGCGGCCCATCGACTGCCGGTGATCTGTCAGAAACCGATGGCGCACTCGCTGGACGCGGCGCGGGACATGGTCCGGCAGACCTCCCGAGCGGGCGTCGAGTTGTTGATCCACGAGAACTGGCGGTGGCAGGCTCCGCTCCGCCGTTTGAAAGAGCTTCTTGACACGGGCGAACTGGTTTGCCAAACGCGGCGGATGCGTGAAGACATCGCCGGGGAGGACGTGGCGACCGTGATGATGCGGATCGCGAGCGGTGCGACGGTGACGTGCAACATGAGTTACGCGAGTCGTTGGGAACTGGACCGCTTTCCGCAAACGATGGTCGCCGTCGAGGGAACCGAAGGCGGCGTCACCTTGGGCGTCGATTACGAATTGCGGGTGTTCGGCCGCGACGGCGTCAAGCACGAAACCGTCGCGCTGCCGCAATACTCGTGGACGGACCCGGCGTACGAATTGATCCACACCAGCATCGTGGCGTGTCACCGCAACCTGTTGGGGCATCTCCGCGGCACGGCACCGGCGGAAACGACGGGCCCGGACAACCTGAAAACCTTGCAGTTGGTTTTCGCGGCTTATCAGAGCCAGTCCGCCGCGGCTGTGGTGCCCGTCGTCGCCGGGCGAGACGTGCTCGCTTGACGGCTGTTTCCAATGGAACCTTCTTTTTTTGATCCCTGAGCGACATGACCACCGATCGAATCATCGCGACTTACCGCATCGAAACCCCCGGATCGCCCGAGCTTGCCGCGGAGATGATCGCCGGCGAACAGAGTTCAGGGACGTTCCTGCCCGTGCCGGGGGAGACCGACGAGCTCAAGACGCGGGCTCGTGCGCAAGTCATCAGCGTGGAACGGCTCGAGCGTGTCGACCGACCCTCGCTGCCCGGGTCGCGATTGCCCCAGGGGGCCGCTGAACCGTCGGGTTACCAGCGGGCCGAAATCCAGATCTCGTTTCCCTTTGCCAACGTCGGTTGCAACTTGCCGACCTTGCTTGCCACGGTCTGCGGCAACATGTACGAACTGGCCGAACATTCCGGTTGCAAGTTGTTGGATTTGGAATTGCCGGAGGCGTTTTCGCAGCGGTACCCTGGGCCGCAATTCGGGGTCGAAGGCACGCGACGATTGGCCGGCGTGCGGGAGCGGCCGATCATCGGAACGATCGTCAAACCGAGCGTCGGCCTTTCCCCCGAACAGACCGCCGAGTTGGTTCGTGAGCTCGGCGAAGCGGGGATCGATTTCGTCAAAGATGACGAACTGATGGCCGATCCGCCTCATTCGCCTTTGGCGAAGCGGGTAGAGTGCGTGATGCGTGAGATCAACCGGTTGGCCGACGCGACAGGTCGCAAGATCATGTACGCGGTCAACATCTCCGACGAAATCGACGCGATGCGGCGTCACCACGACGTCGTCTCGGCGGCCGGGGGGACTTGCGTGATGGTCAGCTTGAATCACGTCGGCTTTGCGGGGGTGTCGGCGTTGCGGGCGCACAGTCGGCTTCCCATCCACGGTCACCGCAACGGCTGGGGGATGCTGACCAGGCATCCGATGCTGGGGATCGAGTTCACCGCGTATCAAAAACTGTGGCGGTGCGTGGGGGTGGACCATTTGCACGTCAACGGTTTGCAGAACAAGTTTTGGGAACCCGACGATTCCGTCGTGCGATCGATCACCGCGATGCGTCAACCGCTGTTCGGTGGCTATCACGCGATGCCCGTGATCTCGTCGGGTCAGTGGGGCGGCCAGGCCCCTGAAACGCTGCGTCGGACCGAGACGCAAGACGTTTTGTACGTCGCCGGTGGCGGGATCATGGCGCACCCGATGGGTCCGGCGGCGGGCTTGTCGGGGATCAAACAAGCCTGGAAAGCGGCCGCCCAGGGCATCGCGTTGGAGCACTACGCGGTCGACCACGAAGAGCTGCGAATGACGATCCAGAAATTCGGAGGGCTGCGATGACCGGTCTGCTGCTTGCCTACTACGGCGACGACTTCACCGGATCGGCCGACGTGATGGAGGTGATGCAGTGGTCCGGGCTGCGGACGGTTCTGTTTCTTGATCCGCCCGACGAACAGCAGTTGGCCGAGTTCGGCGACCTGCGTGCCTTTGGCGTCGCGGGCTGGTCACGAACGATGTCACCGGAGGAGATGGACGTGGAGCTGAGGCCGATCCTGGCAAAGCTGCGTGACAGCGGCGCGCCGTTGGTTCATTACAAGACTTGTTCGACGTTTGATTCCTCACCACGAATCGGCAGCATCGGCAAAGCGTTGGAAATCGGCCGCGAAGTCGTCGGCGAACGGCTGATCCCGATCGTCGTCGCGGCACCGAATCTGAGTCGCTTTCAAGTGTTCGGCAACTTGTTCGCACGATCGGGCCTGGACACCGAACCGTTTCGGCTGGACCGACACCCGACGATGCGTCGGCATCCGATCACGCCGATGAACGAAGCCGATTTGCGTGTCCACTTGGGTGCGCAAACCGGGCTTTCGATCGGCCTGTTCGATGTGCTTCGTTTGGCCCGGCCGGTTCCGACGGACGGACTGGATTCGGCCGGCGAAGACTGCGACGCGTTGCTGTTTGATGTCCTGACGCCCGACGACTTGCCCAAGGTCGGCGCGGCCATCGAGCAGATCGCCGGCACCGATCGTCAACAGTTCTTGCTCGGTTCCTCCGGCATCGAATACGCCTTGACCGAGCACTGGTCACGCAGCAATCGCTTGCCGAGTTTGCGTTCGCATCCGCCCGGCCGTCCGATGTTCGGGGCGACCGATCAGTTGGTGGTGATCACGGGAAGCTGTTCGCCGGTCAACGCGCGACAGATCGCCTGGGCGGAACAGAACGGATTCGAAACGATCGAACTGCGGCCGGCACGACTGATCGATCCGGCGACGTCG
>CAYVRC010000251.1:0-4788 GCA_964453205.1 uncultured Pirellulaceae bacterium | reverse complement strand
CCCTTGGTCAAATCATAGGGAGAAAGCTCGACTCGGACTTTATCGCCGGGCACGATACGAATGAAGTGCTTCCGCATGCGACCGGCGACATGTGCCATCACTTCGTTGCCTGTTTCCAATTGGACGCGAAATCTTGTGTTGGCAAGAGCTTGCGTGACGGTCCCCTCGACTTCGAAGGCCTCTTCTTTTTTTCCCAAAACGTGGTTTTCCGTATTCACCTAGATTGACTGCTGCTAAAAGGACCAGTCAGACGCTGGTCTTGCGGGCGACAAGAACGATTCGAATCGATCGACGATTTCGGACCGGTGCCGTCGTGGCAGATGACGGGCTGCCCCCGACCAGGGGTGCAACTCTCGCGCCATCCGCAATTTCCGTGCCGAGATCTTAACCGATAAGGCACGGACTTCGCAGTCCCAAAGCGAAGAGGAACGCCAACAAATTTCGTTAACGTTTGCTGAACTGGACGCCACGTCGGGCGCCACGCAAACCGGGCTTCTTTCGTTCCTTCATCCGTGAATCCCGTGTCAGGAAGTCACCGTCGCGGAGCGTTTCGTGCAGGGCGTCGTCGTAGCCCATCAACGCGCGGGCCAGTCCCATGCGGATCGCGCCGCTCTGGCCGGTCAAGCCGCCACCGGCGACGCGGACCAACACGTCGACCTTGTCCCCTAGTGACACCGCATCGAGCGTCGATCGGATCGCGGCCCGGTCCTGATCGTTGGCAAAATACTCATCGATCGGCTTGCCGTTGACGGTGATCGCTCCGCCGCCGGAGCGGACACGGACTCGGGCGACGCTGCTCTTGCGACGGCCGGTGCCCAAGCAATCGCCGTTGATTTTGTCCTTTTTGATCGAAACCATGGATTCTCGGATCTTCGCTGGAAAGGTGATTGATGCGTTCGGAGTTTTTTTGCTGGGCCGGGTGGGGCGGTCGGCGAATTAGGCCAGGACTTTTTTGCCGGATCGTTGCAATTCGGAGGGCTGCTGAGCCGAATGCGGATGTTCGGGGCCTTGGTAGATCTTCAGCTTGGCGAGCATCTTGGTGGCCAATTTATTCTTGGGCAGCATGCGACGGACCGCGTGCAGGATCAAATCCTCGGGTTTCCGGTCCCGACGATCGCCGTAGCTTTCCAGACGAAGCCCGGGATGCCCGGTGTACCAGGTGTAGTGCCGGTCGTTCATCTTGTTTCCGGTCATGCCGACTTTCTCGGCGTTCGTGACCACGACGAAATCACCACAGTCGACGTGCGGGGTGTATTCGGGCTTGTGTTTGCCCATCAGCACGACCGCGATGTCACCGGCCAAGCGACCGAGAACCTCATCGGTAGCATCGACGTGAAACCAGTTTTGTTCGACTTGGCCGGTTTTGGCCATGAAGGTGGGTTGAGCCGCCACGAGATTGACTTGGACGTTAGAGGACTGTCGGGAAAGGATCGAGGAACTTATCGGCCGGGCCCGCCCACGGCAAGCCCTAATGCGGGACTCGGCGAGGAAGAACAGGGCAATCGGCCTGACCGATGCGATCCGCGGGATCGACAGAGTCGGCCGGTGGATGCCCGACTGTGGGTGACGAGGCGCCGGAAATTCGACGATTTCGTCCCCCGCGCCCGCCGGGTGTCCTACTGATTCAGAGCCCCGTCATTTTCGAGCGGGGGAGATTGATCCGCACGGCGTCGCCCGCGGGCATGCACGTCTGACCAGGCCGCGGGCATGCACGTCCGACCAGGCCGCGGGCGCCGCGACGCGTCAGGCCGCCAATTCGAACCCATCAGAGGCTTCCTCAGCCATGTCCCAAATCTTTGCCATTCGTGCGGGTCGAACCCGCAAGGGTTTCTCGTTCGTCGAATTGTCCGTCGTCATCGGCATCATCGGCGTCTTGGCCGCTTTCGGTGTTCCTCGTTTTTTCAAAAGCGTCGAGCGAAGCAAGGCTTCCGAAGCGTTCCGGTACTTGAACAGCGTCCGCGTCGCCCAGGAACGCTACCACGCTCGGCAAGACACTTACGCCGATGACGTCACCAAGTTGGACATGGCTCAAACGCCTCCGACGGACTTCACCGTCGGCGTGATCAGGCAAACGGAAAACAGCTGGAGTTGCACATTGACACGCTCCGGTGCATCGGTCGGTTTGGAATACAACGTGATCTTCACTGAAGACGGATTCGACGCCACCAGCACGATCCCCGACGACCTGAACCCGCACGTCGACGCGGGTTAGGGATTTCCGAAGCGTCATCCTTCCGAAGTGATCCGGCACGCGGGAACCATCGATGATTCATTCAGCCAAGGCGAGCGCGTGGAATTCACGCGGCACTCGGTCCCACCGCAACGCGAACGATTGCCTGGGCATCTTCTTCGGACGCACGGCGCTGGAAGGTTGCCGCGCCGGCCGGCGTCTGTTCGGCGCCGTCCGCTACGAACGCTGCACCGTTGCACGCGACGGCCGAACGTTGGGCGAGGCGCTGGGTGAGCTGCTGACGAAGCTGGACGCGAAGAAGAAGGGCTTGCCCGTTTTCGCCGCGCTGCTCACGGAAGATTGTTACTTTGCGACCCGTCCGACCGTCGACGGAGCCTCCGGCGCGTCGACTCGCTCGCTGTTACGAGAGAGCCTCCGCAGCAGTGCCGCACGGCTGGACGCCATGGCCGTCGACGTCATCCGTTGGCAACCCGACCGACGAAGCGTCGCGGGCATCGTGGCGGCACCGAAGGATTTGGTCGATGAAATCCGAGACGTGGTTGCCCGATCCGGGCACGCCTTGCGGCGAGTCGCACCGGCCGCATCCTGTTTGATCGCCGCGGCGTCCGACACGAATTCGCCGGAACGTGACGAGGAACTGACGGCCCGGGTGTTGCTCGGTGACAGCAGCCTGCTGGCGGTGATCAGCCGCGGACGCCGCGCGGTTCAGTGGCGACGTTCGCCCTTGCCGATCGGCGACGAAGCGACCGGCATCGTGTCGGCCATTCGATCGCTCGATGCGGCCGCCTCGTCTTGCGGGCTGGGCCGCCGGCCGAAATCGGTGGTGCTGCACGGTCGTCGCGAATTGCGTTCTCTGATCGACCGACAACGGCTTGCCGAAAATCTGCCCGAGGGTTTCCGCTGGGTCGACTCACCGTCGCTGTTGCCGGCCGACGTCGCGCAAGCGATGGCCGATCAGTGGCAGGCCGACGAGGACGAAGGGTTCGACTTGATCCGCCAGTACCGCGACCCGATCAGCCTGCGTCGTGTCGTCCCGTATCGCGAAATCGGATCGGCGGTCGCCATCGCCGCTTTGTTGTCCGGCTTGTTGTGGCTGCGATGGAACGACGCCAGCTCCACTCCCGCTTCGCTCGTCAGCACCGCGTCGCCGACGGTTGTCGGTGACGCGTCAAACGAATCCACCCGACCGTCCCGTTAGACCACCGATCATGACCAAGAAATCTTCTCGTTCGCGTGGCCACTCCGGCCAAGAGCCTCTGATTCTGCGTTTACTCGGCGACATCGATCGCTTCACGCCCGAGCGGATCGAAGCCCTTTGGCAAACGCCGACGAAAGGCGATTCGTCGCTGGAAGACTTGATCATCCGCAGCGGACTGGCCGACGAGCGTGACATCGCGACCGCTTATGCGAACCATTACCTGATGCCGCTGTTCGATCCGCCCGCCGACGCACCGCCACCGGTCGATCCCGCGGTCGCCGCGATCCTGCCCGGCCGGCTGTGCCGAGATCACCTGATCGCGCCGCTGTCGGACGACGGTTCGACGCTGGAAGTGGCGGTTTTCGATCCCGATTCGCTGCGACTGGCTGACGAGATCAGGTCGCTGACCGGCCGGCAAATGCGGCCCCTGTTCACGCCGCGGTCGGTCATCGAAGTTTTGATCAGAACGCTGTACGAACGAGACCAAGGGACCGACGCCGCATCGACCGGCGTGACGGCCGCCCTTGAAGAAATCGACAAAGTCGGCGAAGCGAAACGGGCCGGCGATACGAAGGGGACGGGCGCACGGGAAGCCGCCGGAGTCGCCTGTTCGGCATCAGCTCCGCCGCCGGGACGTGACGGTCGAGTAGTCCTCTACGTCAACAGCCTCTTCGAACAAGCCTTGCGGACCGGTGCCAGCGACGTTCACATCGAACCTTACGAGAATCACTGTCGCGTCCGCTTGCGGGTCGACGGGACCTTGGCCGAGATCGCACCGCCGCCGACGCCGTTGCTCGACGGCGTGATCGGCCACCTGAAGGTGCTTTCCGAGATGGACGTCGACGAACGTCGTTTACCCCAAGACGGCGTGATCCACTGGCGGAGCGACGATCGCTCCGTCGACATGCGAGTCAACATCTGCCCCACCGTGTTCGGGGAGAAAGTCGTGATGCGGGTGCCGGACAAGATCGCCCTGCCGCCCACTCTGGCTACGCTGGGTTTGGACGAGCGTCAGTTCCGTGACCTGTCCGAAGCGATTCGCAGTCCCCACGGCTTGATGCTGGTCACCGGCCCGACCGGCAGCGGCAAAAGCACGACGCTGTATTCATGCTTGAACGCCTTGAACGAGCCCGACACGAACATCTGCACGGTCGAAGACACGGTCGAGTTCAAGTTCGGCGGGATGAATCAAGTTCAAACACGCCCGAAAATCGGCTTGGATTTCGTTACCGCCGTGCGAGGCTTTTTCAAGCAGGATCCCGACGTGATCATGGTCGGTGAAATTCGCGAAGGCGAAACCGCGGACATCTGTTTACAAGCCGCGATGGCCGGGCACTTCGTCTGCAGCACGCTGCCCACCGGCGATCCGTTGTCCGGCGTGACCCGTTTGAAAGCCATG
>CAYVRC010000250.1:0-4890 GCA_964453205.1 uncultured Pirellulaceae bacterium | reverse complement strand
AGCCGAGTTCCTTTTCTTTGACGACACTGGCGGCCATCAAGATCGCGGGGATCAGGAAATGTTGTTTCCAAAAATTCGGGCCAATTTGCGTCTTCGCTGATGCGCACATAGGCGACGCCTCGGATGCCGGTTTTGATTCGTTCCAAGTATGGCTTGACTCGCTCGGGTGGCAGTTGCACTTTGACACGGAACATCAACTTGTCACGTTCGTCAGCGGTTTCGACTTCTTTGGGTGTGAACTGAGCTTCGGGGGCAACGAAGGAGACTTTCGCTCTCGCGGCGTACTGTGGCGCGACATCGAAGACGACCCGGGCGTCCGCCCCGATCGGTGTCCGCACGGCCGCATCGGCGGGCAGGTAGATTTCCATGTAAATGTTCGACAGATCCAGGATGGTCAGTACCTTGCCGCCCGCCGGAAGCACTTCGCCGGGTTCGGCGAGCCGGTACAGAATGCGGCCTTGCGTGGGACTGTGCAGCACGGCATCGGCGAGTTGTGTTTCAATCCGCTTGACTTGAGCTTCGGCCGCCTTGACGGCGAACTCTTGCGTTCGCAGTGCGGCTTTCATCGCACCCAGGTTGGCTTGGGCGACGGCCAGGGGGTTCACGGTTGTGTCGTACTCGGCGTCCGAGACGGTGTTGTTGCGTTTGAGTTTCTCCGCACGACCGACTTGCTTTTGGGCCAGCGAAACATCGCTCTTGGTTTTGATGATGTTCGCCACTGCTTGTTCGACTGACTGCTCGACTTCGGCCAGCCGCGCTTGCGCTTGAGCGAGGGTTGCTTCCAACTCGGATGTATCCATCCGCGCGATGATTTGCTCGGGTTGAACCAAGTCGCCTTCATGAGCGGCGACTTCGGCGATACGTCCGGCAAACTTGGTTGCAATGTCCACTTGGACTGCTTCGATCCGTCCGTTGCCCGAGACGATGCCTTCGGGCAATGGTTCAGGTTGCTGCGACAGGTAGTACTGCCATCCCGAGTAGCCAACGACCGCGACGGCCGCTAGGAGCAGTAGGCGAACGATGATCTTCAATAGTCTGATCTCCTCCTAGCCGGATCCGCCAAGCTTCGGACTGGGTTGCAGAGAGATCGAAAGTCTTGACAACTTCCGCGACGAGGTGTTCCGGATAACCGATGTCTCCGGGGACAACGCCGAGCAACTACTGTACCGCCGCACGAACGACGCGAACACCTGGATGGGCCGTTTCCAAGTCACCACGCGATTACTTGGTGTCGTCGTGCTGCGTCCGTCGCAGAAAACGAGTCAACGTTTGTCGGCTGGTTAATTTCGCGTGGCCGAGCCGAACCGTTCCCAGCTTGACGCCACGCATCCCACGGGTTGCCCATCGATACAGGGCACTGACGTGCGGCTGATTCGGGAACTCTCTCGCGGCTTCCTTCAAGGTGATAATTTCCTCGGTCAGCAGGTCTAATGGGTTGCTGGGATCTTTGGTCTGCATCAACAGGGTCTTCCTGATTTACGGGTTTCGGACGTCCGGTCCGATCGAGCAGCTCCCGGCGACGGGCCAGCGAAACCGAGCCCATCGATGCGGTGGCATCAGCGGCGTGACGGTCGGGCATGGATCGTTGCCGTAGGCCGTGACGGCGCTCGGCCCATTGCTGAATGATCACGTGCAGGGCCTGCTACAGCCGAGCGAACTCTTCGCGATTGAGTATTCCGTTGCCGTCGCGGTCGAGTCGGTCGAAGATGGGACCGGCTGCTTTGCGGTTATCGGGAAATTGCTTGCGGACTTCTTCTCGCGTCACGACGCCGTCGCCGTCGCCATCGAGTCGTCTGAATAGCTCCTCGTCAAACCCACCGCCTGGCTCATCGACATCGCTTGTTCGCCGAGAGCCGGACTTCGACTCACCCGGTTTCGCACCCGGCACGATGTATTCGACGTAGCCGAGGTGCATTTCATCTTCGGTTTGCGGGCCCCATTTGACGAGCTTGGTGGGATCGGGATTCGCAGGATTCTTTTCGCTGTTGTCGAACCAGCAAGTGAACCAGATCGTGTCGCCCCGGTGCAACGTCTTGTGTTCCGCTAAGCGATAGAGCAATTGCCAGTTGAAGTCATAGCGTGGAATGTCCAGCAGCGTGGTTCTCTCATCACCCGAGACCACTTCGTAGCGTGCGGCTTTTCCACGCAAGTGCATGTGCGGCAGGAAGCCCAAAATTTGTACATCGTGGGGAAGTTTCAAATCGGCTACTTCCCGGTGGTTGTCCGCTCCCGGCGGGATCTTGATCTTGGAGTTCGCGATTCCGGCCGTTCGGATCTCATGTTGCGGAGGTTCTTTTGCGTAGACGACGCCGATACGAGTGCTGTCCTCGGTGGCCGTTCCGTTGGGCGTGTAGTGCATTTGAAAACGTAGCTTCGCGCCTTTGGGCAACAACTTTGCGTAGCCGTCCGGGTAGACGAGTGTGCTGTTGCCGGGCACGTAAATGCCCCAGTAGCCGTCCCGCTCGTCGACTTCATCCTCGCCGGTTTGCAGGGAAACAATCACATGGTGCACCACGTCGATTTTGCCCGGGCGAACTTCGATCGCTTGCACCCATTTGTCTTCCGCCAAGTTGGTTTCGACGGTCACGTTCTTGTACGGCATCGTTCCAGTGGCTTTGACCGGAACGGGTCGGGCGAATTCGAACACGGCATCAGGCTGGCCGATCAACCAGCCATCGGGGAATGTCTTTGGCAAGGGAGCATCGGACGGGTCGCCCTCGGGAGCCCCGGCCTCGATCCAAGCGAACAAGTCGGCCTTCTCCGGTTGCGATAGCGAGCGTTCGTTGGCCCAGTGAAGAGCCGCCGGTTCGTCGCCGGTATTCGATTCGGGTGCGGCAAACCAAGGCGGCATGATGCCCCGTCGGATCACACTGCGGATCATCGCGGCGTAGTCATTGACTTCGTCATAGCTTTCCAACGCAATCGGCGCGATGCCATCGGACCGGTGGCATTCGATGCAGTTGGCTTGGATGATTCGCGAGACGCGGTTGTGATAAGTGACCGCAGTTGGTGTCGTCTCGATCGTTTCGTCACCATAGAACAACTCGCAACCGGGTGACGATGTGGCTTGGACGTCCGGCGTTTGGCCGGCAAGGACCGCATGGAGGGCGTCGGTAAGGTAGCTGGTACGTGGCCGATCCAATGCGTAGGCGAAACCGTACTGGTCATCGACCGCGCCGCGGTAAACCAAGGTGCGGGCCGAGTCCAGAACAAAGACTTCGGTTGTCGTTTCGGCGCCGAGGGCACCGGCCAAACGTTTCGAACCATCGCTGATGTAGGGTCCTTGAAATCCATGGGTCTCGACGGCGTCGAGAAGGCGATCGCCCTTTTCGGACTGGTTCGGATTGACAAACAAAAACGTCACGCCGCGGTCACGGTACTGGTCTTCGATCATGGCGAGCGAGGGAGCGTACTTCAAGCACAGCGGACAACCGGTTCCCGTCATCGCGATGACGAGAGCTTTTTGGTCGGCAAAATGGCTCAGCGTGTGTTGCCGGCCCGCGATGTCGGTCAACGACAAGTCCGGGATCTGACGTCCGACGCCACGGTCGCCGGGTTTGACCGGGCGCGGCCCTTGGCGGACCGGCGAATCGATGCTCGCCGGAACGGTCGATGCTTCATCGATCGGACCCGGTTTTTGCGGTTCGCTTTTTTCGGCATCGTTCATCACGCCTTGCTGCCAAGCCTTGACGGCTTCGGCTTGAGTGATCTCGCCATTTCCGTCCGAGTCGAACCGCTGGAACAATTTGGCTTGCGGCCATTCATCCGGCGTTACCTTACCGTCGTTGTTCTTGTCGAGTTCGGTGAATCGTTTTTCGACGCCACTTTGAGCCCACGTTGGACGGGCGAAGGCGATGCCGATGATCGAAGTCGCCAGCGCGGTCCCCAGTAGAAATGCGGTTCGAGTTTTCATGGAATGCTCTTCTGATCGTTTCGTAAGCGTATCGGTTGGTAGCGTGACGCGATTGCGAAGGGACGATTTCCCTCAGCGTATACCAAAAGACAGGTCCGCCCATCGAGTCCCCCATCAAGAAACCACGATGCGGGTGACATCCGAATTCATCAATCCGCTGGATGATCTTTCGGATCACGGCCGGCGACCGGTTGTCGGTTCCATTGTTTGTCCCAAGTGGCCGAAACGGTATGTACCGTTTTGAGGCTATGGGGAAACGCCGCACCGGCCGAAAAGGCGGAATCGCTTGGGAATGCTGAAACACGGTGTTTCAGAGCGATTTGGCAAGAAAATTGCAAGCGACGCGGACGGGACTCGAACCCGCAACCTCCGGATCGACAGTCCGGGGCTCTAACCAATTGAGCTACCGCGCCTCGTGGGACTCACGAGATCGATTGTCAGAACGTCTCGCTCGGGGCGTTGATATCGCTGACAGGCCCAGAGTATATCGGCGAACTTTCTGCTGACAATAGGCGAACCGGTGCCGGATCCGCCAACATCGCGTCGCCCGCGTGGGGCTGTGCCGGTCATCGCGGTTGCACGGCAAATCCTCGGGAAAAAGCGTCGCAAAAACGTCGATCGGACCACACTTTTTCGTGTTCCACACGAATCGCCGTCCTAACCTTGCCGGGTGGCACGAGTTTCCGACGGAAAGTTTTGCCCGAAGGTTTTCTCGTCGGACGAGACTTCCTCGCCCGAAGTCGATTTCCGCTCTCCAACTTTTCGCTTTCAGGCAATCGGCCATGATCGAATCGATGCTCGCCGCTTTCTCGCTATCCGGTTGGTTCTGGGCGGCTTGGTACGAGCTGTGCTCGTACGTCGACCGAATGTCCACCACGCAGTGGGGCATCGTCGCGGCTTCGACCGTGGTCTTCGGGTTCATGTGCCTCCGCGGACACAGCCTCAAAGACTGACCGCCGAGCAGGCATCTTGTATAG
>CAYVRC010000249.1:0-5112 GCA_964453205.1 uncultured Pirellulaceae bacterium | reverse complement strand
CACCGAGAAGAAAAGCCACTGCAAAGGTCTGCTCCACCGAGCACCGTCTTTGCCGGTTCAGGGTGGTGAGTTTTAAAACACAGAGGCACAGAGATACAGCATTGCGGGCATTCTCTGTGATCTCCGTGACTCTGCGTTTTTATCTTTCCCCCGAATACCCTAGCCCCCGAAGAGCCGTTTTGATTGCGGCTTCCAACTTTGCCCATTCCTCGAACTGGTCGTCCCATTCTCCGACCAACCGCTTCGTCTTCCTCGCCCCCCTCGGCACCGACTTAGCGCCCCGGGTTCGACACGTCGCCGTGCTCGGCGATCTCGTCTTTGCTCGCCGGCGTACTGACACGGCGTCGGTGCTGCAAGCCGGAAAACCACGAAAAAAGCCCTGCCAGACGTGTTCTGACAGGGCTTTCAGTGACCCCTACGGGACTCGAACCCGTGTCGCCGCCGTGAAAGGGCGGTGTCCTAGACCGCTAGACGAAGGGGCCGTCTAGGTGCGTCGGCGAGCAAAGACCGCCGACGTGTGAGCGGTATGAAACCAAGACGAAGCGTCGGCGTCAAGGGATCACAGAAAACACTTTCGATTGATCGCATCGGATGCGAACGACCGACCCGTCGACGTCAAGATTCGACGGCGAAAAAGCGAAAAGCGTTTAGAAAAAAATCGTCACGGGCGTGAGAGGCGTTGGCCTGATTGATCGCGGACACTTCGAACCGACCGAACGTCCACCGGCGGATTTTTTCCGCCTTAACGCCTCTGCCACGTCCCCGCCGACGATCATGCCGTCCAGTTCGTCAAGATTCGACCGTCGCATCGCCCGCTTCCAAACTCTTTTGGATCGCGTCGTAGACTTCGCGACGATGGACCGGCACCTCACGGGGTGCCTCGATTCCCAGACGAACTTTGTCACCGCGGATTTCGACAACGACGATCTTGATGTCGTTGTTGATGACGATGCTTTCGTTCTTTTTTCTAGATAAAACCAACATTTTCCATTCCTTCCTTACGCTGCCCGGCTAAATCATTTACTCCGGCGATCACCACTCGGCCTTCGGGGCAACCCAGTGGCCCCCATCCCTTGGCGATGAGGCATCCGATCATCGGATCGGTTGTCGTTCCTGTACGCAGAATCCGTTTGGGTACAGCCGTCCTGTTCTCTTTAACTCTACGTCACAGCGGCAAAACGTCAAGCAAAACACCCTTGACAAATCCGTCGAACTGGAGCCGCACGCCATAAATGCCTTAAAAACCGTCAAAAAGGCCCGGTTTCCGGCTTCTAGCGGGCTTTTTTGGATTTTTGAAATTTTTTCAACTTTTTGCTCAATTTCCCACTCGACACGTTTTCTCGGGCTCCAAATTTGCCGGAAAGATCTCGGCGAAAATCCCAGTTCTTCGGAACCGAAAGCCGCCGAATCACGTCAAGAGGAGAAGAGGTCGTTGACTGCTTCGGCGGGCGTGTCGGCTCCTGGAACCCGAACTCGGAAGGGACCGAAATTCAGGAAAAACTTTGTCCCGTTCGGAAAACTCTTCCGTGAAGAGTTTTTCAGGTCGCGATTTCAGCCGAGTCGACTGTTTCCACCGTCGCGATCTTCAATCATCATGAACTGTGACGGCGGAAACCTGTTTACGGTTCACCGGCCTGCCTCCTTTCTTTGACTGAAACGCATCATGGTCCATGCCGTTAACCAACCAGCCGACCCGAACCCTCGCCACGACAGTCGACAAACAGGTCGGGCAGGTTCGGCCAAGGATTTTTTTTATACCCCCGATCAAGCCGATCGGGCTCTGCCCCTGGTCCGCCAGATCGCCGGCGACCTGATCCGTCTGCGTGCGGGCATCGACGCGCAGACGCGACAAGTCGGCGGCCTGCATGATTTGCACACCGCGTCGCTGACCGATCACGGCACGTTCGCGGAAGAACTGGCGGACATCCACGATTCGCTGGCCGCCGACAAGATTCGCTTCGACGACCACGTCCGCGAACTGGCTCAACTGGGCGTCGTGATGCACGAGTCCGTCGACGGGCATTTCGATTTTCGGGCGAAACTGGATCGACGGACCGTCCACCTTTGCTGGCACTTCGGCGAACCCGCGGTGACCCACTGGCACGAAGTCGGCGAAGAAGCGGCGAAGCGACGCCGAGAGATCAACGAGCAAGCGTTCGCCGACTCGGTCAATTGACGCGAGGCGATAGCGGCTTTGTCTGGGCACCCGAGTTTTGCCGGGATCACGCGAAAACGGAACGCTTGATTAAACCCCACACGAACAACATGCCGCCTAGCATCGCGAACATCGCGACGCCGAACCACAACAACACCGGTCCCAAGACGCGCAACGTCGATTCCAGATAGCCGTTGTAGATCGGGTCCCAAAAAATCGCCGTCAACGCCGTGCCGGCGCACAAGTACGGTCCGAACGGGACGCGGGATTCGCGGGTGATGATGTACTGCGTGATCACGATCGCGATCGCGGCGATGGGCGACAAAAAGAAAGCGGCCAGCGAAGCTTGCCAGCCGATGAACGCGCCGATCATCGCCATCAACGTCACGTCGCCGAAACCCATCGCTTCGATCCCCATCGCCGTCGACGCGACGATGCGGACCGCCCACACCACGCCTCCGCCGACCGCTAGGCCGCAAAGCGACGTGAACAGTCCGGTCCAGGCATTCCCGCCGAGTGTCCAAATGATTGCGACGCCCGACACGCCCAGCAACCAAATCACCGCGACGAACTTCCAAGACGGATAACGCACCAAGCCGGCGAAGAAAAACTGCACGGCTTTGGTCAATCCTTTCCGCAAAATGACGCGTCGGTTCAGCAACGCGAAACACCACGCCGACCAAATGGCCAAAGCCACGATCAGCCCCGTCGTGGTCGCCCACTTCGGATCCGCCGGCAAATCCGGCAGGCTGAACGTGACGGGACGAAATCCCAGCATGCCGCCGTCATCGCCGCGGACGACGACCGGCAAAAAGATCTTTGGCGAGAGTGTTGCCAAGCCCAACGCGATCAACGTTCCGGGCACCGTGATCGCATCCGGGATCGTCTGTTCGTCGAAATCGATGAACGTGGCCGCCGTCATCAAGACCAACAGGATCGCGTGCGCCAAAAACACCCAGTGCAACAACGGCGACAACGCCGCGACCGCCGCAACATGACGTTGCGTCGGAGGAAGCAAGCCGCCCGATTCGCACGTGAACCAATAGTACGCCGGCAGCGCGACGATCAACGCGACTTCGATGCACAGCGGACGCAACCAAAAGAGAGCACCGAGATGATGATCGCGTCGCCGGCGAAGGAGCCAGCCGAGGACCGGGATTCGGGCCGACCAACGCCGCACCGCCTTTGGTCGAATCTTCGCCCCGCTCGTTTCCGACGCTTTCGGATTTTCCAGCCTCCGCCAAGGACTGATCGGCCGCGGGAACCAGCACCAGGTGTATATGACATGGTTGGCGAGTGTTCCGCCTAGCGCACCGGCGACGCCCAAGATCAAAAGGCGGGCGGCCAGGGGGAGATCGATGAAGAACTGCGGCACGGCTGACTGGGACGAAAAAGACGCGGGAGAGAAGAAGGGGGGCGGCACGAACGCGTCGCCGCAGTGGGGGTCGGTTGGCGTCAGGCCAGATTGTAAGGCAAAACGGGGACCGGGGAGACCGGGACGCGGGGCTGTTTCACGACCGGTGTGTTTCACGACCGGGTGTCGGCCGGAAACCTGAAAAACGCTTCGACCGGCACGACCGGACGTTTACCGCACGGATCCTTTGTCAAAGTTGCAGAGTCGGGTCAAGTTTCGTTGACTTCTTGGTGGCCAGATCCTCCACTTATCTCGGACCCATGTTGCGCCCGAAGCCGGGCGAGCGAATCGGGTTCCTCGAAACGATTGCCTTTTGACGCACGGGAGCCTCGGATGTTGTTCCGACGCACGATGAATTTCCGACGCACGGTCTTGCGAGACGCCGTCTTGCGATCCACAGCGATCGCCTCGGTCACCGCCACAAGTCTGCTGGTCACCCCGCCGGACTTGAACGCGTGTTGTTTGACCGATTGGCTGTACGGCCGGCCTCAACCTTACGCCGTCGGCTACACGCCCGTCGTGCCGACGACAGCGGGCTATGCCCCTTACAGCGCCGGTTATGCTCCGACCACGGCGATCCCTGTCGTGACGGGCGCGGCCCCGCTGACCGCACCGACGCGTTCGGCTTACAGCTTGCCGATCACCACCCCCGCCAACGCGCAAGCGTACGCGCTCCAGCGGCCGGCCTACCTGGACAATCCGTCGGTCTACACCGGACGGCCGGTGCTGCCGACGGTCGCATCGGCTTACCCGACACCGGTATCGGATTACCGCGGTGCGACGACGACGTCCAATCCCATCTACGGAACCGGCAATCAATACCCGACCAATTTTCAGGCCCGCACGAGTTACCAGGTTCCCGTGACGACGCTTCCGCCGTCGGTGCACTCGGGGGCTGCGGGCGTCATTCCGGTCCCGCCGAGCGCTTTGCCGGCCGCCAACGTCGCGCCGCTTTATCAAAACGTTCCGCCACGTCCCGCCGGCGGATTGGCTCGGTTTTTCAACTCCCTGTTCGGCCGCAACTACCGCACGTCTTATTATCCCGCCCCGGTGACCTACTATCGCCCGGCGACGACGTTGGATCCGATCACGGGCACGACCGTGACGGTGCAGCAACCTTGTTCATCGTACGCCCAGCAGATCCAAAGGACTCCGTCCAGCGGCTTGCAACTCGCTCCGTCGACGATCAGCCCGATGGGCGCCGAAAACTTCGGGTCGGTCGGTCAAGTCGGTGCCTTCGGCGATTCGGCGCCGGGTAGTGATTGGCAGGTGCAGCCGATTCCCTCGACAGGCGGCTCGATGCCGCTGACGGGACCACCCTCGGTCGGCCGGTCCGGCGGAGCGCCCCCGGTTTCGGGTGACCTGGCACCGTTGGATCAACCCAGCTTGCCGAGTCCGCAGTCGGCCGGACGCGTCGACTTGAACGCTCCGCAGTTCGGCAACAACGGATACACGTCGGGTGATTCGGCCTACGACAACTTCGGCGACCGGTACCAGTCCCAGTCGCCGACGACGCAGCCGGCCGAACCCGGTACCCTCCCGG
>CAYVRC010000248.1:0-5156 GCA_964453205.1 uncultured Pirellulaceae bacterium | reverse complement strand
CGGCCGACACCAAAAGCGGACGCTCAAAGTGTTCAAAAGGTGGCTGGCACCAAATGGGCGGAAAGGTGGCGGCACCAAAATAAGTAAATTGTGGGTGGCACCAAATGTAATCGGTGGTGCGATTTCAGTTTGCGTCGGTCGCCACGGGTTTGTCGGTCGGCTCGGCGTCGGAGACTTCGGCGGGAAGTTCGATCACGGGTTCGCCGAACTCGGGCACGAACTTGATTGCGGAGTCCTTGTCACAGATGACTTCTTTTCCCAACAAGGAGTCGTCGATCACCATCGCATCTTCACACCGTGGGCAATCCACACGCACCTTGCCGGGTGCGGCAGCCATCGCGGTCAAATGGGCTTGCGTGACGCCCGCGACCTCGATGTCTTCGGGCTCGAGCGTGGTGAGTACCCCACGATTCACTTCCGACAAGCCCGCCAGTCGGTTCGCCAATCGACGCACGCTCCGCTCAAAACTGTTTCGCGAAGTCCGTCCGTTCCCGAAATGGCGGTCGCGTTTCATGTACAAGTACGTGAACCCGCGAAGCAATCGACGCCGCGATTCGGTCGGCAGCGTGTACTCGGATTTCTTGGCGATCAATTCGTAGATGCGGCAAAGGGCTTCCGGGCCGTAATCGTCGAAGTGCATCGTCGTTCCCACTCGGGAGCTCAAGCCCGGGTTGCTGCGAATCATCTTATTCATCTCGTTCGGATAACCCGCCAGAATGACGACCAAACGCTCACGTTGGTCCTCCATCCGCTTGAGCAACGTCTGCACCGCTTCGCGACCGTATTGGTCTTGTCCGCTTTCGTCAATCAAGGTGTAGGCTTCATCGACGAACAAGACACCGTCGAGCGCTTCGTCGATCTTCGCATTGGTTTTCGGACCCGTTTGTCCGGCATATTCGGCGACCAGTCCGCTGCGATCGGTTTCGACGAGCTGACCTTTTCCTAGTATCCCCAACGCCCCGTAGATCTCCGCGATGATTCGCGCGACCGTCGTCTTGCCGGTCCCCGGGTTGCCGACGAACGCCATGTGCAGACTGGGTTTCGTGGTCGGCAAACCGGCCTCGGTGCGATGTTTCTCCATTTTGAGAAAGTTGGTCAAGGTTTCGATCTGATCCTTGATGCCCTCCAAGCCGATCAAGCGATCCAGTTTGGCTCTGGCGTCAGCCAAACGCTGCTCCGGCGTTCGGTCGCCGAGGGTTTCGGCGGCCTCGGGCTTCTGCGTCGACGTTACCTCGGGGCGCGGACCTCCGACGGTCGTCGGTGTGGGCCGCTCTGCCGCCGTGACGCTGGCACCCTCGCGAAGCCGCTTGGCCTCCTGTCGCAGCCAGTCGATCGCATCGCGGGCGTTGGACTCATCGGCCGCGTGGTTGATCTCCGGTGCGACCGATGGCTCCCGCCGTGTGATGGGGTAGTCGGTGCTGCGATCTTCGGACAATTTCATGTGCACCATGATGGCTTTGATGCAAGCTTGTTCGTCGGCGTCCACACGGCCGTCGACCGCCGTGATCAGTTTGGCCATCCGCATGACCAGCGTTTCGACTTCTCCGAAGCGATCGCGGATCGAAGGGATTTGGGCGAACGGCCGGACCAAGTCGGACCACTGGAATTCGCCGGCCGTATCGATCAGCCAGTCGACCGCTTCACGCAGCCGGCCGCCCATCACGGACTTGCCCCAGATGTGTTCCAACAGCACGCGGCCGAGTTGTCGTTGCTCCAGCGTTTGGGATCGTGAATCGGGGATGATCGTCGCAAAGACCTTCATCACCAAACCCTGATGCAAATCCTCCATCTGCCCTGACAAAGATTCCACGTCGTCGCTGCTGTCGCCCAGCCAAGCGTAGGAGCCGCGAATGAGTTTGCCGCTGTCGATGTAAAGTGCCCGGGTCTGCTGAAGGGCTTCGCGGTACAGACGAATGGATTCGATGACGGCGGAATCGGTCGGATCGGGCATGTTTCGCTCAGCGGACTTCCGTCCGTCGTTCTTGGGTACACATCGAGTTCTCGGCAGATAGAAAAAAAGACGCGGCCGCCGAGGCTCGTCAAGTGTAGCGAAGATCGCCGAGCCGTCAGATCCGCCCGGAACGTCGGCCGATCACATGACGTCTCTTTTCCAAGCGTAAGCCAATTCGTCGATCGCCATCAATTCGCTCAAGTCCGCTCGGTCGACGTCTTTGCCGAACATCATTTCGTTGGCCCGGCGGACCGTCCAACTCGGGTGCGGGCGATCCAACAACACCAGCTCCATCCCGGCTTCGATTTCACCCGGCATCAGGACCCGCAAGTACCAGCCGGTCCGCCCGGTTTGAATGACTCGCTTGGTCATCGTTTTTTCGCCCCATCGACGGGCGATTTTCCAGCACGGCTGGCGAGGTTGGCTGACTTGGACTTCGCTGTCTCCGATCCGAAAACGGTCACCCAGGCAAACCGCCGACTCGTCGGCCTGGGCGATCGTCAAGTTCTCGCCGAAGCCGCCCGGCCCGAACGCCAGCTCAGGGAACTCGGCTTGCCAATCCGAGTAATGCCCCTGGGCGTAGCACAAGATCGCTTTGTCCAAACCGCCGTGATGCCGGGTGTCGGCGACGTGATCTCCGGCGATCCCCATGGCCCCGACCAAATGCCGGCCGGGAACCGGCGATTTGCGAAACGCGCTGGTCCAGCGGCGATACCGGACGTCGCGGACGCTCGGGTCGCCTTCGGTGACGATCGGGCCGATCTGTAAACTGGAAATGTGGGCCATCGGTGGTCCTTTCCGACACTCATCGCTTTCGTCAAAAACACTCGCCGCAAGTCCAGAAATTTCAATGACTTACGGCACGCCGAATCGAGTGCAGGGTCGTTGTGAAAAACGGCACCAAAACCTACACTATTGCGTCCACAGGCAGGCGGAAAATCCGCCTCCGATCGAGGTCTTCTGAACCAGACCAGGGCCTTTCCCACCCAGCCGTGAGCAGCGACGTTGGCAGACGACGAGAATAACGAAAACGACGACCAAGAAAACGACCTTCCCGAGGGTTCCGGCGATCTCGAAGCCGGCGGCTCCGCGGAAACCCCTCCTGGCGGCGGTGGCGGATCGCCCCCGACCATTGGCGGTGACGACCCGCCGCCCGGTGACGAAGACGGCGGGATGCCTCCGACCAGCGGCGGCAACGGCATCCCGATCGGCGGCAACGCCGGCGGTCACGGCGCTCTCCGCATGGTCGATCTGCCGATCGAAGACGAATTGCGGGAAAGTTATCTGACGTACGCGATGAGCGTGATCGTCAGCCGCGCCCTGCCGGACGTCCGTGACGGGTTGAAACCGTCGCAGCGCCGCATCTTGGTTGCCATGAACGACTTGAACCTGGGGCCGGGCAGCAAACGCGTCAAATGCGCCAAGATTTCCGGCGACACGTCGGGCAATTATCACCCGCACGGGGAAAGCGTCATCTATCCCACGCTGGTCCGCATGGCCCAGGAATGGAACATGCGGAGCCTGCTGATCGACAAGCAGGGGAATTTCGGCAGCGTCGCGGGACTGCCCCCGGCCGCGATGCGGTACACCGAAGCCCGGTTGAGCGCGACCGCCGCGGCCATGCTCGACGACCTGAAATTGGACACCGTCGACTTCGTCCCCACGTACGACGAGGTTCGCACCGAACCGACCGTCCTGCCCAGCAAATTCCCCAACCTGTTGATCAACGGCAGCGGCGGCATCGCCGTCGGCATGGCGACCAGCATCCCCCCGCACAATCCGACTGAGATCTGTGACGCGGTCATCCGACTGATCGATGAACCGGAGACCACGATCGATGAGTTGTGCGAGATCGTTCCGGGGCCGGATTTCCCGACCGGCGGAATCATTTGCGGCCGCGCCGGGATCCGCCGCGGCTACAAAACCGGCCGCAGCACGATGGTCGTCCGTGCCCGTTGCAGCATCGAAGAAATGAAGGGCAACCGGTCGCGGATCGTGATCAGCGAGATTCCTTACCAACAATATCGTGACCGGATCGTCGAAAAGATCGCCGCCCTGGTCAACGGCGACAAAGTCAAAGGCATCTCGGCGATTCGCGATGAAAGCGACTTGAAGGAACCGGTCCGACTGGTCGTCGAACTCAAACGAGACGCCGATCCGGACGTCGTGCTGAACCAACTTTATCAATTCAGCCCGCTGCAGGACACGTTCTCGCTGATCTTCTTGGCGTTGGTCGACGGCAAACCTCGGGAATTGACGCTGAAGGAAATGCTGACGGAATTCATCCGTCACCGCGTGACCGTGATTCGTCGGCGAACCCAATTCTTGCTGGCCAAGGCGCGGCGTCGCAAACACACCGTCGAAGGCCTGCTGCTGGCCCTGGCGAACATCGACGAAATCATCCAAACGATCCGTAGCAGTCGAACGCAGCCCGAAGCGAAAGAACGTTTGATGGGCATCGAGTGCCCGTCCTCGCTGATGCAACGTGCCTTGGGCGAGGAAGGATTCGCTCAATTCGTCAGCGAACGCGGCGAAGCCGAATCGTACACGCTGACCAGCGTCCAGACCGACGAAATTCTTCGCATGCGGCTCGGCCAACTGGTCAACCTGGAACAGGAAAAGCTGACCGAGGAGCACGCCGAACTGCTCAAGGAAATCGCCGACTACTTGGACATCCTGGGCGATCAACAACGCGTCTACGGGATCATCAAAGCCGACCTCGAAGAAATGAAACGCCGGTTCGGCGACCGCCGCCGGACCGAAATCTCGCACGAAGAACTCGGCAACATCGATCTGGAAGATCTGATCACCGAAGAAACCATGGTCGTTTCGATCAGCCACAACGGTTACATCAAGCGAACGCCGACCAGCGTTTACAACACCCAGCGACGTGGCGGCAAAGGCCTCAAAGGTGCCAAGACGGACGAGGAAGATCCGATCGAGCACCTGTTCGTCGCCAGCACCCACGCCTACTTGCTGTTCTTGACGACGACCGGCAAAGTCCGTTGGCAAAAAGTCTACGACCTGCCGCAGTTGGCTCGCGACGCCAAAGGTCGGGCCATCGTGAACTTGCTGAACTTGGAACCCGGGGAGCAAATCGCCGAATGCTTGGCCGTACGCGACTTCAACCAAGACGGTTATTACGTCGCGATGGCCACCCGCAGCGGACTGGTCAAGAAGACGCCGCTGGAACAATACAGCCGCC
>CAYVRC010000247.1:0-5329 GCA_964453205.1 uncultured Pirellulaceae bacterium | reverse complement strand
CTAGTCAGCGACGAGAAACATGGTCAACACTTGGGCATTTGGTCGCACCAGGTCGACCAAGTATCTGAAGAGGATCGCATTCTTACCAATAAATCGGTTAACGCCGTCATGGCCACGGGTGACGGGACTTTTTTCGTTACGCACCGGGGATCGCTCCGGGAAGTCTCGCGCGAGACATGGCTGACTGTGTCCAGAAGAGCAGGCTGGCCAATACTTGACACGGTCACCTTGCGAAAGTTCCCTGACACCCGTCCGACACCGGAGGGGGAATCTTTATATTGGGACACGATCACCGCGTCTCGTCTTGGCCTATCATCACGACCGCTGTTGGATGGTGGCTTTCAGGTCAATCACGTTAATGAGATGCCAAACGGCGGCAACGTGTCGTACGAATGGGTCTTTTCACCGGACACCATGATGCCCAGTGCGTTGACGCTCCGTGTACGCCACGCAAATCAGGAGAAATTTAAAGTCAGCCAGCGCACTTTTTATACTTGGGAGCAGGTTGGTGCCGTAAATGTGCCCAAGAGCATCCGTCGAACTGAGGTGCAGAGTTCGAAAGATCCCAGCGGAAACGGGATGGCCCCATTTGAGGTGACCGACGACTTTGATTTTGTTTGGAACAGCGTGAACGAGGATCTCGAGGGGTTCGAATTCACGAAAAGCGATCTAATCAAGCTTGACATCGAGAATTTTCTTGAGTCGGCCCCCTAGGCTCGTCGTTAATTCTGATTGGACATAACGACATCAGGACGAAGGCAGGGCGTTACGTGGCAGCGCCACGCAACGGGGGGCTTCAACAAGATGTTTGGCGGAGACACTGATACTCGCTTGCCAAAACGCCGCGATCGGTTAGTCTGCGAGGGTGACTTTCAAGCTTCCCCGTTCTTCCGGGTCGCCGTCGCTGCGGCCCCGCTTGTGACTGCTTCGAAACTACGCCGCCAAATTGCTTTTGAGGCGGCCCGTTTGATGTTCTCGCGACAAGAGTCCGAGTACTACCAGGCCAAACAGAAAGCCGCCCGCCGGACCGTCCGCGGTTGGGTCAAGCCGAGTGACTTGCCCAGCAACGCCGAGATCCGCCAGCAGGTTCAGGTGCTCTCAAGGCTGCACGAACCCGACGTCGATGCCAAGCAGACTCGTTTGGCCGCGATGCGGATCCGGGCGCTGTGGTGGCTGCAACAGCTGGACGGCTTTCATCCCAAGCTGATCGGCAGCGTCTTGACCGGCTCCATCCGCGAGGGCAGCGACATCGACGTGCACGCGTTCTGCAATCATCCGTCCGCAGTCGTCGATCGGGTCGAAGCCTTGGGGTTCGTTTGCGAACTGGAACGCAAACGCGTCGTCAAAGACGGCCACAGTCGCGTTTTTACCCACGTTCATGTCAAGGACCGGTTCCCGGTCGAAATCACCGTCTATGAACTCAAATGGCTGGGTCATCGGTTCAAAAGCAGCATCACCGGCAAAGCGATCGAACGGATCGCTGCACCGGAGTTGGAAAAGCTGCTGATGATCGAGCACGACTACGACCGCCAATCGCTCGGGCAGACGCTCGGCGGCATCGACGCCAGCCCGGACCGTTTTCAGGTTTATCAGGCGTTGTTGCTGCCGCTAGAAAACGTCGCCCAGTCGCCCAAGTGGCACCCCGAGGGCGACGCCTTGTATCACAGTTTGCAGGTCTTCGCGTTGGCCAAACAGGAAGCCCCCTACGACGAAGAATTCTTGTCGGCCGCCCTGCTCCACGACGTCGGCAAAGCCATCGACCCGGGCGATCACGTCGCCGCGGGTTTGGAGGCTCTCGACGGTTTCATCAGCGACCGAACCGCTTGGCTGATCGCGCGGCACATGGAGGTTCACAAGATTCACGACCACACGATCGGTGCCCGCCGTCGCCGGCGACTCAGCGAGCATCCTTATTTCGAAGACCTCTTGCTGTTGGGGCAATGCGATCGTGAAGGTCGGGTTCCGGGAGCCCAGGTGGACGAAGTCGACCAAGCGATCGACTACCTCGAAAGCCTGGGCGAGATGTTCGGTTAAGTGGCGATCGGGAGAGTGGTCGCCCTCGGATCGCGAATTCGACGCTCAGGGCTTCGGCGTTCAGAGCGTGACCGGCATGGTATTCGCTGAAACAGGGTATTCGCTGAAAGCTTGGCGAAAGGCTAGGATGCAACATAGAGACGGCGGAACCGGACGCCGTTCGGGGCACGTCGGAATCGTCAACGAATAAGGGATCAGGATGAAGTTTCGTTCGAAAACATGGTGGCTACTCGTGCCGGCCTTGGCGTTGGCCGGCTTGGCAATCGTTCCGACGCTCGGCCCCACGGAGTCACCCGAACAGAGCGTTGATCCCGTGCAACTCAATCCGAAAGGAAACCAAGTGATGACCGAGCGAGCCGTATTGGCGGGCGGATGTTTTTGGGGCATGGAAGACTTGTTTCGCAAGCAACCCGGTGTCGTGTCGACACGTGTCGGCTACACCGGCGGTGATGTTCCCAACGCGACTTATCGTCATCATGGGACTCATGCCGAAGCGATCGAAGTGCTCTTCGATCCGACCAAAACCGACTACCGAAAGATGCTGGAGTTCTTTTTTCAAGTCCATGACCCGACGACGCTCAATCGCCAAGGCAACGATCGCGGCATGTCGTATCGTTCGGCGATCTATTACACCAGCGAGGAACAGAAACGCATCGCCCTGGATACGATCGCCGACGTCAACGCGTCGGGAATTTGGCCGGGCAAAGTCGTCACGGAAGTCGAACCGGCGAGCGATTTTTGGGAAGCCGAACCCGAACATCAGGACTACTTGGTCCGCAATCCCGGCGGATACACCTGTCACTTTCCGCGACCGAATTGGGTGTTGCCGCGTCGCGCCGAAGTGACCGAATGACGACCGGTGACGGTCGACCCTGGCCGGCCCGCCGAGTTTTTTCGTTATACTTGGAAATGGGAGCCTGACTTACAGGAGAAATGGCGATGATCAGATTGAAAAAGGGCTTTGTATTGTTCGTGATCGCGGCTTTGGCGTGTTTCGCCGGAACGGCCCAGGCGACGAACCCGTTGTTCGGAACGTCGCGTCATGTGCCACCGTATCCGACGCCCGTCGGCATCGTTCCCACGGTGCGTGCGGTCCGTGTCGCGTATCGGACTCCCCTGGTCAAGCAACACGTGTTGGTCCGTCGCAGCGGTTCGCCGCCGCAACACGTGATCCGGTATCGCCCGTCGACGACACGCACCGCGGTGCGACCTGTCGTGGTGCCCGAGGTCGTGCCGATGCGGCCTTACGTCATTCCTCCGCCCAGCGATAGCCGTTTCGGCCATCCCGCGTTTCCTCACTACGGCAGCACGCTCCGACCCGGACCCTATGGTGTGCCGGTCTACTGGAGTTTTTGATCGGCTTTGTTCGAGGCGGGAAAGACGTCGGCACATGGAGCGATGCTTGACCGAAACGCAATCGAGGCGAGGGGTGCGGAACACCACGGATTGATTTTCGGATAGAACTTGGCGTTCGCGTCTGCTGATCCGAATCTCGAAAGCTCGTTGATGTCCAAACCGTTGTCCGCTGCCGAAAAGTCCAACGCGAAGTTGGGTTTGTTTTTGTTCGCAGCTTACCTGCTCCTGTACGCCGGTTTCGTGCTGACCAACGCCTTCGCCCCGTCGGCGATGGAACAAATCGTGTGGGCCGGATTGAATCTGGCGGTCGTCTACGGTTTCGGTCTGATTTTCGCCGCGTTCTTGCTGGCGCTGGTTTACGGAGTGCTTTGCAAGCGGGAACCGTCGGCGAAATCCGAGCGTCGGATCGGAGACGGCCAGTGATTTACGACGCATCTTGGTCGGCCGTCGTCGCGTTCGTCATCTTTGTCATCGCGACGGTGGGTCTGAGCTTCTTTCTGGGACGCAAAGCAAAGTCATCCGAAGGTTACTTTGCCGCACACGGCCAGATCCCTTGGGGGGTCAACGGGATCGCGTTTGCCGGCGACTACCTGTCCGCCGCGTCGTTCCTGGGCATCTGCGGCATGATCGCGGCTTACGGGTACGACGGTTTTTTGTATTCGATCGGCTACTTGGCCGGTTGGATCGTTGCCTTGTTCGTGATCGCCGAGCCGATGAAGCGTCTGGGCAAGTTCACGTTCGCCGACGCGCTCGATGCCAAGTTCAATTCACGCGGGATCAAAGCCGCCGCCGGCGTCAGCACCTTGGTGGTCAGCATCTTCTACCTGATTCCCCAGATGGTCGGCGCGGGGGTTTTGATCCAACCCCTGCTGGGCCTGCCGCACTGGGCCGGCGTCGTGATCGTCGGCTTGGTCGTGATCACGATCGTGGTCACCGCGGGAATGGTCAGCACGACGTGGGTGCAATTCTTGAAAGGATCGTTGCTGGTGGTCTTCAGCACGGTCCTCGTCGTGATCGTGCTTTCGCGTGGCCTGAAGGTCGACGAAGGTGGCTTGCAAGTCATCGAGGGGATCGCGAAAGACGAGATCGATTCGGCGACCGAGTTCGGCGGCCGACAAGTCGTTGCACCGGAGGGCGACGAGTCGGGCTGGGCGGACCACTCCGAATTCGTGCGACTCCGGCGGGATGACGGCGCGGGTTATGACGTTTTTTTGAAAGTCGAAAGTGACCAAGGTTTTGAACTCCGGCAGGCCCAGTCGGTCACCGCGGTCGACGGGACCACCTTCGTCGATGGGGCTCCGCTGGGCCGTGGCCGGGGGCAGAGGGAATTGCTGCGCGCCGGTTACGTCAGCCGGTTGCCCGGGGGCGAGTCCCAGACCGGCCCACTGAATCCGATCACTTACTTATCGACGATCCAGGGCAGCGAGATCACCTTGTGGAAGAAGACGGCGTTCGATCGCGGCGACGGCAACCTCGTGACGGTTTACTACCCCGATCCCACGCCGGGGTCGCAAATCCTTCGTCCCGGTGAGCATCCCCGGTTCGCCGGCATTCGCGGCGACAATTGGACCGGCAAGATCAATTTTTTGTCTTTGATGCTGGCGTTGTTTTGCGGCACCGCCTCACTGCCGCACATCTTGATCCGCTATTACACGGTCAAAGACGGGGCGGCGGCCCGCAAAAGCACGATCGTGGGGATCGCCAGCATCGGATTTTTTTACGTGCTGACGCTGTATCTGGGGTTGGGGGCGATGACCAGCGGGGCGATGGATTTGACGGACAACAACATGGCCGCGCCGCTGCTGGCGCGGAGCATCAACGATTGGTTGTTCGCCATCATTTCCGCGATCGACTTTACCACTGTGCTGGGGACGGTCAGCGGCCTGATCTTGGCCAGCAGCGGCGCGGTCGTGCATGACCTGTTGGGCGGCGTCTTTGG
>CAYVRC010000246.1:0-5379 GCA_964453205.1 uncultured Pirellulaceae bacterium | reverse complement strand
CGACGGCCCGGTCGAAAAGCTGAATCAGACCGAATTCTGTCAGCCCGCCTTGTTCGTCTGCGGGATGGCCGCGGCACGGGTTTACCAAGATTGTTTCCCCGTTCAGGCGGCGAAGATTCAGGCGGCCGCCGGTTTGAGCCTGGGTGAATACACGGCCGTGTGTTTCGCCGGAGGCCTGGGGTTCGATGACGCGTTGAGATTGGTGCAGCGGCGTGGCCAAGCCATGCAGGCGGCGTCCGACGCGGTGCGAAGCGGGATGTCCAGCGTCGTCGGCCTGGAATTGGAGAAGCTCCGCGAAGTCTGCAATGCGGCCCGCCGGCAAGACGAAATCCTGATCCCGGCCAATCTCCTGTGCCCGGGCAACATCGCGGTTTCCGGTCACCTGTCGGCACTGGCCCGGCTGGAATCGGTGGCCACCGAGGCGGGCGCGATGAAGGTGATCCCGTTGAGCGTCGCCGGTGCTTTCCACACCGATTTGATGGCGCCGGCGGTCGAGCGACTCCGCGAAGCCTTGGCCGAGATGCCCATCGAGAACACGACCATGCCGGTGTACAGCAACGTCGATGCGAAACCGCATCAGGCGGCCGACGAAATCCGTGACTTGCTGACGCGGCAGGTCATCAACCCGGTTTTTTGGGAAGCTTCGATCCGTCAAATGATCGACGACGGCGTCGAAGGTTTCCTGGAAGCGGGTACCGGTCGCGTCTTGCGGGGCACGCTGAAACGAATCAATCGAAAGATCCCCACCGACGGCTTTGGTGATTGACCAGACCCCGTCTCAACCTCAAAGCCTCCATGAATTTGACCCTTCGAGCCGAACTTTCCGATCAAGTCGCCATCGTCACCGGCGCCTCCCAAGGCCTGGGCAAGGCGGTCGCCGTCGCGTTGGCGGCCAACGGCGCCCACGTCGTCTGCATGGCACGTAACGCCGAAAAGCTGGCCGGGACCGTCGGCCAGATCGAAGCGGCCGGTGGACGGGCGGAGGCCGTCGCCTGCGACGTGACCGACCGAACCGCGGCCGCCGATGCCATCGGAGCGACGCACGCCAAGCACGGCCGCTTGGACATCCTGGTCAACAACGCCGGGATCACCCGCGATAAACTGATGCGGGGCATGTCCGACGAAGAATGGGACAGCGTGATCGCGACGAATTTGACCAGCTGTTTCGTCTGCTGCCGCGCCGCGGCGGGGCTGATGCGGCGAGGCAAGTACGGCCGAATCATCAACATGGCCAGCGTCTCGGGCCTGATCGGCAATCCCGGCCAAGCCAATTACTCGGCCAGCAAGGCCGGCATGATCGGCATGACGCGGACGATCAGCAAGGAACTGGTCAGCCGCGGGGTGACCTGCAATTGCGTGGCCCCCGGCTTCATCGAATCCGACATGACCGCCGGACTGGGGGACGTGGTGATGGCGGAAGTCAAAAAACAAATTCCCGCCAAACGCATCGGTCAGCCCGAAGACGTGGCCGCCGCGGTCTTGTTTTTGGCTTCCAAGGACGCCGGCTACATCAGCGGGCAAACCATCGTCGTCGACGGGGGGATGACCAGCTAGACACGCGACGACGAATGGCAGACGATCGGCTCGAAACGATCCATCCCGAACGATCAACCCTGTCCGCGTTCCCCACAACCGGGCCGCCCCGGCTACAACAAACAGTTCCGCGACGGGACGAAACGACGGCGACTTGCGGCAAACCACGCGAAGCGGCCCGGCAAACCACGCGAAGCGGCCCGGCAAACCACGCGAAGCGGCCCAGAAGGTCTTCACTCCCGTTCTTGACGGATTTCAGATCTTTAACCTATGTTTCGGACCATCCTGACAGGCCAACCGCGCAAAAATCGAGTCGCCGTAGGCTCTCCGTCGATTGCCGGGGCCACCGTGGCTCAGTCGAACGGCGGGTCGTCATCAACGCCCCGTCGCTGTCACCCTCTTTGATTTGTAACTTTTTCGGAAACCCCGCCCATGGCTAGCATTGAAGAACGCGTCGTCGACATCGTCGCCGAGCAACTTGGCGTCGATAAGGAAAAGATCAATCGCGACACATCTTTCGTGAACGATCTTGGTGCCGACTCGTTGGACACCGTCGAACTGGTGATGGAATTGGAGGAAGAATTCGACATCAGCATCCCCGACGAATCGGCAGAGAAGATCCAGAAGGTCGGCGAAGCAGTGGACTTCATCGAAAACGCGAAGGGCGAAGACGGCTAAGGCATTCTCGCTTTGGCACGACGAAGCTCGTGTCCCCCCATCCACGCCCCTTTCGAACGCTTCAACTTGCCGCCCCAGGATCGTCGCTCGGCCATGCCGCAGCGCGAAGACTTGCGGGCGGCATTTGTCGTTCATCGTCATCCAACGGTCCTTTTGAATCATGCCCGACGCCCTGAAACGCCGAGTCGTCGTCACCGGACTTGGTGTCGTTACGCCCCTTGCCAGCGAAGTCAACTCGTTCTGGGATCGCTTGACCGACGGTCAATGCGGCATCCATGATCTGACCACGCTGGACACGACCAGGTACAAGGTCCACTTCGGCGGAGACATTCCCGATTTCGACGTCGGTGAGTTCGTCGATGGCAAAGAAATCAAACGGCTGGACCGTTTCACCCAGTTCGCCGTTCACGCCGGCGGCCAAGCGATCCGGGACAGCGGTGTCGACTTTGACCGCTTGGATCGCACCAAATGCGGCGTGATCCTGGGCAGCGGTATCGGCGGCCTGGGTGAAATTGAAGCCCAGATCGAACGCATGCTGACCAAAGGGCCTGACCGCGTCAGTCCGTTCACGGTCCCGAAGATGATGCTCAATGCCGCCGGCGGCAACCTTTCGATCACTTACGGTTTGAAAGGCCCCAACTACGCCGTCGCCACCGCGTGCGCCAGCGCCACCAACGCGATGGGCGATGCGATGCGGAGCATCCGACTGGGCGAAACCGACTTCGTGATCACCGGCGGCAGCGAAGCGGCGATCACGCGGATGGGCTTGGCGGCCTTTCAAAACATGAAAGCCTTGTCGACCCGCAACGACGCGCCCGCGCGGGCCAGTCGTCCCTTCGACGCCGATCGGGACGGTTTCGTCCTCGGCGAAGGCGCGGGCCTGCTGATCTTCGAGGAACTGGAGCACGCCCGCGCCCGCGGCGCGAAAATCTATGCCGAAGCCTTGGGGTACGGAACCACCAGCGACGCCGGTCACATCACCGCGCCGGATCCCCTGGGCAACGGGGCCGCGGCGGCCATGACCGCCGCGATCCGAGACGCCGGCTTGGACGTCTCGGAAATCGATTACATCAACGCCCACGGGACCAGCACGCCGCTGGGCGACGAAGCCGAAACCAAGGCCATCAAACAAGTCTTCGGCGGACACGCCGACCGCCTGTTGATCAGCAGCACCAAGGGAGCGCTCGGCCATTCGCTGGGAGCCAGCGGCGGGATCGAAGCGGTGATCTTGGCGAAAACGATCCAGACGAAAACCGTGGCCCCGACGATCAACTACGAAACGCCGGACCCCGACTGTGACCTCGACTGTTGTCCCAACGAGAAACGTACCGTCGAGGTCCGCAAGGCGATGAGCAACAGCTTCGGATTTGGCGGCCATAACGCTTGTGTCGTGTTCGGCAAGATCGACCAACCTTGACCCCACCCAGCCCCAAACTCGATCGCGCCGAGTACGTCGAACAGGCTTACCTGTTTCGGCTGCTCAGCGAACGTGTCGCCGAACAGGTTCCGATGCAGGAGTTGTTGGAACAGTTACAACACGAGCTATTGGCGACGACACGCTTGCCGATGGCGATCGACTATCTGCTGACCGAACTGAAGCATTCCGGTCTGATGGCCCGCGCCATGGGCCGCTTGGGACACTATTTCAATCCTTTTCAGACTTACTTGATCGACGAATCCGAAAAAGAAACGGGGCGTTTCGGGATCGTCACGGCGTTGCAAATCCTGCACGGCGACGCCAAATTTCGTGTCGACAGGATCGACGACCCCTCGGCACCTCAGGCCGCCTTTTTTTTTCAATTCGAAGTCCTGTGCCGAAACCGCCTGAACTACGATCGCGGGCTGACGGCGATGAGCGGCGATCCGATCTATGCACCGGAGTTCTCTCGCTGGCTGCTGAATCTCCGCGCCGAAATCGGATTGGTCGACCTGGCCGACTTGCTGTACCTGTTCAGCGAATACTACCGCGATCAGCTTCAGCAAAACGGCTTGGACATCCGAGACAAGGGCCCGTTCCTGTTCGGTGTCAAGGAAGGACGCATCGCGCTTGCCAATCGGCGAAAGGAACCGCTGTACCTTTTCTCCGCGATGCAGCGTCATTTGGGTTACCCCGAAGTCCCACGCCTCAAACGCGTGGACCAGACGATCGACTTGATTCCCCAGATGGCCCGCCGCTTGGAACGTTTGGAAGCCCGCATCAAATTGATGGAAGAAGAGCGACGTGCCAGCCTGGACATCACCAAGTTCTACGAAAAGGGAAACCCCGACGGAGCTTCACGCCCTTAGCCTCTCAAAGGCTTCGGCATATTTGGACGCCGTTTTTTCGATGACGTCCTCGGGCAACGGTGGCGGCGGGCTGTTGCGGTCCCAGCCGCAGGTCGACAGGTACTCGCGGACGAATTGCTTGTCGAAGGACGGTTGGGGCCGACCCGGCGAATACACGTCACTAGCCCAGAACCGCGAGCTGTCGGGCGTCAGGACTTCGTCGATCAAGATCGGCCGGCCGTCGACCAGCCCGAATTCGAATTTCGTATCGGCGATCAGAATGCCGCGATCGGCAGCGTGCAGGCTCGCGTCTCGGAAAATCTGCAAGCTCATGTCGCGAAGCTTCAACGCCAGTTCGCTGCCGAGGTCCGCGATCATGCGACCAATCGTCACGTTTTCGTCGTGTCCCGTGACGGCCTTGGTCGCCGGCGTGAAGATCGGCTCGGGCAAGCGATCGCACTGCACAAGCCCCGCGGGCAATTTGACGCCACAGATTTCGCCCGTCGCTTGATACTCACGCAGACCGCTGCCTTCCAAGTAGCCGCGCACGACGCACTCGAACGGCACGACCTCGGCCTTGCTGGTAATCATGCTGCGTCCGACCAGCGGCGATGTGTCAAACTGATTCGCCAAAGACGCCGGAATCGCCAGGGATTCCAGATGATGGGGCACCGCAAGGCGGTCGAACCAAAAGCCGCTCATCGCCGTCAAAAGTTCACCTTTCCCCGGGATGCCGGACGGCAAGATGTAGTCAAAAGCACTGATCCGATCCGTGCTGATGATCAGCAATCGATCGCCCAGGTCGTAGACGTCCCGGACCTTGCCACTTCGTCGCGGCAACGGCAAACGCGTCGTCAACAGGGCCCCCCGTGCGCCGAACTCGTAAAGCGACCGCTCCGAGCC
>CAYVRC010000245.1:0-5625 GCA_964453205.1 uncultured Pirellulaceae bacterium | reverse complement strand
TCACCGGAACGTGGCCGGCTTATTCACAGTCCGTTCCCGAGGCGTTGATCGGCGATTGGACGTTGGATCTGGATTCGGGCGAGCCCGCTTGGATGAGCGTCGTCGAGAATGACGATCGAATCGTCGTTCACATGCGTGTTTACATCGGACCGGACGGTCCCTACGAAGTCACCCGGGTTGCGAACGGTCGGATCCGTTTTTCGCTCAGGCCCTTGCGGGACTCCGATTCGAACAACGGCCCCACGTTGCGGTCGGTCGAAGTCGGTGTCAGCGACGGAAAACTCGACGGCGTGATCACGCAACTTCCGCCCGGGGGTGGCGAAAAGCGCACGTCTTTCACGGGCAAACGGATTCCGCCGATGCCCGAAAGGGCCCCGGACCTGTCCAAGGTCCGCTTCGGTCACCCGATCGCCTTGTTCAACGGAAAAGACCTGACCGGCTGGAAGACGCACGAAAGCGACAAGACGAACGGCTGGAGTGCGATCGACGGAATGCTCGTCAACACGACGACCAAGACCGACTTCAGCCCCACCGGTTCCTACGCCAACCTGCGGACCGAGGCCGAGTTCGAAGACTTTTGGATGCACATCGATTTTCTTGTCGGGGAGGCACGCAATAGCGGCATCTACCTGCGTGGCATGTACGAAGCCCAAGTAGTGGACCGCGACAGTCGCATGCAGGGTCTGCAAGGCGTCGGCGCGATTTTCGGGCGAATCGCACCGTCGGTCAACGCGGGCAGACCGGGCGGACAGTGGCAAACCTATGATTTCACGCTCGTCGATCGTCACATCACCGTCGTCCTCAATGGCGTCAAAGTCATCGACAACCGACCGATCATCGGACCGACCGCCGGCGCCATCCGCACCGACCCGGCGGCGCCGGGACCGATCTATCTGCAGGGCGACCACACTTCGGTGAAGTTCAAGAACATCTATTTGGCGCCGGTGGTCAGCGTGCGTTGAGTCTCCCACGGGCGGCAGGCGTCGAGCCGTTCGTCTTGTCGAAAGTTTTTCGCAAGATTCGACGAACTGATTCCACGGCACTTTGACGCCTTTGATCCCCATCGGCGGTTGAGATTCGGCCGTGGACTTCAGGGCCTGGTCGCGACCTCGACCGGTTCGACTACGCCCATGAAGGCCATCAAGTCGCTGATTTGTTTCAAGCTCAACTCGTCCAGCAATCCGCTGGGCATGACGCTGACGCTGCTGGGCAGGATTTGGTCGATATCTCCGGCCGAGATGATCGTGACTTCGTTGTTCGAATCCCGAACCTCCAATCCTCCGCCACGAGTCTCGTTGACCATCCCGACATAGATTTTTCCGTCCAGGGTCAGCACTTTTTTGCTCGCGTACTGGTCGCTCACGACGTGCGAAGGATACAGGGTCGATTCGACGATTTCCCGACGGGTGAAGCGGCGGGCGATGTTCGTCAGTTCCGGGCCGATCGATTCGCCCTGGGAACCGACGCGGTGACAGTTCGCGCACTGGGCGTTGTTAAAGACTTGCGTTCCGGCGATCGGGTCACCGAATTTTCCTTCGTCACTTTCCAAGTACTCGACCAGTTGGTCAAAGTCCCAGCGTGACAGATCCTTGGACGGCAGTTCGGCCAACGGACGATCCGGATACGTTTTGGCGTACCATTTTTGCCACGGCGCCATTTCCTTCTCGGCACCGATGGGCCGTTGCAAACCGGTCCAATGTTCCAGCAGTTTCTCGGTCGGCTCGAAATCCTGGCCGGCATTTTCCGCCCGCAACCCCAACAGGATCAACTGCCGCAGCGCCATCGGGTCGTCGGTCGCCAGCGGGACGCCCAACAGCGCGTCGGCGACTTCGGGGACGACGGCTTCTTCCAACACGCCCAAACTGCGAACCAAGTAATCCCAGTTGTCGCCGTCGGGGTGTTGTGCCAAAGCCATGGCCAAAACCGGACGCCGATTCGGCTCGGTTCGCCACAGTTTTCGCAAGTAATCTTGCGAGGATTCGTCTTCGTTGGTTGCCAGCATTGCCACGACGCCGGTCCGCAACCGACGCTCCACGTCACCATCGCGATCGTCGCGGAGCAGATCTTCGTCCAACGCGATCAGGGTCTCGGTGGTCGCCGAATCGACGGGTCGCTTCAGTTTGAAGATGGCCGCCAACGCCGCGTTACGCCACATCGCCCCTTGTTCCAAGATCGCCTCGACGTCCTCGTCCAATAAGGTGCGGGCGAAATCACGGGTCGCGTACATCATGTACATCGAAAGCGAACCCGAATCGACATCGTTGGCCGCGTTCTCGAAATACTTCAGCAATTCGAACCGTTGTCGCGCCGACCAATCGGTTTCGATGAACTGCAAACACATCGCGACGACGGTTTTGTCGCCCGGCGTCGCGTCGGATTTCAGGAACTCCAACCCGCGTGGGACGACTTCTTCGCACTGCAAGTACGACGCCAGACGGATGACTTCGTGGTTGATGCGGGATTCCCCGGCGGGAAATTCGCGGGCCACGCGAGCGGCGAACTCGGGCACCTTCGCGGGTTTGATCTTGCCACGATGCAGCGTGACTTGGGCGAGTCGCAGCGTGTCGACGAAATCGGCATCACTCAGGAATCCGTCCATCATTTCGTTGACACGACCGATGACACGGAGCGGATATTCGCCGCCGGGCTGAGCGGTCATCAGCGCCAACATTCCGACCAGCGCGATTCGTGTTTCGTCGGTGGTCAAGATTTCTTCGGCCCAGGTTTCCGTCGGCATGCGCTCCAAGACGCGACGCGCGACGAAGGCCAAGGTGCGATCCTCGCTGGCCAACAACGTGATCACGTCGTCGGGCGTGGAGGGCAGTTGGCCGCTGCGTAAGATGGCTTCGCAAGCGAATCGTTGCACCCGGACATCGGGATCGGCCAGCATGTCGTGTAGTCGTGCCGCACCACGATCGCTGGGATGCAGTCCCAACAGCGTTGCCGCTTTGCATCGCACCGGTTCGGCCGCCGCTTTGCTCAATTGAATCAGAAGTTCTTCGTTGGGAACCGGCCCGAAAAGTTCCATCAGGTTCATCGCTCGGACGCGGTAATGCGGTGGGTTGTCGTCACTGTAAGCCACGCCGGCGACTTGTGCGCCCCAGTCGTCACCGAGTTCACGTTTGATCGCGGCGATCTCCTGTCGTGTCCAAGCGGCGTCCAACTGAGGTTGACGAACCGCGGCGGCAATGCCGGTGCCGAGTTGTTTCATGCGATCGGGAATGTCGCCCTTGTAGACGACGCGATAAACGCCACCCGCGGTTTGGCGTCCGCCGGTGCAGAAATACAACGATCCGTCAGGCGCGACGTCCAAGTCGGTGACGTTCAGCGGCTGGCCTTGCAGAAAGACTTCGCTGTCGGCGATGTAGCCCGCACCACGCGGCTTCAGTCGCACGTTCAAGATGCGGCCTTCCGACCAATCGGCCAAGAAAATCGAATCGTGATAGCGAATCGGATACATGTAGTGTTCGTACGTCACGGCGCCGGTCGGGCTGCCGCGGCCGGTGTCCAGTGTCATCGGCAAACGATCGAAATAATGCTCGGGCCATTTCGCCCAACCGGTCCGCCAGCCCAGTTCACCGGCTTCGGTGACATCGAACAAACCGGTCGGTCGATACCAAGGCGTGTTGACATCGGCTTCCATGTCGGCGTCGTGAACCAACAAGCCGCCGGTCGAATGAAAGACAAAGTCGTACGCGTTGCGAACTCCCCCGGCAACCTTTTCGACCACGTCTCCTTCGGTCGTCGTACGAACGATCGTTCCGCCGGGCGCTTTGACGCCCAAACCGTGACCACCGGGATCCTCGTAGCGTGGCAGCAGGTCGCCCTCGTAAACGTCGATCAGTGTCTCGCCCTTGCCGGGTTTTCCTTTGACTTGAGCGTAACCGCCGATCGTCAAGTAGATCATGCCGTCGGGGCCCAGTCGCATCGCATGGGGCCCGTGCTCACCGCCTTTGCCGCTGAATCGCAGAATCACCTCGACGCTTTCCATCGAGCCGTTGCGGTCCTGGTCTTGCAAGCGGTACATCGCCCAACCGTCGGGGCCCTCGCCGGTCACGTAGACGTCGCCGTTGAGCGGCAAGATGCCTTGGATGTTTGTGACTTGGTCGCAGTAATCGCGAACCGTCTCGGGGATTCCGTCGCCGTCTTTGTCGTGAACGAGCAGAAGCGGGCCGCCCTCACGTGACAACAGCAAGTGACCGAATTCATTGAAGGCCATGGCGATGACGGAGCCGACGCTATCGTTTTCCAGGACCCGCTGGACGCCGAATCCTTTTTGGATTTGGAAACGTTCTTTACGCTCGATCTGCTCCTGGACTTGCCGGTCGGCGGCGATGGCAGCGATCTCTTCGTTTTGATCCCACGGTGTCGTATCGCCCAGAGGCCCGAAAGCACTGGCTTGGGACCAAGTGTTGTCGTTGAACACGGCGGACTGCCAATTCGGTTCCGCGTCGGAACTGGATTTCCAAGACGCGTCACTGCTGAAGGTGTACCACTGATTCGAATTCAGGGGTCGGATGGAAACACGGACGGCGATCGCCGCGGTGTCCCCTCGGACGTTGGTCGCCGCGACGGCGACCATGTTGCGACCGATGTCCATGGACGTGCTGACGTCATACTGTTGCATCTGGCCGCGGGAGTTTCCCGACCCGATTTGGCGACCGTTGACGTACAACACGTACCGGTCGTCGGCGGTGATTTCGATGATCGCTTCGGCATCGGCCCGCAAGTTGATGGCTTTGCGGAAGTATCCGGATTCGCCCGCGGGGATCACGTCGCCGGCGCGAGTGTTGCCGACCCAGATCCACTCCGCTTCGTCCGCGGACGCCCGCGGCACAGCGAAAGTGAGCGCCAACAGCGCTGACCAAAAGAATAAAATGAGGCTTGAGTGAGTGTTTCCGTGGCGAACCATCGCAGACATTCCTTCCATGGCGGTTCAATCTATGCGGGAATAGTGCGAGTCCGGTTCGCGCTATTGGAGGGGACAGTAACGCCCCGATGCCGAGCACCGCAAGACGGTTTTCAGGCCGCTCGCACCGCGACGCCTCGCAGCGTGTATTCCAGGGAATCTGCGATCCCCCGCAGGGTGTCCCGGCGGACACGGATCGGGCGTGCCGCCCAAGCACGATTCAACTGCAATTCGACCCCCAGAAAGCCGCGTCGGCCGAACTTGCGGCGCATCGCGCGGGTCAAGCTGTCCACACGGCCGCGACGCGGATAGTTTCGTCGCAACCGCAGCATCGGCAGCGTGTCATACAGATCATCGATCCAGTCCAAACAAAAATAGACTTCGTCGGTGTGCGAAGGGTCGTAGCCCAAACCGGCATCGCCACGCCGCAAGACTTGACCGGCGCGTGACGCGAAGGTGCTGACGGAGATGTGAACGCAGTAACCGGTGCGCAGCAGCATCTTTTCGATGCGGTCTTCGACCCCGAGGCGATGGGGGAGATACACCGCATCGACGATTTGTTGCTTGGCCGCATCGGACCAAGTTTTCGTCACCGGGGAAAAAACATCTCGGTGTTTCAGCGAACGTGAAACGTCAATCAGATCGGACGAAAACCGATGAATGATCGGGTCCGTCTGCAAGTGCTCCGCGATGATGCGAGCGGCAAGCGGGGCATG
>CAYVRC010000244.1:0-5680 GCA_964453205.1 uncultured Pirellulaceae bacterium | reverse complement strand
CCGATTCAACCCTCCCGGACCACCGTTCCCCCCGCCAGGACCTCCGACCTCGACGCCCCCGTTTGACCCGCCGGGTCGTTCGTTCGGCCCGCCCGTTCGGTCCTTCGGTCCCCGCTGATCGGTTTCGGCCGAGTGGTCTCGGCCGAGTGGGCGAACCCTCGACATCAAGACATCGCAAAGCGTGTCCTTCTTTCTTGAAGGGCACGCTTTTTTTATGCGGAATGCCAGTTTTGTCACGCGGATTATGATGTCGGCATCGCTGCGGGGAAGGAACCGGACGCTAGCGCGTTGCGGCTGATGGGGTTTGCGGGTGATGGGTTGCGGGGTGAACGGACAGTGGACGGGGGCGGTAGCGACAGGGGCCGGAGCGGATGACGCCGCGGGAAACGTGTCCCGACCGGCGGGGCCGGATTTTTTGTTATCGGGCCTGCCGGAATGCGGCGACAGGCTAAGAAAACGATTCGCCTTGCGGATCTGTGTAGAAAGTGATTGGAAATGACGAAGGCGGCTGATGCGAGCGAGGCCCTAGCCGGGCGGGCTCAAACGACGATCGAGGTGATCCTGTGTGCCTGCGTCGTGCTGAGTCCGTGGTTTTTCGGGTCGACGACGGCGGCCGGCGAACTGGGTCTGGTGGTCGGACTGTCGGCCGCTTTTTCGGTTTTCGTTTATTGGTGTCTCGGGGGACGCCTGCCCGTCTGGAAGGCCGGCCGAATCGGCTTGGTGGCGGTGGCGGCGATGACGGGGTTGGCCTTGGCGGCGGCGAGTCACTTGGTGCCATGGCCCGACGCGTTGGTGCGGTGGGTCGCACCGGGACTGAAGGATTGGTCGGCGACGCTGACGCGGTCACCGGAGATCGACGCGATGGTGTCGGCCAGTCCGGCAAGCGGGTGGTTCTTCGGGCGCGGTTGGGGGTTACACCCTTCGGGCAGCTTCGATTTCTTCATCCGTCTGGCGTTGCTGTCGGGGCTGTTCGTCGTGGTCGGTTCTCTGGATCGGCCGCGTCGAGTGTTGCACCGGGCCAGCGTCGTCGCGGTCTTGTTGGGAGCGGCGATTTCGCTGTTCGGAATCGCCCAGCATTTCGGATCGCACGACGGCCGGATGTACTGGACTTACGAAATCGTCGGCGGCCTGGGGTTCGGCCCGTTCGTCAACCGCAATCACTATCCGTTCTATTTGAATCTGTTGATGGGATTGTCGATCGGGCTGTTGTGGAGTCGTTTGGAGACGATGGGACGGCACTGGTTTCGCATGATCCTGGACGACGCCCTGGCGTGCTGGTTGATCGTCGCGGTCGTGTTCATGGCGGCCAGCCTGATCGTCTGCGTTTCTCGCGGCGGCGTGATCTCGGGACTGTCGGCCGTCGCGTTGGTGGGCTTTCTGCGACTGCGAAAGGCCAACTTGGCCCGAGCGGTGTCGCTGTCGATCGCGATCGCGGTGCCGGTGGTTCTGGTTTTGACTTGGGTCGGGTTCAGCATCTACGAATCCCGACTGAACATGCTGGGGGATGCGGATCGTTACACGCAGGACGGTCGATGGCACCTGTGGCAGTCGGCGGTGCGGAGCGTCCCGGAGTTTCCGTGGTTCGGTTCGGGCGGCGAGACTTACCGATATTGGGAAACCATTCAGCGGACGGATGATCCGAGTTGGCGGAGCGCCCGGTTCCAATCGCTCCGCGCCGACAACGAGTACTTGGACGTTCTGAACGAGTACGGTTTGGTGGGGCTGGCTTGTCTGTTGATTTTCGTCGGGGCATTGCTTTGGCAGACGCTCCGGGCGGCCCGTCATTCGGCGTTGGCCGCCGGGGCGGCGATCGGCTTGACGGCGGTGGCTTTGCACAGCTTCGTCGATTTCGGCCTCCGCGTGCCCGCGACCGCGGTCCTGGCGACTTCGATCGCCGCGTTGGCGTGCGGCCAATCGTCGGGATCGCGATCCGTCCGGCGACATCGATCCGGCTCGGCCGGTCGATCCGGATCCGGCCGCCGTCGCGATCGACCCGGGCGGTCGTCCGCCGTTTCCGCGGCGGCGTCGCCGACGTCTGCCGACCCGGACTTTGCGGCGGCCGACGGGGCATCGATTCCGGGCGGTTCCGGCAGCGGCCTTGCGATCGGCAAACGCGTCGGCTGGATCGCCCTGGGCGTATTGCTGATGGGCACCGCCTTGGTCGCCACGCGGGTCAAGCGTCAAGCGCTCGACGCCGATCGGCATCGAAGGGCCGCGGGGGTCGATTATCGGCGAGGCGACTACGATCAAGCCCTCCGTCGGTTCCGTTCCTCGATTGCCGCGGCGCCGCGTGACGTGGAAGGGCGGATCGAAATGCTGCGGGTGCTCGACGCCTTGGCCGATCAGGCCGAGGGGCCGATCGAGTCGGAGCTGATCGCCGAAACGGTCCAGCAAAGCCTGGTGGCCCGTCGGTTGTGCCCCTTGCCCTGGCAACCCGCCGCGCTGTTGGCGAAGCACGCCGAACGATTGCCCTCGGACCGCTCAGTGACCGACCGGCTGCGGCTGGCCCGTCGCCTGCACCCCGGTCAATCCGAACTGGCTTGGTTGGTGGCGCGGCGGATCGAGCGTGAGGAGGGGTTGGACGAAGCCTTGATGCATTACCGCGAATCGTTGACGCATTCCGACGATCACCTCGATGCGATCATCCGGCACCTGGCCGAATCGATGACGGCCGAGGAGATCGTGGCCCGGGCGATGCCGATGGACCCGGCCGTGTTGGTGCGGGCCGCCGAGCGGATTTCGGAACTGGAGATCGAATTGCCGGTCGAACCGTTCGCGGAAACCGCGTTGTGGCTGTTGGACGCCACGATCGAAAGGGACATTCCCGATCAGATCACGCGAAGCTGGCTTCCGGGCCAGCAGGCGGAGCTGGAATCCCGGGCGTGGCTGATGATCGGCGACCGGGAGCGTGCCCTGGCGTCGCTGAGGCTGGCGATCAACCAAGTACCCGATCGCGTGCCCTGGAGAGTGCGATTGGCGGAAATCCTGATGGAATCGGGCCAATTGGATTCGGCGACGCGTGAGATCCGGATCTCCCTGCAGCTGAATCCGGGAGATCGTCAGGCCAAACGGGTTCAAGAGCAACTGATCCGGATCAAGTCCGGCGGAACGGCGGCGGAACAACGCTGATTTCGAATTCGAAAGAGTCGTCTGATTTCACCGGAAATTCTTTTTTCCCCCCCCGGGGCCTGTCGTCGGTCCCGACACGACGACCGCGTTGCGACCGCCAAAGCAACCACGGATCGTCCGCCTTTCGCCGAATTTTCGGCTTTCCGGTCGACGCGGCGATGGCCGGAAGGCACGACCGGCGAAGCTCCGGGGGGGAAGATAGCACGCAGAACGAGGGCAAGCTTTCGGCGTCGGCAAGGATTTCGTGTTTTTTCGAACTGGCAGCTTGCCCCCCCGGATTGTCGTGAATATCCTCGGGTCATGGCTAGGCGATCAGTACCCCCCGATGAAACGGTATCCGCCGATGCTTCCCCTCCTGCTTGCCCAGTCTTTCAACTCACCTTTTTCTGACGTGACATCCTATTTCCCGCGACTTTCCTCGGTTGCCAGTCGCCATCCATCGGTTTTCCGACGGGCGGAGTCGGGTTTGTCGTTCGTCTGCGGCTCGGCGATTTCTAGGTGTCGTTGCTCGATTCGGTCTTTTTGTCCTCTCAACTTCGTTTTTCCCGTTCACGACACGGCCGGCCGTCGCGCTGGCTCGTCCATCGAGCCATTACGGCGCGGCGTGACCACCCTTTGATTTAACTGTTTTTGGAGTTTCCCCACCCATGTCGATTCGAAATCAAAACCACTCTTTTGCCGGCCAGAACCTTTCGCTTACCAAAGCGGCCAAGCTTCGCGGCAAGGCCGTTCGCTGGGCCGATCAGGCTCGTCAGCGTGGTCAACAGTGGGTGGCCAAGCGTGCGGCACGCTTGGAGCGTTACCGAGACGCCTTCCGAAGTTCATGGCTGACCAAGGTCGGCTTGGGACTGATGGCGATTTGGAACTTCATCACCAACCCGCCCTTTGAAATCACCCGCAGCCGGGCCCCGTTGGCCCCGATGATGATGATGACGCTGCCGTTCACCCTGCGTCGCAAGGATCGCAAGGACAAGAAACCCAAAAAGGCCCGCAAGCCGCGATTCGCGAGTTCGCAGTCGGGGCAATTGCACGCCGAAGCGTTGGAAGCACGACAGTTGTTGGCGGCGAACATCATCGACATCGACCTGAACCCCGCGCCCGCGTCGGACTCGGGAATCGTCGGGGACATGAAGACGAACGTGGCGTCGCCGTCGTTCGACGTCCAGTACAACAACTTCAGCCCCCTGAATTCCATCGTTCTGCTCGACAGCACCGGGGCCATCACGGGCAGTGCCGGAACGATCATCGGTTCTTCGGCTGCGCTCCCGCTCGGGATGGGGACGACGACCATCATGATGACGGTTCCGTTTCCCGCCGACGGAACGTTCGATGTCGAAGCCGATTCGGCTCTCGTTTCGGGCACGAACGACACCGTTTCGATCGTTTTCGATGACAGTGATCCGACTTTGGATTCGGCGGCCTTCGACACGTTGACGATCAACGAAGACACCGCGACCACGGGTTCGATGCAGGTCACGCTGGACCTGACGTTCAGCGAAGCGATGGATACGACCGGCCCGGCCCCGACGATCAACCTGCTGGGCCCTGACGCCAACAGTGCGTTGGCCTTCAATTCGGGAACCTGGTCGGTCGACGGCTTGACCTACAGCGCCGTTTACGACGTCACCGACAGTGACGACGTCGATCCGAACGTGACGATCGACGTGTCGGGCGTCAACGATGAGGCGGGCAACGCCGTCGATATGACATCGGCGACCGGTGTGGCGACGGGCACGGAACTCGACACCGATGCACCGGCGGCACCGACGATCGATTCTTTTTCGGACGACACCGGGGCACCGGACGGCCTGACCACTGACCAGACCATCACGATCGACGGAACGGCGGAGGCCGGCGCGGAGGTCGAGGTGTTTGTCGACAACGTCACCACCATGACCGGCCCCGTTTCGTTGGGAATTGTCACCGCGGACGGCGGCGGCAACTACACGATCACCTCCGGGACGCTTGCCGACGGCACTTACGACGTCACGGCGGTCGCCACCGACCCGGCCGGCAACGACAGCCCGACGGCAACGGCGACCGGTTTCTTCACCATTGAAACGGTCGTACCCACGGTGACCGGTTTGACGCTCAGCGACACGCTGATCGAAGACGCCGACATTCCCGGTTCGGTCAACCTGGTCATCACGTTCAGCGAAGCCATGGAACCGACGGTTCTGCCGACGGTCAGCAGCAACGTCGACGGAACCACGTTCCCGGCCACGTTGCCCGCTGGAACTTGGAGCGCCGGAAATACGGTCTACACGATCAACATTCCGCTTTCGGACGCCGACGAAGAAGTCGCCGACGTGACCTTCAGCATCAGCGGCGCGCAGGACGTGGCCGGCAACACGATGGCAGCGATCGCCGGTCAGTCGACCGACACGCCGTCGGCCGTCGACACGTTGACCGAACAAGTCGACTTCACGATCAACGACTCGATGCCGCAGGAAGACATCCTGCCGAACACGACGTTGATCAACGCCGAAGTGACCTTCACGGTCGACAACGACGCCGACTCGGACACCATCATCACGTATCAGATCGGCAT
>CAYVRC010000243.1:0-5771 GCA_964453205.1 uncultured Pirellulaceae bacterium | reverse complement strand
GAGATTCTCCGGAGTGACTGGAGTTCAGACGTGTGCTCTTCCGATCTGACATGACGACCAGCGAAAACGCCTTTCGACTGTTCGGGTTGGGCGTGGCGAACTGGCAGGTCGGCCCGACCTGGTCGTTGGCCGCCGGTGCGGTCTACTTGGACCGAGCCGACCTGGGTCTTCTGCCGGTGTTGGGCGTCACTTGGACGCCGAGTCCTTGGTGGAAACTGGAACTGACGATGCCGCGGCCACGGCTATCGCGACGTCTGTGGAAGCAATCGTCCGAGGCAGAAGCGTGGACGTACTTGGCCGCCGAACTCGGCGGCAACACGTGGGCGGTGACGCGGGCCGACGGGGCCCGTGACGAATTGTCCTTGCGCTCGATCGAAATACAGGGCGGCTACGAAGTCATCCGCGCGGGCAACCGGGGTTGGTTCATCGAAGGCGGTTACGCTTTCGCCCGACGGCTGGAATACGAGGCGGACTCCGTCGAACTGGACCTGGCCGACGCGATCTTCTTCCGCGGCGGCTGGAGATTTTGAGACGAAAACGATCGCGTCATTCGTGGTCGGATTCCGTCGTCGACGATCTTGACGATCGCCCGCCGCCACGACGGCTGTATCGGCGGTCGCGTTGGTTTTCGGTCAGTTTTCGTTGCAGGCCTTCGGGCGGTCCCAGGTCGTAACGCTGACGTTCGCCGTCGCTGAGCATCCGGTAACTGTCCAAGACACTCATTTCGACGTGTTCGGTCGAGCGACTGACCGCCGCGGCCGCCCAAGTCTTGAGCGCCGAAGCGCGAAGCATCGGAACGTCACCGGACAAGATGTCCAGGTTCCGCAGATCCTCCGACGGCAACCAGATCTCCAACAACTCCAACTCCTTGTCGTTCATCCCCGGCACCTTCAGGTACGAAGTCGGTCGGGGCCTACCGTCGTCGGTCAACGCGGCCATCAACATGTTCTGAATCCGCTCGTGGTCCACGTGTCCGGCGTACCGCTCGTAGGCCCATTTTTCGGCCCGGGCCTTGGCGATCGACGTCGGTGACGCGGGGTCCTCCAATCGTTGCTTGAGAATATGTTCCAACAACGACATGATCGTTTTGATGGTCGACTCGCTCAGCAAACGGCTGCTTTCGCGTCGGGTCCGTTCCTGCGTCAGCGTGATGGCTTGCTCGATCGCGTCGTCACGCGAAAGGGGCTCGGTTCCTTCGATCGGACTGGCCGACGTGTTGCCTTCGATCGCGTCGATCAATTCGGTCGGCAGGCTGGCTTTCCACAGCGAGTAGTCCTTCATCGTGGCGAGCAATTCGTCGGCATCGGTTTGCAAGCTGACGGTTTCGGCGGTCCGGCGAATTTTCGCTCGCGTCGCATCGTTGAAATTTTGGAAGCTCGCCCAGGCGGCCGCGAGTGATCCGAGTTCCTGGTCGGGCATCTCGCTCAAATGCAGCAGTCGCTGGTCGTCGGTCTTCGCGATCGCGGGGTTGTCCGTGACGACAGACGAGTTCGATTCGCCGATTTTCAAAGCGTCCACGACGCGACGCCAATCCGCGTTGCCGGCCAACGTGCGCATCAGTTTCAGATCGGAACCGTCCAGATACGCGTCCAGGTTCTCGACCAACCGCAAGTCGTCCAGCTCACGATCGAACGCGGCTTGGCGACGCAGTTCGACGAATCCGTAGCCGAGGGCGGCCGACAGGGAACAGACGACGGCCAGCGGCACGACCAACGGAACGCGTTGCCACCATTTCCGATTGGTGCGACTGGCTTTGGTCAAATCACTGATGACCAACTCCATCGTCGTTTCGACCAGTTTTTCACTCGGCGTCGCATCGGGAAGCTCGTCCAACAAGTCCCAGCCCCGCTGCAATTCTTGCAGACGCGTTCGCAGGGCGACGTCGTCGACCAGTTCCTGTTCCAGTTGATCGCGATCGACGATATCGAGCTCGCCGTCCAGGTAGGCGACCAGCCGTTCGTCGCTCGGGTCCACCGGCTGGCCGTCGGAAAGCAGTTGCGGATTCATCACTTCGGTTCCTGCGGAATAACGCCGGCGTCGATGTAAGGTTGAAGGATCTCCCTCAAGTTGACGCGGGCCCGGCTGAGCAAGGACTTGACGGCCTTGGACGACAGACCCATCGCCTCGGCGATCTCCGCGTAGCTGAGGTTTTCGAAACGCGACAACATCAGTGCCATCCTCTGACGCGATCCGAGTTGCTCGATGGCTTGGCGGACGATGTCGGCCCGTTCGGTTTTCTCGACCAACCGAGTCGGCATCATTCCGCTTTCATCGGTCGCCGCGGAGGCCAGCATCATTCCGCCGGCGGAATCGTTGCCCAGCGGCGCGTCGACTTCGATGACCTCGTTGCGTCGGCCCGCCGATCGGTTCGCGTTGCGGGCGACGTTGCCGGCGATCGTGTAAAGCCACGTGGCGAACTTTGCCCCCGGCTCGTACCGTGTCCGCGCCCGATAGACGCGTAAGAATGTTTCTTGTGCTAGATCTTCGGCCATCTCACGCGGCCCCATGTGCTGCATCAAGCGGACCAGCCGCGTTTGATACCGCCTGACCAGGGTTTCGAAAGCCGCCGCGTCGTCTTCTTTGACGCGCAACATCAACCGAACGTCCGGGTCGGACTGCTGGTAACGCATCGCGGTGGATGGACTGACGGGCAAAACGACCCCGGGGCACAAGCGGATCAAGACTGGTCGAACCAACGCTTGATTCTACCCGGATTTAACCCGCGAAAGCACGGGAGGTTTCGATCGGTCCGGTCGGAATCAGAACCCCGTAGATTTCGATGATTCGGCCGTCGGCATCCGTCATCGGTTGGCCGCGGGCGATCGCGGTGCGATACGAACGTTTCTCCACGGGGACGCCGTCTTGTACGTCCGAGGCCAAGCCCTGGCGGATCTGCAATTCGTACGCGGTGCCGCTGCGGATGGTTTCGGCGACGACCGCCTGCAACCTCGGCGCGTCCTCGGGATGCAGCGTCGCCAGATAACCGGGAAAATCCAGCGGTCCGTGCCGCGTATCGCATCCGACCAATTGAAACGTCTCCTCGCTCCACTGAATCTCCTCGGTCGTGATGTCGTAGGACCAAGTCCCCAGACCCGCCAATCGTTGCAGATCCCGCAATCGTGCCCGACTCTGGCGGAGCGAATTTTCGGCTTGCTTGCGGAGCGAGATGTCGCGGATCGTCGAAAGTAAGACTTTCTCGTCTTCCAAGTCCGTCGTCCGGGCGCTGATCAGCACGTCGATGGGGCTTCCATCGCTGCGTAGAAAAACGGCTTCGAAATTGTCCACGCGGCCGTCCCGCTGGACGTCGCGGACGAATTTTTCTCGCTGCCGCGGGCATCTCCAGACGTTCAGCTCCGGCATCCGTGACCCGACGATGTCGGCCGCCGCGACGCCCAGCAGATTCAAAAAGCTCTCGTTGGCTTCCAGAATCTCGCCGTTGGACAGCCGCAGCAACAAACCGGCTTCGGGCGACTGGGTGAATAGCGCCGAATACTTCGCCTGGCCACGCTGGTACTCGTTTCGCTGATCCCGCCGGCGACGGATTCGCAGGGCGACTTCCGTTTCACCTTCCCCACAAGCCTCGTAAAGGGCCAACGCCAAGTCCAAATCCCCGTTGGCCGCGGCGACCGATGCGTAATTGCGTTGCAAGTCGATGATCGCGCGGTGGGCGTGCTTGTTACCCGGCCACGCTTCGATGGCTTCTCGCAAAATCGCGTCGGCCAGCCGAAACGGCTCGTAGCGGTTCTCAAGCGTTTGTCCGGGCGGCGCGCCGGGATCCGGCGCCGGGGCTTCGGCCAGGATTCGTTCGGCGCGACGGACCAGCGAAATGCTCTGACGGTGGATCTGTTGATCCTCGATCGCCGCGATGAAGGCGTCGACGCTGGCGTGCCGTTCGGCGGGATCGGTCGACATCGCCTGCATCGCGATCTCCATCAGCTCGCCTCCGACGTCCGTCGGACGGATCAGGTTGTTGGCCGCCGCGTGAATGCAGGCCAACAAGTTTTCCCCGTGATGCGGCGGATGGCCGGTCAAAATCTGAAAAAGGATCGCGCCGATCAAATACACGTCCGTTTGGAACGTGACCATCGAAGGGTCGCCGATCGCAAGTTCCGGTGCCATGTAAGCCGGCGTGCCGCCGATCGTCGGATCGATTTCGTCGGACAATTCCTCGGGACCGTGACTGACCGCGAGCCCCCAGTCGGCCAGCAGGACTTCGCCGAATCGGCCCAGCATGACGTTTTCCGGTTTGATGTCGCGATGCACCAATCCACGCGAATGGGCGTAGCGGATCGCGTCGGCGACACGCAACAAAACCCGCAGGTTTTCGTCCAAGGTCATCGACGCGAGCTGCTGGTCCCAGCTCGATCCGTCGATCCGTTTCATCGAGTAAAACAGGCCGCCCGTTTCGTCCATGCACAGTTCATGCAAAGCGATCACGTTGGGGTGGTCCAAGCCGCCGATGACGCGTGCTTCGGTCAAGAAACGATCGCGAGATTGACGGTCACCGAGCAATTCAACACGCAGCGATTTGACCGCGACTTCGCGATCGATCGCGCGTTGGTGGGCCTGATAAACCACGCCGGTGCCGCCGCTGCCGAGTTGACCGACCAGTCGGTATTCCGCTTCGCAACCTTTGCCGTCACCAATCTTGGCGACGCGGCGGACCGGCACCGAACGTTCCGAATCGCTGGTCAGTCGCAACGTCTGCGTCGTCGCATCGCAACCCACTTTCGCCACGACACGATCGTGCGGGGACGAATCGATCAAGCGCTCGTCGGGAAGGGTTCGCGTTTTCGCCAAGCCGTCGGGATCATCGACGCCGCCGTCCAACAACGCGTCCCAACTCGGGTGCGAAAACGTGGCGGCGGCGGCCGGCATTTGAAGCGTCACGGTCTTGGCGTCCGAGGGCAGCTCGGCGAGACCGCGGCTGAGACGCGGGTCTGCCATGATCGTCTGAAGGAGGTTACCGCTGGAGTTGGTCATGTGCGCTGTTGAAAGTGATCGGTAAGGAACCGCTGCATTCTACGACTGCGGACATGGCTGGCGTCGGTCAGGTTCAGCGTCACGCTGGCCTGGTCGTCGCCGGCTGCCTCCATCGGCCCGGCCGAGTCCAACGTTTCGACGGCCCCGCCGGCAAAAGAATCCACCGGTCCGCGTACGACCAGCTGCAAGGCGTCGGGAGTCTTGGTCTTTAATTCCGCCCATATTGAGCCGTGAACGTCCTTGACGCGAACACTATTCGGAGAATCAAAAGTCAGTCCGCCGGGCCCGGCGATCCGTTCCAGCACGCCCATGACTTGATCGGCCAGTTCGATGGGCCAATCGGGCGGGGCATTTTCCGGAAAACCTTTTGCCAGCGTGTGCCATCTTCGGCCGAGCGCCCGCCACGGTTGCAAGACGACGGCCGAGTCCTGCGGCGGATCGATGCGGCCTTGTGGCGTCTCGTCCGTGGTCGTTTGCGCCGTGTCCGACGGCGGCCCGTCGATCGAGGTCGTTTCGGCCGACGACTTCCCGGCTGCGGTTTCCGTCGGCCCTCCGGACGTGCTTTCCCAGACTTTCGTCGCCGCCATGGCCTCGGCCAAGTACGGAGCCGTCAGGCTGACGCTCTGACCCGACGACGGGGGCCGATTTTTCGAAGCGGGCCGCCGCGTCGATTTGCCACGCGGAGCGGTCAGCCGCCGCGAGCTCAGCTGCTTGAGCGTCCGCGCGTCGACCGTGTCGACCATCTGTTCGGGAGTCCCTTCGAACACGATTCGGCCGCCATGCACCCC
>CAYVRC010000242.1:0-6074 GCA_964453205.1 uncultured Pirellulaceae bacterium | reverse complement strand
TCGTTCTTTCAGCTTGACCATCAAATCGCAATTGCCGATCAATTCGTCGCCTTCGGCGTTTCTTTCGGCGATGTGTTTGCGTTCGGCGACCAAGGATCCACGTTGCTGGCCTTGAACCAAGCCGACGGCCAGCAGCCGCGTCGCCGCGATGGCAAAATCAAAGTGTTGTTCATCGAAAGGCGATGACTTGCGGTACAGCTGCAGGACGCCGATCGGTTTTTCACCGCTGGAAAGCGGACAACAAATCAGATCCGACCAAGCGTCTGCATCGGAGTGTTTGATCTCGCCGCGGATCGATGGGTCGTCGTCGCGGTGGATCCAGATCGATTCGTTCTTCTTGACGATGCGTTTGACCAGTCGACGACTGAGCTGAAACGCTTTGAAGGCGGTTTTGGGCACGCTGGTCTGCGGCATCAAACGGCCTTCGTGGGATTCGTAAAACAGGCACACGCCCGATGCCTTGGTGCGATCCTTCAACAACTCCAAAACGATTTCGATCGTGTCATCGACGCTGGGATGCGTCATCAGGTTCAGGCTGAGCTGGTACAAGTCCAGCACGTATTCGGTCCGCGAGAGCTTGTCGATCGGATCGATTTCGCGGGTCCGCATTCGTTCCTTCAGCGCGACCGGATCGGCGACCATCGTCTGGTTGATTTCGCCGTCATCGCTGTCGTCCTCGGTGATCGCGGCGAGTTGCAAATCGGTCGTCCCGATCGTGATCACCGACTGATGCAGCAGCCGCGCGTGGTCGGTCTTCTGTCCGTTGACCAGGGTGCCGTTTCGGCTGCTGGTGTCCCGCAAATGCCAGTCGTCGTCCTCGAAAAAAACCACCGCGTGGAACCGAGAGCTCATCGGATCGGTCAACAGGATCTCGCAACTCGTCCCGCGACCGATGTGAGCCGGACGAGCGGGATCGAGGCGGAATTGGCGACCCTGTTCGGGGCCGGAGCAGACGTTCAGAAAGGCGTCCATGACTCATTCATGCGAGGACAACGGTCATTCGTTGTCTCATTTTAAGGCGCATGACGATTCAGGGCGATGGCAAATCGCAGCGATCCTCAAAAGGCCAAAAGTTCGTTTTAGGCGAGAATTTCCTTTACCACCCGCGATTCTTCGACTCCGGTGAGCCGCTGATCCAGCCCCTGAGAGGGGTAGGTGAAGCGTTCGTGATCGATTCCCATCTGGTCCAGAATGGTGGCGTTCAGATCGCGGATGTGAACAGGATCTTTGACCACGTTGTAGCTGAAATCGTCGGTTTCTCCGTGAACGACGCCGCCTCGAATCCCGGCCCCGGCCAGCCACACGGTGAAGCATTTGGGATGATGGTCGCGGCCGTAATTCTGCTTGGTCAGTCCGCCTTGGCAGTAAACCGTCCGGCCGAATTCCCCGCCCCAGACGACCAGCGTGTCGTCCAACATGCCTCGCTGTTTCAAGTCCGTCAGCAAGGCCGCCGAGGGCTGATCCACATCGCGGCACTGGTTCGGCAAGTCTTTGGGCAGATTGCCGTGCTGGTCCCAACCGCGATGGAAAATCTGAGTGAAGCGGACACCCCGTTCGGCCATCCGGCGTGCCATCAGGCAACAGTTGGCGAACGTCCCCGGCTTGATCACGTCGGGGCCGTACAGGTCAAGAACGTGTTGCGGCTCGTCGCTCAGGTCCGCCAACTCCGGGACGCTGGTTTGCATCCGAAAGGCCATCTCGTACTGCGCGATGCGGGCTCGTGTTTCCGGATCACCCAGCCGATCGAAAGTACGCGAATTCAGTTTGCTCAGCGAATCCAACATGCGGCGACGGACGCCGGGATCGATGCCATCAGGATTGCTCAAGTAAAGCACCGGGTCGCCTTCGCTGCGCAGCGCGACGCCTTGATACTTGCTGGGCAGAAAACCGCTGCCCCACAGCCGGTTGTAAAGGGCCTGCGCTTCTTTGCGTCCGGTCCATGACGCCGTCATCACCAAGAAGGACGGCAGGTCCTCGTTCTCGGTCCCTAATCCGTAGCTCAACCAAGCTCCCAAACTAGCCTTGCCGGGCAACTGATCTCCGGTGCAAATGTATGTAATCGCCGGGTCATGATTGATCGCTTCGGTATGCATCGACTTGATCAAAGCGATCTCGTCGACTTTCTGCGCCGTGTGTGGCAACAATTCGCTGACCATCGTGCCGTTGTCGCCGCGAGGAGCGAACTTGTAGATGCTCGGTGCGATCGGAAAACGCGATTGGCCGCTGGTCATCGTCGTCAAACGCTGACCTTGGCGAATCGACTCGGGCAAGTCCTTATCGTACCAATCGGCCATCGCCGGCTTGTGATCCCACATGTCCATCTGGCTCGGCGCTCCGGACATGAACAGATAAATCGCTCGCTTGGCCTTGGGTTCATGGTGCGGCAGATCGGGACGCCCGACCGCCGGTCCGGGCGTCTGGGCCTTTGCCTCCAAGGCCGTCAGCGCGGCAGCCCCCAGGCCGACCGACCCACGCGTCAGAAAGGCACGTCGCGAACATTCGAGTTGAAAATCGTTCATGGGCATGGAGCAGAAATCTTCGCAGGCGAGGGGCGGTGAGCTTTTCAGTTTACACGATCGGCCAGATTTCCGGGTGGTAGATTTCCCACCGCCGAAATGCCAACGACTAAATTGAACGGAGTTTTTCGGTCTTTGCCGACCTCTCCCGCATGTCCCCCCCACGTCACGCTTGGCCATGATTGAGCAATCGAAATCCCCCGCGACCGTCGACCGCCGCCGTTACCTGAAGACCACGCTGGCGGCGGGGGCGGCTGTCGTTCCCGCCGCCCTGGCGTCCAAGGCCTTTGCCGCCGGATCCGATGAAATCAAGGTCGGCCTGATCGGCTGCGGCGGACGCGGATCGGGGGCGGCCGCCCACGCGATGACGACCGAGAAAAACGTCAAGCTGTACGCGATGGGCGACGCTTTTCATGATCGCTTGGAAATCAGCCTGAGTTCCCTGTCGCGGGGCAAAGCGGGCAAATCCAGAGTGGAAGCCGGCACGGGGTTCGGCGGCGCGATGGAAGTCCCCGAAAGCCGACGCTACGTCGGTCTGGACGCTTATCGCCGGATGATGGACAGCGACGTCGACGTGGCGATCCTGACCGGCCCGCCGGGATACCGTCCGTTGCATTTCGAAGCCGCCGTCGATGCCGGCAAACACGTGTTCATGGAAAAACCGGTCGCCACCGATGCACCCGGCGTCCGACGGGTCCTGGCCGCCGGCGAAAAAGCCAAAGGCAAAAATCTGAAAGTCGGCGTCGGCCTGCAACGCCACCATCAAGACATCTATCAGGAAGCGATCCGGCGGATTCACGACGGCCAGATCGGTGACATCGTTTCGATGCGTTGCTTCTGGAACGGCGGACCGCCGGCCAAAAACGCGATCCCCCGCGACGGCATGACGGAACTGGAATACCAAGTTCGCAATTGGTACTTCTTTGATTGGCTGAGCGGTGATCACATCTGCGAACAACACATCCACAATCTGGACATCTGCAACTGGGTCAAGCGATCGACGCCGGTCAGAGCCGAAGGCATGGGCGGTCGGCAAGTCCGCACCGACAAACGGTTCGGCAACATCTTTGATCACCACGCGGTGATCTACACCTACGACGACGGAGTTCGCATGCACAGCTATTGTCGTCAGCAACGCGGTTGCAAACGCGAGGTCGGCGAAGTCATCGAAGGCACCCTCGGTGTCGCCGAACTGGGCACGGGAACTTGCAAACTGTCCGACCGCAAAGGTCAAGACATTTGGAGGTCGCCGCGCCGCAAGGCCGACGACTACATGAGCCCTTACCTGGTCGAATGGCACGCGCTGGTCGACGCGATTCATGGCGATACGCCGTACAACGAAGCCGATTACGGTGCGACCAGCACGATGACAGCGATCCTGGGGAGACTGGCGACCTATTCCGGTCAAGAGATCGACTGGGACGAAGCGTTCGCCTCGGAAAAAGTGCTGACGACCGACGCGGAAGACTGGAACGCGAAAGCACCCGTGCAGCCGTTGGCCGACGGATCGTATCGCATCCCCACCCCCGGCGTGACTAAAGTCCTTTGAACGCTGATTCCCTACCAACTCGGATCGTCCGATGAAACGTCGTCGTTTCCTGTTCAACGTTTGCGTCAAGTCGATCGCGTTGCCCAAGCGGTGTAGAATTCGCGAATCTCGCCGGACGTGACGAAGACCCGGCGGTCTTATTCTCGGTGTCGATTCGGTGTCGTCATCGAAACTCATCCGAATCGACTTCAAGATCAAGGCCCGTCGGTCGGCGTCGTTCGTTTCGTCTCCAGTCGCACGATTTGTGACTGAGCTGATCGTCGATGATTCGATGGAAGGCCTCGGCCAGACTTTCCAGGTTTTTGGTCTCGGACCCGAGAATCGACAAGGCCGCCACGGTGGCTTCCACAGTCGACAAAGCGAACTGTTTCGGCTCCCGTCGAATCCGGTATCGCCCCGGTGAAGCGGGGGACAACTCCGGCAGCAGCACCGCGTCGTCGCCTGGATAAAGCAGACCGGCACGCGGGGAAAGCCGAAAATCGCCGAAACGCTTGTCCAATTCCGGATGATGGTCGACGAGCGACTCGAACCGCTGCAACGATTGCCGCACGATGCGAGCCGTGTTGAACGAATGAAACCGCTCGCGACGATGCTGTAAGATCAGAACCGGCGTACGATTGTCCACGATCGGAATCATCGCGCAGTAGCAAGGCGACCGTGGACGAAAACACCGGACACAACGCGGCAGGTGATCCGCCGCGGTTGCGGTCATTGGCTGTCCGCATCTGCGGCTGCGTCGGATACGGTACGACAAGGGATTTAGGGCTCTTGTGTTCTGTGGAATCGCAGCGATGGCCAGAATCGCGCGTGCGGAAGTCTTCGATCGGGCCGAAGTCGCGATCGCTCATGTCATCAGCCGGACCGGGCTGTTCGGGATCGACCTGATCTGCTTCAGCATCTTGTCGAAACATCACCACCTGATCCTCCGCTCGCGGCCCGACGTGGTGAAGACGTTAGACGACACCGAGGTGGCGCGGCGGTGGCTGATGCTCTGCCCGCACCGCAAAGACGCCGACGGAGGGCCGCTCGAGTCGACCGAGCGGTATTTGGAGCTGTCGGACTGGACGGCCCCGTCAGTTGGCCGCGGGCAAGCGACGGCGAACGCCCGAGCACCTGGCCCTGATCCTGGATCGCTTGGGTTTGGCGAGCCCGGTTTGGTGCGAGTTGGTGTCTGACTTCGGACGTCTGTTTACCAGCGTGGCGGGCCGGCCGGTGGTGGTCGACCGTCACCGCAGCCGCAAAACCCACCCCCGTTTCCGGCTGCGTCGGCGACTCCGCGAGCTGATCCCGGCCGCCTGAGCTCCGCGGAGCCCGAACGTCGCCTCCTTCACCTGTCGGCCGTCCGCCGGTTCAGCCGCGGTGCGTCTTTACCAAAGCATGCGTCTAAAAAACGTTCTTGACGTCCTTTCTCAAGCCCGACTGAGCGTGGACTCAGTCGCAGGGTCCATCCCTCCGAGATCGCACATGCGGTCTTTTCGATGAAGCAAATGCTCCGCCCGCCGACAAAGTGCTATGTCCCCATCCTCCCATCCGACGTCGCATGAGTGAGTTGTGGCAGCGATTCGTTAAAGCTGTTTGGCCGATGCGCGTCCGGCTCTCGCGTCACCTCCTCGTCTACGGACTTGTTGCTTTCCAACCGGCTTTCAACTGCTGTGCCAGGGCCGGGATGAGGTGTTTGCCCTCGGCGCGGCCTGCGATGTTGACGTTTTCTTCCGGGTCGGACTCCAGGTCGTACAGTTCTGTTGCCGCAAGATCGCCAACCTTCTTGTTCTCGTCGTCCCAGTGTCGCCACTCAACGTAGTGGTGTCGCTGCGTGACCATCGACAGGCCCATGTAGTCGCCCTTGTCGGGTGTCACACGAGGGGAGCGATGGAACTGGCTGAATGCTGCTGATTTCCATTTCTGATTTGGGTCAAAAAGCAGTGGTGCGAAGCTTGTACCCTCCATATCGTTAGGGATCGGTATGTCCGCGGCGTCGCAAAGCGTTGGGTAGAGGTCGACGAGTTCGA
>CAYVRC010000241.1:0-6347 GCA_964453205.1 uncultured Pirellulaceae bacterium | reverse complement strand
TCTACTTGAAATCAGTACGAATCCACGTGTTGGATGGTTTTCGGACAGAGCCTAGTGGTCTGTCACAGCTTAATTTCAGGGTAACGAAACTCGTCAAGAGTTTCGGCCGGCTCGTGTTCCGCCGCACCTTGGCCCCACGCTCTGCTCACCACGGTCCCACGCTCTCACCTCGTTCCCACGCTCTGCGTGGGACCGCAGTTTTCGCCGCTCTGCGGCAGCCGAGAAATCGACGTGGCGGGCTTGCGATTGGTCGGTGACTGGATCGCTTCGCTGACGTCCGAACCCGAAGAACCGTCGTCCGGCGAACTGCTGGCGTTCTTGCAGTCGCTCTGATCTACGGACGTTCCCACTCCGTGAGCTGGATGGCAAGGTTTGGGTCGTTCAGCAAGTCGGCCGACTTCACCTTCACTTGGACTTCTTCGTTCAGTGCAAGCCAGCGAATTTCGTGCGTCGCTGTTTCGACCTGATTCACCCATCGGTCCTCGATGCGTAGCCGTCGACGCTTTTCAGCATCTAATCTGATTGGCAAGAACAAGCCGGCTTGTTGTTCCCACTGAATGTTTTGTGTCAGTACAGTCTTCATTTTCCCCGAGTCTGGATCCCGGTGGCTGATCTGAAGCGAAACAATGCAAGCGGAAGCCAAATCGAATGATTGCATCACGGTGACCGAGACAGTGCCATCCGACTCGACCTTCTTGGTTCGAAACGTCGCTTGACGCCCCTCGTTCGACCGGCCCACAGTCTCTGCATTGAGAGCCATCAGAACGTCCAATATTCCCTCAGTGACTTTAGACCCAGGCCCACCGCCGAAACGGGGAAAATTACCGATTCCCACAAATCGCCAATCAGGGTTGCCACTGCTGTTGCTGAAACTTGCCGCGGCGTTGACCCCATGCAACTTCAGAATTGCCCCAGGGAAATTGCGACGTGCATTGAGATCATTGTCGTACAGCATGACGGAAAGAAACGGTCGAACTTGCGGCCTACTGCTGTCAGCCGTAATCTCTGTTCGGCTACGTTCAATCAAACGACGTCGATTCGACTTCGGATCAAACTGGAGTCGTTGATACCGCTCGGTTTCCTCTAGCCGCCCGGAGTCCTCGTCCAGGACGGAAAGCTCTGTCTTGTACAAGATGTCGTATCGCTGGATAGCTGCAAGATTCGCTACGTGAGCCCGAATCAAGTCATTGTACGCAGTATCGATCAAGTCTTGCGATCGAGCAGATCTTTGACAGGACAGCAGCGCAACGCAACAAAGTATAAACGACGTTCTTAGGTTTCGGTTCATCCGTTGCCTCAATCAGGGTTTCTTCAGCAGCCGGACCGGTAAGGAGTTCAACCGGAAATGTTTACGAACCGATCCAGCATGGACTTATCGCTACCACGTCGGTTAGTAGTAGGAAACCTGGCAACTACCCGAATAGGAGTAGTCATCCATCAACGCGTAATTGCTCCATCCGCCGTTGCCAGTGGGCGCGACACACGACGTAAAAACTCCGTCGTTTTCGGGGACGCATTGACGCCTCTTCGCACAAACGACGTACCCCGACCAACTTGGATAGCTGCCGACCTCAAGGCCCTCCGCCGGGCGTGGAAAGCCGAAGCTTGTTGCTAAGTCATCGTATTGTTCCGAATTAGAGCAATCATTCGGGCCCGCCGGAACCAATTCCGTGCAATCCGTTTCTCCCGGACTCGCCGAGCAGGCGGCCGATTCATGGACACTACATTCAGTCGTCCAGGCGGTGCCTGGCAACAACATCAACGCGAAACTGAACGAGCCAAAAGTCTTCAACAACATCCTAATCACCTCACCAAAGAGTCACTAACGACCAAGCACGACCACCGTGGAAGTGCCCTGTGATTTTTCCTTGCCCCAGACCACGCTCCATTGGACGCGCGGTTTCTCGACTATTTCTTCAAGATACGACTGCATCGCGTCGTTCTCCATCGTGAAATTGACGCGGTAGTGGACGTCTGTCACGGGAATCAGCTTGTGTTGAAGATGTTTGCTCATGAACTTCGCATCCAAGGCCGGCGGTGAAACCGTTTTCTTGCTGACCGGCTGATTGGAACCTCCGCGCTGAGAATCTGCTTCGATCGTTTGGAGGGTCAGCATGCAAGTTGCCTGGTAGTTGCCATCCTCCTGCTGCCGAAAATAAAGCGTTTGAGGTGCAAAGCTGATTGGAAGCTGCTCCACGATCGACAGCAACGTCTCGGCACGACGCCCTGTGGTTGTGTCTTGCACGATCACACTGAGTGCCTGTTCGCTCGTCGAAAGCAACTCGGGCTGCAAGTGAAGCTCGACAACAGCGGCATGGTCTTTTCCGGGTTCCGCGTCGGCTTTTTTCGCTTCGGCATGGCCCACATCGGGATTGACTTTGACGACCAAATCATTGATCTGAATCGGCGTGGTAACGATCAAGGGAACGGTAATCTTGGCATCGAGTTCGGTCCGCGAGACGTTCGCGCTGAAAGCGGGAAGTGGAAACGCGACCAAGCCGTCCAAGTGATACTTGCACAGCACAAACACGTTGTGTGTCGGGCCTTTTTCGCTGACCAGTTCCACCGGCACGACCTGAGTCGAACGATTCGTGGGGCGACCGGTATCCAGAAGCATGCGAAGCGTGGTTTTGTCACCGGGGGGAACGGTCGCCGCGGGAATCGACGCGGTCACGCACGAACAGGACGCCATCACGTTCACGAAGTTCAGCGGACCACCGGAATCGTTGGTCAGTTCAACCTCGATGATTCCCTTCTCGCCAAAAGGGACTCGTCCGGCGTCCACCTCGTATCGCCGCGTTGAGCCGACGGGACTGCCGATGGTGGCTACAGCGCGCTTGGAGAAAGCCGGTTTCGGAGCATCCGCCTCTGATGGTTCAGCGCCCCTGGCGGGGGCCAAAAAACCAACCAGTGAAGCTACCAAAATCAGCGGAATCAGCCAGGGAAACCCGAACGTTGATCGGTCGGGGATGGATCGGTACTCCGTCAAGCTTGGGCAGCTCGTCCGCTCGACGTACGGAGATCCTGTGTTCATGGAAAGGCTCCATCGGTTGACGTGTTGGTTCCCACACCGAAATACGGGTGGCCGTGGGTTCGAGAAGTTTTGCAAGGGCAAGGGCAAGGGCAAGGGCAAGAAAAAACAAGAATTAACGCGCGACGCACCGCAATTCTTCGGTTTTTGGCTCCGGTTAGCCCGAAAGAAAAGCAGCTCTTTCGATGACAGCCTTTTTTTCAAGTTTTAAAATTTTCCTTGGAAAGTTTGTTCGGCGACGATGGCATTTTCGGACACTTCGGAGATCCCTTGCGTGCCTGCCTCCGCTAGCATTTTCAGCAGAAACAAGGTGGCGGCAGTAAGGCCACCACTCGTTATTTCTCATGGCTTGGACGCTCGGGCGCCACTTCGGCGAAATGGGGATTCGGGCTGCTAGCCGAAACCAAACCTCGGTCCCACGCTCTGCGTGGGACCGCAGTTTTCGCCGCTCTGCGGCAGCCGAGAAATTTTGACGCGGAGCGTGGGTGATTGCGTTCCCACGCGGAGCGAGGGAACGAGGCCGGGAGGCCCGGATTCGTCCCGCGACGATCGACGGCCGACAACCCGCTACGCAAATCCGCCGGTCGTCAACCAGAACGTCGCCAGCATGCACAGCCAGACGATGTCCAAAAAATGCCAGTAGTGGGCGGCAAAATCCACCGGCCAATGACGCTCGTGGTCGTACATGCCGCAGATCGAGCGGACCGAAACGATCGCGAGCGAAATGATGCCGCCGGCGACGTGCAACGCGTGCAAGAACGCTAAAACAAAGACCATGCCGATCACGCCGCGGCCGAGCCCCTCACTGGCTTCGGGTCCGACCATCATCGTTTGCATCGAACGGAACTGGACGACCATGAACGCCAAAGCGGCGAGACTGCTGAAGACCAAGAGCAGACTCGTCCGCCATCGTTTTTGACGCCGCACCGATCGCGTCGCCGCGTGGACCAGACCGCTGATCAACAGTAGACACAGCGTGCTGGTCAAAAAACTGATCGGCAACGGCGATTGACTTTGCGGATCCTCCCGACGCCAGTAGGCGTAGATGGCGTACAGGAATAAGCTGGACAGAAAGAAAATCACCAACGATAACAGAAACAACAGCCCGCCTTGTTCGGCGCGTCGATCGCTGGGAAGTTGATGAGGGCGAGGCATGATGGTAGTGATGGCAAACAGGACAGGCGAAATAAGTGGGCAGTCGCGGATATTTTCCGCCGATGACAATTCCCACTCGATACACCGGGGCGTTCGAACCAGAGCGTGTTCACTGAAATGACCGAAATCCGTTCGTTTTGTAACGCCGACTTGCCAGGTTTGCTGGACGTTTGGATCCGGCATTGGTCGGCGGTCGGCCATCCGCCGGCGGTCAGTGTGCCGATGATCGAGCAGTCCGTTTTATCACGAACTTTTTTCGACGCCAGCACGCTGAAGGTCGCCTACGGCGAAAACGGACAAGTCGAAGCCTGGGCACATTTCCTGCCCGATCGAGACCAAGCCGCCGACGAACAGGTCAACTCGCTGGACGGCGACGGACGCGAGAACCAGGATCGCACCGCGATTTTGGCCGCGATTTGCTTCGACACCGCCGGCGGACTGGCCGCCTGTGATCGCTTGCTTTCGGAGGTCGAATCGGCCGCCCGCGACGCCGGATTCACGCGTCTGGAGATCGGTCCCCTGCGAGACAAGGTCTGCGGATATGCCGGCTTGTCGCCGATCGGCCACGGCATCGGCGTTCCCAATTACGACGCCCGCACCACCTCGTTGCTCTCCCGCCGCGGCTACGAGCCGAGGGAAACCGTGATTTCGTACTGCGTCACGACGAACACCTACCGTCCGCCGGTGGGTCGGGAAAGTTTGCAGCTCCGCCGCAGCACCCGCATCGAATGTTTCGACATCTATCCGCGGACGGCGCGTCAGGCCTCCGCGATGGCCCACTTGAACCTGGAACGACACCAACTGATCGAACATCGGACCGGAACGGTGCTGGCCGAGATCGGACTTTGGACCAGTGACCCCGAAGCTCAAGTGATGGACTGTGCCAAGGCGATTTTGGATTTGTGCAGCCCGATCCGCAGCTCCGAGGACAAGGCGACCGAGACCGATTTGGCCGCCGAAGCCTATTTGATCGGCAGCGTGATGCAGGGACTGCCCAACCGTCGCATTTTTGAAGTCGAAACCAGCGTCGACGCGGACGACATGTCACGCGTCGGTCAATTGGAAGCGTTGAAGTTCGTCGTCACCGAACAAGGCCAACGCTGGCAGAAAAACTTGGCCTGATTTGTCTCCGCTGGAACAACGTCGCCGCCTTTCCGAATGGACCCCGCGCATCGTGGCGGGAGGCCTGTTCGATGCCGGGCCCGTCTTTGTGTTGCACGCGGTGACACTGGCGATGACGCTGTTGATGGGCGGAGATCGGGGTGACGTCAGGGTCCAAACGGTATGGTTTTTGTGCCTCTTGCCGGCTTGGTGGCTGAGCGGACTGGTCGATGTCTGGTCTCGCCAGATCTTCTTGAAACGCTACGTCGTGTCCGTGGCTTTGGCGATCTCCCTTCATGCCTGGTTGGCGTCGCTGGCCACCGTGCTTGACCTGGGCTTCGGAATTTATCGATTCGCTTGGTTGCTGTTGATCGTCACGTCCGGCGGGCTACGGCAGTGGAAAATCGCCTCCGGTGCAACTCCTAGTCTCGAACCGTGGTCCCGGTCGACGCTTCGCCAATGGGACGTGATCGTGATTTTGGCAATCGTTTTTTTTTCGGTGACCGTTTACCGCACGCCCCGATCCAACGACGTGCCGCAGTTCATCTTGCAACAACAAGCCATGCAAGCCGACGGTTCGTTCCGGCCCAGTTCGATCGGCATGGCCGCGATGGGCGTCGACGAGGCGATGCCGCGTTGGAAGTCGCATCTGTGGCACGTCGTCCCGGTGTTGATTGCCGAGGCCGGCGAATTGCCGGTCCGCCCCGTCATCGAAAGGTGGTTGCCGATTCCGCTGGCGGTGACCGTGCTGGTGTGTCTGGCAACCATCGTCCGCGACCTGACCCATCGACCCGCGACGCTATCCGTTGCGGCGGCGGCCGTCCTCGGCCCGATCCTGCTTTGGCACCGTTCGTACAACGCGTTCGTCTATTCGTTTCGCATCACGAACAACTTCGCCCTTGACAAAGACTTTTGTCTGTTCTTGCTGATTCCGACCTTGGTATGGCTGGCGGTTCGTTGGATTCGCGGACACCACGCGTCGGGCTTCTTGGCACTGGCGCTGTCACCGGCGGTGTTGAAGTTCCATCCGATGACGGCGGTCTATCTGGTCTTGTTGTCC
>CAYVRC010000240.1:0-6393 GCA_964453205.1 uncultured Pirellulaceae bacterium | reverse complement strand
ACCGCATCGTCGACCTCGTGACGATCGTCCCGACCGTCGCCCAGCGTCACCAGCGTGACGTCGTGACCGGCGGCCAAACGGCTGGCCAAGCCCGCGATGACTCGTTCGGCCCCCCCGCCGGCCAGGTGGTGAATGACGCAGGTCACCCGCAACCGCCGCGACGGGGCGTCATCCTCCGGATCGGTCGGATGTGGCGGCAACGAGAGATCTCCGGTCGGTAGCAATTCCTCGGATTCCGAGGCAAGTTTCGATTGAACAGGTGTTGCGGACTGACTAGCGTGGATTCGGCACGCCGGGGGAAAGGCTTGAACCGTTTATTTCGGACATTCCAACTTCACCGCCGGATCGACGGGCCTTGCCGCCACGATCCCCACGCCTCACGGAGCCCCACCAGTGATGAAACGTTACACCATGGCGACCTTGGTCGCCGCCGCCTTGTTGGCGTCCTGCGGCGACCGAGCAACCGCCCAGCAACCCTTCGGGTTCGGTTTCCAACCGTTCGGATTTTATCAGCCTTACGGAATCAATTATCGATCACGAACACCCACGCCGCCTTATTTTGCTTTGAATCCGCCGGTTTATTACGGCGCCCGCTATTCCCGTCCCTATGGGATCAGCCCCTTCGCGTCGCCGCCGGTCGTGGCGGCTCCGCAAGGTTATCAAGGTCGGCTGCGTAGCGATTTCGACGAAGGCCCTTATCGTGAAAGTGGTCCCCGAAAGATGGGACACCCGTTGAACCCGACCTGCAACCCGTACATCCACGTGTCCAGCCGCGTTCGGCCCGACGGCACCGGGATGACGGCTCAGAAAAAGGGCGAAGTTCGCGAGAACCCGTTCTTCAAAACGTCGGAACAGTTGGTCGCGAAATGACCGAAACGTTTGACGTTTTTGGTGCCTGACACGTGCGGGCAAGTCGGCGCGGCGATGCACGGCCGGGTACAATGAACACTCCCGCCCGTGCTCCCCGCCTTCGACTTGCTCCTTCGATGCGAAATGCGTTTTTTGTACGCTCCGGCTGTTTGATCATCGCCGTGGTTTTGATCGTCGGTCGATCCCCGGCCGCCGAGCGTCCTGTCGACTTTAACCGTGACGTCCGTCCGATCTTGTCGGAGAATTGTTACTTTTGTCACGGCCCGGACCCGAGCAATCGTCAAGCCGATCTGCGGCTGGACGTGCGTGAAGAAGCGATCGACTTTGGCGCGATCGTCCCCGGGGACGTCGAAGCGAGCGAGCTGGTCGCTCGGATCGATAGCGACGACGTCGACTTGTTGATGCCGCCGCCCGATTCGCACAAGACGTTGACCGACAAACAAAAGGATCTGCTGCGTCGCTGGATCGAACAGGACGCCGTTTATCAACCGCACTGGTCGTTCACGCCGCGAGGGCCCGTCCAGGTCCCCGAAGCCCCGCCGGCTTGGACGGATTCCGCCGCCGACGGCTTGCCCGCGTCGCCCGCCCGGTGGATCGCCAACCCGATCGACGCGTTCGTCTTGCAGCATCTGGCCCGGGAAGGCGTCAACCCCTCGCCGCCCGCCGACGCCGATCGACTTCGCCGCCGACTGCACTTGGACCTGGCCGGTTTGCCGCCGGTCCCCCAAAACGGCCTGGCAACGGAAGACCTGACCTACGACGAAACCGTCGACACGTTGTTGAAATCGATTCGTCACGCCGAGGCCTTCGCGAGCGACTGGCTGGACTTGGTTCGTTATGCCGACACGGTGGGTTATCACGGTGATCAAACCCAGAACATTTTTCCGTATCGTGACTGGGTGGTCGAAGCCATTCACACGAACATGCCGTTCGATCAATTCACCATACGCCAGTTGGCCGGCGACCTGTTGCCCGACGCGACCACCGACGACTTGGTGGCCAGCGGGTTCAACCGCTTGAACATGATGACCCGCGAAGGCGGCGCTCAGCCCGGCGAGTACCTGGCGAAGTACGCGGGCGACCGAGTCCGCACCGTCGGCATGGCCTGGATGGGTTTGACGACGGGGTGCGCCGAGTGCCACGACCACAAGTTCGATCCCTTCACCAGCAAGGATTTCTATTCGCTGGCCGCCTACTTCGACGACGTCAAGCAGTGGGGTGTTTACAGCGACTACGGATACACGCCGAACCCGGAACTCAAAGGCGGCAATAACGACTATCCGTTCTATCCCGAGATCGAAGTCCCCAGTGACGCCTTGCTTCGACGCCAACACCGACTGCATCGTCGAATCGTCGAACTTGCGACGTCCGTGATCGCCGATGACGGGGAACGGCACGCGAAATGGACGTCCGGGCGTCGCTGGTTGGCCGAGCACCCGACGGGCTGGAGAATCGTGACGCCGAACGAGTCTGAGCTTCCCGGCGAAGCGACCGAAACGCTCAGCGACGATTCGATCCGCTTGTCCCGCGACGAACAAACCGTCGCATCGGAGAAGCCGAAGAAAGACAAAGCCGGCCCGCGTCGATTCCGTTTCCGAGCCGATTCCGTATCGCATCCGGTCGCCCGGTTTCAATCGGCTCGCATCGAACTTTTGCCGGGCGCCGAAGGCAACGTCCTGCGGGACGACGCGGCCACGGCGACTTTGACGATCAAATTCAAGGTGTCCGATGCCGACGGAAAAAAGACCGCCTTGAAAGTCCGGCGGAGCGACGCGAACCGCAGGCACCCGGACTACTCCGACACCACGGAAATCCTGGACGTCACCGGTCGCTGGAAACTGCCTAGGCAGAAACCCGACGGGACGGTCCATCGCATCGTCCGACTGGACGCCGATCCCGACCGGCCGTTGACGGCGATCTTCCAGTTCGATCGTGCCGTCTCGATCGCGCCCGACGAAACTTTGGAGATCGAGATCGACGGCGGCGTGCCGGCGCGGCTTTCGTTCGCGTTTTCGCCGCTGGTCGGTCTGCGGCCCTTCGACGATTCCCAGCGGGAACGCTGGGCGGTTTCGACGTCGCCGTCGGATCCCACCGTCGCCGTTTCGCTGGCGTTGGCGATCCCCGACCGACCTGGGACCGCGGAACTGCGTCGTCTGGAGACCGAGTATCGACGTTGTCGCGACGGAAAAGCCGTCACCATGGTCACCCAAGCGATGCCGCCGAAAACGACGCGGATCTTGCCACGCGGCGATTGGCAAAACGAATCCGGCGAAATCGTCATGCCGAGTCCGCCGGAATTCCTGGGATCATTCGATCAGGATTCCGACTCGGAACGACGTCAAACCCGGTCGGACTTGGCACGGTGGATCGTTCATCCGGACAATCCGTTGACCGCCCGCGTCGTCGTCAATCGGTGGTGGAAACATTTCTTTGGCACCGGACTGACGGCCTCGGCGGACGACGTCGGCGCGCAAGGCGAACCGCCGACGCACCCGGAACTGTTGGACTGGTTGGCCGGCGAATTGATCCGAAGCGGCTGGGATCGTCGACACCTGTTGCGTTTGATCGTCACCAGCAATACGTACCGTCAAGATTCGAAAGTCCGCGAGTCGCTGCGCGACACGGACCCCGACAACCGATGGCTCGCTTATCATCCGCCGCGTCGGTTGCCCGCCGAAGCCGTCCGAGACAACGCTTTGGCGATCGCCGGATTGTTGAATCTGACCGTGGGCGGGCCGCCGGTGAAGCCGTATCAACCGCCCGGATACTACGGCAACCTCCAGTTTCCGAACCGTATTTACGAGGCGTCCTCCGGCGACGACCAGTACCGTCGCGGGCTGTACATGCACTGGCAACGCACGTTCTTGCACCCGATGCTGGCGAACTTCGACGCCCCCAGTCGCGAGGACTGTGTGGCGATTCGCAGCACCGCGAACACGCCCCAGCAAGCTTTGACGTTGCTGAACGATCCGACATTCGTCGAAGCCGCGCGGGGTTTGGCGATCCTTGTCCTGCAAGACGACGACGGCGACGAGGGACGTTTGACACGGATGATCCGCCGCACGCTGAGCCGCGAAGCCCGCCGAGACGAGATCGACGATCTGCAATCGTTCCTGAACGAGCGACGTCAGTATTTTGCCGACGCGACCATCGAAGCGGAGGACTTGATGCGGGTCGGGCAGCCGGTCGGCTTGGACGAGTTCGAAGCGCTGCCGCTATCCTCGACCGCAACCGTCGTGGACCGAAACGCCGAAGTTGCGGCATGGACCGCGACGGCGCGCGTCCTGTTGAACCTGCACGAAACCATCACGCGATATTGAATTTGCCGCAAGTCTTATGAACGCTTTCCCACCCACGACGGTCGACTTCCCGAGCATCGCGTCGCCGATCGCGAGACGCAGTTTTTTGCGTGGCGGAACCTATAGTGTCGGCTTGGCGGCACTCGGTTCGTTGCTGGCACGCGATTCCGCCGCCGCGACATCGACGTCGACACATCCGGGGCCCCATTTTCCGCCCAAGGCCAAACGCGTCATTCACTTGTGCATGGCGGGCGGACCGAGCCATCTGGAATCGTTGGACCCGAAACCGAAACTGAATGAGTTGGACGGCAAGCCGTTCCCGACGTCTTTCACCGACGGTCAGCAACTGGCCCAGCTGCAAGGCGCGACGTTGAAGGCGCGGGGGGCGTTTTGCCAATTCAAAAAATGGGGCGAGTCGGGATTGGAAATCAGCGAACTGTTCCCGCATCTCGGCGGCGTGGCGGATTCGATGTGCGTGATCCGTTCGATGCACACCGAGCAGATCAATCACGATCCCGCCCACGCCTTCATGAACAGCGGATCGATCTTGAAAGGTCGTCCCAGCATGGGTTCGTGGCTGCTGTACGGTCTGGGAGCCGAGACGGACAGCCTGCCGGGATTCATCGTCTTTACCAGCCAAGGCAAATCGGGAGCCCAACCCGTTTCGGCGCGTCAGTGGTCGGCGGGTTTTCTGCCCAGTCGTTTCCAAGGCGTTCAGTTTCAATCGCAAGGCGACGCGGTTCACTACGTCCAACCGCCCGCGGGCATCAGTCGCCGGACCCAGTCCGCGACGTTGGACCTGGTCAACCGGATGAACCAGAACTTATTGGCCGATCGCGGCGACGCCGAAATCGCCACCCGCATCAGTCAATACGAGATGGCTTTTCGGATGCAGAGTTCGGTGCCCGAGTTGTCGGACATGTCCGACGAAACCGAGGAAACGCTGAAGCTGTACGGGGTCGAAACGCCCGGTGACGGCAGTTTCGCCAGCAACTGTCTGATGGCACGACGCTTGGCCGAGCGCGGCGTGCGTTTCATCCAGCTTTACCATCGCGCTTGGGATCATCACGGGGGCATCGTCAACGGCATGACCGCGGCCGCGGCCGATGTGGATCAAGCCAGCGCGGCGCTGGTCAAAGATTTACAGCGTCGCGGCATGCTGGACGAGACCTTGATCATTTGGGGCGGCGAATTCGGACGCACGCCGATGGGCCAGGGTAGCGGACGCGACCACCACATCAACGCGTTTTCGTTGTGGATGGCCGGCGGAGGCATCCGAGGCGGGATGACTCACGGCAGCACGGACGAACTCGGATACGCCTACCTGAAAGACGGCCAACAGGTCCACGTGCGAGATTTGCACGCCACCTTGTTGCACTTGTGTGGACTTGACCACAATCGATTGAGTGCGAAATATCAAGGGTTGGACGTACGGCTGACCGGCGTCGAACCGGCGCACGTGATCGACCGCATTTTGGCGTGAGCGATGAACGGGAAAGGAGTGTCCCGCTCTTTCGTCGCCCGGTCATCTATTGGCGAAACCGTCCTGTGTTGCCCTGTTTTTCTGACAAGCGAGATCGACAAGATGCCCCTGTACGAATACGAATGCAAAACCTGCGACCAGACGGTCGAAGTCTTGGTTCGAAACGGCGATGAAGAACCGGAATGTCCCGGATGCGGCGACCACGATCTAGAAAAGGTCTTCAGCGTCCCGGCGGCACCCGCGATGAAATCCGCCGGCGGCGGGCTGCCGGTCACCGCCCAAGATTGCAGCGCCCCGGGCGGTTGCTGCGGAGGCGGCTGTCAGCTTTGACGCGGGCGGAGAACGATTCGCGGTGCGACCGGCGGAACGCATCTCCACCGTTCGGTCATGCTTCGTCATTCAGTTCGGGCCAGGTGAAGTAGAACTTGGCACCCTTGCCGACTTCGGATTCCACCCACGCACGTCCTCCGGCGTGTTCGCACAGTCGCTGGACCAGGGCCAACCCCATGCCGCTTCCGCTGGTGCGATCACGTCGCTTCAGGGATCGGAACATCTCAAAGACTTTCTTGTGATACTCCGGCGGGATGCCCTCGCCGAAATCTTGAATACAACAAAGATAAAAGGAATCCTCCCGCGTGCAGGACACACGGATCTCCGGATTGTCGGCACCGGCGTGCTGAATCGCGTTGCCGATCAGATTTCGGATCACCTGTTCCAGCGACGGACGGTTCGTTCGAAACG
>CAYVRC010000239.1:0-6450 GCA_964453205.1 uncultured Pirellulaceae bacterium | reverse complement strand
TGGCGGCCGGTTCGGGCGGAGTCGGATCGGGCCCCCGGGCGGCCGACGCCGCCGACGGGGAGGCCCCGCCGTCCATCGAACCGCCGACGAACGTCGTGATGATCATCAGCGACGACCAAGCCTGGACGGACTATTCGTTCATGGGTCACGAGCACATCCGAACGCCCAATCTGGACCGGTTGGCGGCCGAATCGTTGACTTTCCGACGTGGCTACGTACCGACCAGCCTTTGTCGGCCCTCGCTGATGACGATGATCACGGGGCTTTATCCACACGATCACGGCGTCGTCGGCAACGATCCGCCTTGGCAAGGCATGCGAACGGGTGCCCGTCGCCCGAATCATTTCACCGAACCTTATCTGCGATCGCGGAACGATTATCTGCGACACATCGATGCCGCCACCACGTTGCCCGACCGTCTGAAACCGCTGGGCTACCGATCTTTGCAGACCGGAAAGTGGTGGGAAGGCAATTACACCCGTGGCGGATTCACCGACGGCATGACCGTCGGCGACCTCGCCAAAGGCGGACGTCACGGCGACGAGGGACTGGACATCGGACGCAAGGGCTTGGAGCCGATCGAGACGTTTTTGAAGGATTGCGGGGCCGACGAAGATCCGTTCTTCATCTGGTACGCGCCGTTCCTACCCCACACGCCGCACAACCCGCCCCAAAACCTGTTGGACAAGTACAAACAGGTCGCGCCGAGCGAACCGATCGCCAAATACTGGGCCATGTGCGAATGGTTCGATCAAACCTGCGGCGAACTGATGGGAATGCTGGACCGACACGGCGTCGCCGAAAACACGATGGTCTTGTACGTCTGTGACAACGGTTGGATCAACGAAACGCAGGCCAGTCGTTACGCACCGCGGAGCAAACGCAGCCCGAACGAAGGCGGGACGCGGACGCCGATCATGGTCCGCTGGCCGGGCAAAATCACGCCCAAGATGGACGACACGCGTCTGGCGTCTTCCATCGACCTGGTCCCCACCGTGTTGGCCGCGCTCGGTCAGGAAGTGCCGGCGGATCTGCCCGGCATCAACCTGTCCGACGACGCCGCGGTCACCGCTCGGCAGACCTTGTTCGGCGAGATCTTCGAACACGACATCCAAGCCCAAGACGACCCGGCCGCCAGTCTGCAGTACCGCTGGGTCATCGACGGCTGGATGAAACTGATCGATCCGTCCAGCCGGATGACGGACGAATCCCCACAGTTGTATGACTTGAAAGCCGACCCGAAAGAAAATACGGACTTGGCCGAAAGAGAGTCGCAAGTCGTTCGATCGCTGACGAACCGACTGGACGCCTGGTGGAATCCGCCGACGAAGTGAGGCCGCGTCGGCCGCCGACGACGGAGGGTCAAGACGACGCAGCGGGCCGAACCGCCAAATCACCGGTGCGGTATCGTGCCCACATCGCTCGCAGACGTCGCGTCATCGGCTGTTCAATCCGGAGCGTCACCAGCGTTCCCAGGGCGAAAGCGAACACGATCGAAATGCCCAAGGCGACGTGACTGTTCATGCCCGAATGATCGAAGCGATGAATCAGCACGCAACCCAAATTGTTGTGACACAGATAAATCGCGTACGAAATCGTACTGATGAACACGAACGGTCTGGCTCGCAGGACCGGGATCTTTCCGTAGGCCGCCATCGTCACCAAACCGATGATCAATAACGTCGCCAGCGGGTTGTGCTTGCCGTGATCGATCGAATGAAAGACGCCGGCGGCCATCGTGATCAACAACAAGTTCTTCCACTTCGGACCGACGTCCGTTTTGATCATGTACAACACGAATCCGATCGCGAACAACGGGACGAAATCCAAGACCAACAGGTGACGAATCGCGGTCGCGACGGCGAACCACGCGGCGCCGGAATGGCTCGCCGCCAGAGCGTCCAACGTCGGGCACATGATCAACGAGAGAGCCAACAACGATCCCCAACCGGCCACGTATCGTTTCAGCCCGCCGATCTTGAACATCACGACCAACAGCCCGTAGAACATCATTTCCACTTGCAAGGTCCACATGACCGGATCGATGCATTCGTACCCCAAGACACGTGGCATCAACGTCAGATTCGCGAAGAACTGACCCGTCGAAACGGGCGTCTGGTTCAAAGGAGCCAGCGTCATCAAGCCCAGGTTGGCGATGATCACCAGGACAAAAATCGGCACGATGCGAATCAACCGCGCCGCGACGAAGTCCACCGGCTGTCGACGACGCATCAAGGACATCCCGTTGACGAAACCGCTGAGCATGAAGAACAGCTCGACGCCGTAAGCCCCGAACGGCCATCTCCACCCCAGCGGTTCGACGTAACCGTACTTCTCCGCATAAACGTGCGTGAAATGGAACAGCACCAGGTTCAAAGCCGCCATCGCGCGTAAAGCGTCGAGTTCGAAAATCCGCTGGTGCGGTTTCAGGGTGTCAACGCCGGCGGCGGTGGTCGATCGCATGAAGGTTCCCAAAGTGGGGTAGGAAGACGGGCCGTTGTCGGAGTCTAGGTCGGCGGCCGGTCGATTTCACCAAGAATCAGCGACTTCTTGCCGCAGCCCCGTCCGGCCTGTTCCGCCTGCGCGATTCCTGCCGAACGTATCGGCCGTCGCGTCCCCTTCCGAAGGCGGCCCGGCTGAACGAGACTTTCCGATCGACGTGAGACGTCGTGTTTTGAGCCCTTTCCCCCCGTCCACCTTTCCCCGTCAAGCGGCTGACGATGAAGTACGCGATTGTGATCCCTGACGGCTGCGCCGACGAACCCCAAGATTCGCTCGGCGGCCGAACGCCGCTGCAGGCGGCCGATCTGCCGGCCATGGATCGGCTCGCACGACTCGGCCGTGTGGCGACGGCGAACAACACGCCGCCGGAATTCCCGGCCGGCAGCGAGGTCGCGAATTTGTGCCTGTTCGGCTACGACCCGTTCGAATTTTTCACCGGCCGGGCGCCCTTGGAAGCTGCCGCCGGGGGTATCACGTTGGGGCCGCACGACTGGGCGGTTCGCTGCAACTTGGTCACGATCGAAGACCAGACCATGATCGACTTCACGGCCGATCACGTCAGCACCGAGGAAGCGAAACAGTTGTTGGCGACCGCGCAGGAGCACCTTTTCGAATCCGACTCGCGGTTTCGGTTGGTGCCCGGGGTCAGCTATCGGAACCTGATGATCTACCGCGGCGACGCCGACACGCCTTCGCCGTTTTCCCCCGAGACACGATCCTCCGCCCCGCACGATCTGACGGACTTGCCGATCGGCGACGATTTCCCGCGGGGCCCCGGGAGCGATCGGTTGGTTCGTCTGATGAGCGATTCGGCGGCGCTGTTTGCCGACCACCCGGTCAACGCGGCGCGGATCACCGCGGGGAAGCGTCCGGTGACGCACCTGTGGCTGTGGGGACTCGGCGGAGCCCCGAATCTTCCTTCGTTTGAGTCCAAGTATGGGGTCCGCGGCGTGATGATCACGGCCGTGGATCTGCTGCGTGGGATCGCGGCGCTGGCGGGCTGGCCGCGGATCGAAGTCGACGGGGCGACGGGCTACTTGGACACCGACTACGCCGCCAAGGGGACTGCGGCGATCAAAGCACTCCAAGACTACGACTTGGTCTGCGTCCACATCGAGGCTCCCGACGAAGCGTCGCACGAAGGACGCGTCGACGCCAAGATCGAAGCCATCGAACAAATCGATCGCCACATCGTCGGTCCGCTTTCCGAAGCCCTGCAGGCGATCGGGCCGCATCGCATCTTGGTGACGCCGGATCACCCTACTTTTTGTCGCACGAAGAAACACTGTCACGGCGTCGTGCCCTTGGTGATGGCCGGTGAAGGAATCGACGCCGACGACGCCCGAACTTACGACGAAGTCACCGCCGCGGCCGCCGACGCGACCTTCCCCAAAGGCTGGGAAATGATGGATCGCTTCATGAAGTGAACGACCACCGTCAACGCCCGACCACCGTCAACGCCCGATCCCCTTTCCGAAATCCCGACTCCCCATTCTCTCCCTTCCCCCCATGTCATTGATCGTTCAGAAGTTCGGCGGCACCAGCGTGGCCGACGCCGAAAAGATTCGCTCGGCCGCTCGCAAGGCCGTTCGCGCGCAGCGTCAAGGCCACCGCGTCGTCATGGTCGTCAGCGCGATGGGCAAGAACACCGACACGCTGTTGGATCTGGCCGGACAGGTTTGTGATTTCCCGCCGGCCCGAGAATTGGACATGCTGCTGAGCACCGGGGAGCAAGTCAGCGTGGCGCTCGTCGCGATGGCGATCCACGACATGGGCAGCAAGGCGATCAGCTTGACCGGCGGCCAGATCGGCATGAAGACCGACAACAGTTTCAGTAAGGCCCGCATCCGATCGATCAGCACCGAGCGGATCGAACGGCTGTTGGACGAAGGCAACATCGTCGTCGCGGCCGGTTTCCAAGGCATCGACGACGAGATGAACATCACGACGCTCGGTCGCGGCGGAAGCGACACCACGGCGGTCGCGTTGGCGGCGGTCTTGGGGGCCGACGCCTGCGAGATCAACACCGACGTCGACGGCGTGTACACGACCGATCCGCGAAAACTTCCCGAGGCCCGCCGCGTCGACGTGATCAGTTATGACGAAATGCTGGAACTGGCCAGTCTGGGTGCCGGCGTGATGCACAGCCGATCGATCGAGTTCGCCAAGAAGTTCGGCGTGCCGATCCATGTCCGCAGCAGTTTTTCGGACATCGAAGGCACGATGATCGTGGCCGAAAACGAATCGGATTCCGCCGCCGTCAGCGGTGCGGCGATGACCGCCGACGAAGCCCGCGTGACCGTGTTGGGCGTCCCCGACGTGCCGGGCAAAAGTCTGCTGATCTTTTCGGCCATCGCGGATCAAAAGATCGCCGTCGACATGGTCGTGCAAAACGTCGGCAGCGACGGACGCGCCGACGTCTCGTTCACCGTTCCACGAAGCGAGTTATCGGCGACCTTGACGGCCGTGCAGTCCGTGTTGGCAACGGTCGGCGCCGCCGGCGTCACGCACGATGATCAAGTCTCCAAGATCTCGGTGGTCGGCAACGGCATGGCGCGGCAAGCCAACGTGGCGTCGCGAATGTTCCGCGCGCTGGCGGACGCCGAGGTCAACATCCAGATGATCACGACCAGTGAGATCAAGATCAGCGCCTTGGTGCCGCGTGACCAAGCCGCCGTCGCGCTTCGCAGCGTTCACGAAGCGTTCCGCTTGCACGAACGACCTGCCGATGCGAAATCTTGGGACCAGATCAAAGCCGGCCGCGAAGCCGACGCGGACGTCGACGCGATCGTCGACCGGTTGCGCAACGATGCACTGGAGGCCCTGACGTTGACCGGCATCACCATGACCGACGCCCAAGCCAGCGTGACGCTGTACGGCGTGCCGGATCGTCCGGGGATCGCGGCGGACATGTTCGAAACCATCGGCGCGGCCGGAATCTTTGTCGACATGATCGTCCAAGGCTATGACGGCGAAGACGGTTCGACCAGCGTCAGCTTTACGGTCGACGAAACCGATCTGCCCGAAAGCCTGGAAGTCGCCCAGACGCTTCAGAAGAAGCACGGCATGCGCCAGACGCTCGGGGCCAAGGGGATCGCCAAAGTCACGGTCAGCGGGATCGGTTTGCGGAGCCACACGCAGGTCGGCACCGTGCTATTCCAGCAGCTCGCCGCGTCCGGCATCAACGTCCAAATGATCAGCACCAGCGAACTCCAAGTCAACGCGGTGATCGCCGCGACCAAAGCCGCCCGGGCCACCGAAGACCTCAAGAAAGCCTTTGCCAATGACGGCGGGCTGTGGAACGAGGAATGACGAAGCTCGATCGCTCGGCCCCCGGGGGCATCTCGGGCTTTTCGGCTTTTCGGCTTTCCGGCTTTTCGGCTTTCCGGCTTATCGGCTTTTCGGGCATCTCAGGCCTCTTGTAGCGTTTTGCGTCGATGGGGCGTCTCGGCCGGCCGAGTGTTGCAGATTGCAACACCTGGGAGGATTCTGGCGAAAGAACCTCGACCCGATCGGCCGCAATTCTGCTTGGCCGGCGGTTTTGACGCGACTATTATCAAGGTGCAGCGACTCTGCGGCGGCGTCTCCCCGCAACCCAGCAACCTTCTCGTGGCCCGAAAAATCATGAACACTCGATTCCAATTCATTCTCGGCTGCCTCACCGTGGCAGTCGTGCCGATGTGCCCGGCAACGAATTTGTCCGCGGACACCGCCCCGGGGCCGGCGGATGCGGTCGCTCGGGTCGAATTCTTCGCGGCGATGGACAGCGAACAGATCGAGGTCAAGTACATCCCGCTCGACGCGACCAAAGCCAACGTGTTGGTCCGCAATAAAACCGAGCAACCCCTGACCATCCAGCTGCCCGCGGCTTTCGCCGGCGTTCCGGTCTTGGCCCAGGACATGATGGGAGGCATGGGCGGCGGCATGGGTGGCATGGGCGGCGGCATG
>CAYVRC010000238.1:0-6454 GCA_964453205.1 uncultured Pirellulaceae bacterium | reverse complement strand
GCCGGGGGTGCCCGGGAAATCCATCCCCAGGTGCCATTTGCCGACCATCGCGGTGTGATACCCGTTTTCACGCAGCAAGGACGCCAAGGTCATCCGGTCGTCGGCGATCAAACACTCCCCTTCGGCCCCCATCACGTGCCGCTTCATGGTGGTTCGCCAACAATAGCGTCCGGTCAGCAATCCGTAACGCGACGGCGTGCAAACCGAATCCGAGCTATGGGCGTTCGTGAACGCGATGCCTTCGTTTGCCAGCCGATCCATGTTGGGTGTTTGAAATTTGGCGGTCGGATGGAGCGCTGAGACGTCGCCATATCCTTGGTCATCGGTGTAGATGACGATAATGTTGGGCTTGTCGTGAACATTCCGCTTGTCGAGGACGTTCGGCTTGTTCGGGACTTCACGCCCGGGCTGCTGAGCCCGTGACGCCGTGCCCGCCATCGTCAGTTGGATGGCGATCAAGGGAATCAGACAAGCGGATCTTACGTTCATCGGTCGACCGGGAGGGCACGCGTGGCAGGTTCGAACGGAGCGACGGCGCTGGACAGACAGGCGCCGCCGGCATCGGGCCCGCTCAATCGTACAGAAACTCGACCAGCCCCGTCGCGACGCGAACGAACGATCTCCGAAATCATCGGCAAACCACCGACACTTGCCGCCGCCTGGTGACGTCCCCGCCGGACTGACGATTCGTGAAACCAAAAATCCGGCGGATCGGGCAGGATCACCGAACAAGATCAGCCCAGACGGACTGAATCGGCGGGCGAACCGCCGGACCCGGCTTCGGAACCCTTCGGTAAACCCGATCGGTTTGTTAACCTGAATGGGGCCGGAGAAATTTTCGGCGAATCCGTCACCGCTTCCTTTTGCCAAGAGAACGAGACCCCCATGCCGATGCCCGCGAAACTTGCCTTGGAAGATGGAACCGTGTTCTCGGGGCACGCCTTCGGGGCCGAGGGCGAAGTCACCGGTGAAGTCGTTTTCAACACCGCCATGACGGGGTACCAGGAAATCTTGACCGACCCCAGTTATCGCGGCCAAATCGTCACGATGACTTACCCGGAAATCGGCAATTACGGCACCAACGCCATCGACATCGAACACGACCACCCCGCGTTGGCCGGTTTCGTCGTCCGCGCGGACAGCCGCATCCACAGCAATTATCGCTCCGAGACGGCACTGACGGATTACCTCAAGTCCAACGGCGTGGTCGCCATCAGCGGGGTCGACACCCGAGCCCTGGTGCGGCGGATCCGCACCGCCGGGGCGATGCCGGGGATCATTTCCACCGTGGATCTGGATGACGCCAGCTTGGTCGCCAAGGCCAAGGCCGCCGAGAGTTTGGTGGGCCGGGACTTGGCCCGCGAAGTCATGCCCGCCGAGGCGGTGAAGTGGGATCACAAGCTGCACGAATGGACCGCCGCCGATTTGCCCGCGATCGCGGACAACGGCGACCCGGCGCCGCATGTCGTGTGCTTGGACTTCGGCATGAAGTGGAACATTCCGCGTCACCTTTCGTCCCGAGGCAACCGGGTCACCGTCCTGCCCGGCACGTCGTCGGCTGACGAGATCTTGAAATTGAACCCCGACGGGCTGTTCCTGTCCAACGGGCCGGGCGACCCCGAACCGCTGACGTACGCGCACAAGACGGTCGCCGAACTGGTCGGCAAGTTGCCGATTTTCGGCATTTGTCTGGGACATCAGTTGTTGGCGTTGGCGTGTGGCGCGACGACCTTCAAATTGAAATTCGGACATCGTGGCGTCAATCAACCTGTCCTGGACTTGGAAAGTGGCAAAGTCGAAATCACGACCCAGAACCACGGCTTCGCGGTCGATGAAAAATCGTTGCCGGATCACTTGGAAATCACGCATCGTCACTTGAACGACGACACCGTCGCCGGCATCCGGCACCGGGGCGAGCAAGCCTTCGGTGTGCAGTATCACCCGGAAGCCTCGTCGGGTCCGCATGACAGTCATTATCTGTTCCAGCGGTTCCAAGACCAACTCGGCGCGGCGGCGGCTTCGTCCTAACCGACTTCGAACCATGAAAACCTTGGTCTTGGTGCCGACCCGTTCGGAATGGGATCACGTCCGGGCGGCGCTGGACGGCTCCGGTGCGTCCGGCCGTTTCGATTTTCGCTGTTGCGGTTTCGGGTTGGTCGCCGCGGCGGCGCGGACGATGCAGTTGATCCGAGAGCCGGAAATCCGGGGCGTCGTGCTGGCGGGGCTGGCCGGCCACTTCGGACGCACCGACCTGATGGGAAAGGCCGTGACTTTTGACAAGGTTCGCTGTCACGGGATCGGTGTCGGCCTGGAAACCACGCCGGGCGAAGGCTTGGAAAGCCTGACCGAGATGGGTTGGGCCCACTTCGAAGACGATCGACAATGCATTACCGACGAGTTGTCCCTCGAGCCGTTTTCTGCCGGCTTGCCCACCGGGACGTTGTTATCCGTCGCGGCGGCCAGCGGGACGGCCGAAATGGCGGCCCGTCGTCGGGAGCGGTTTCCCGACGCGATCGCCGAAGACATGGAAGGTTTTGCGGTCGCGACGGCTTGCCGACTGGCCGGCAAACGGCTGCGAATTTTGCGGGGCATTTGCAACGCCGCCGGCGACCGCGATCATGCGAACTGGCGGATCGCCGAAGCCTGTCGATCGATCGCCGCTGGTCTGGGCGATGCCGCTTTTGAAGATTGAACCCGTGTAAAGATGGCTGCTGTCAACGATCGACCTCCATCAAAAACAAACGACTCCGTTTCTTACCGTCCCCTTGATGTCACGAACCCTCCGCATCGGCATGTCGACATGCCCCAACGACACCTTCGCGATCGATGCGCTGTTGCGTGGCTTGATCGACACCGGCGATTTGAATTTCGAATTCGAACTTCTGGACATCCAACAGCTGAACGACCGTTTGTTCGCGGGCGACTTTGACGTCGCCAAGACCAGTTTTCACGCCGCGTTGCGGTTGGCCGATCGGGTGACCGTTTTGCCGAGTGGATCGGCGCTGGGTTTCGGCGTGGGGCCGCTGTTGCTCTCCGCGGTCCCCGGAACCGTGCCGGATTCCGCGGCGCAATTGACGTTGTGCCCGGGCGGGGACACGACGGCCACGTTGCTGATGAAGTTGTTTTATCCCGACACGACTCGGATTCGGCAGGTCGTGTTCTCCGAAATCATGCCGGAGCTGCGAAAGGGCACCGCGGATTTCGGCGTCTGCATTCACGAAGGCCGCTTCACCTGGGCGGAGGAAGGCTTGCATTTGGTCGAGGACCTGGGGACACGCTGGGAGAAGGAATCGGAATCACCGTTGCCGCTGGGTGGCCTGGTCGTCCGCGACGAGTTGCCGATCGAAGTCATGCGAGCGATCAACGACGTGATCAGGCGTTCGATCCGGCACGCCCGAGCCGACCCCACCGCGACGTTACCCACGATGCGGCGTTATGCTCAAGCGTTCAGCGACGACGTGTTGATGCGGCACGTCGAGCTTTACGTGAACGATTGGACGGTGGATTTGGGTGACGTCGGACGCGGCGCACTGCAGACGCTTTTTCGCCTGGCGAAACGAGCCGGTGTCGTTCCCAAAGAATCCGTGCCCCTCAGCGTTTTGGAGACTTGATGAGCGATTCCCCTGTTCCTGGCAGGTTGTCGCCGTTGCGAATGGCGACCGCTTCGCTTCGTTATCGCAGTCGGGTCTCGGCGGCGCTGGTCGTCGGCGTCGCGATCGCGGCGGCCGTGATCACGGGGGCCCTGTTGGTCGGCGATTCGATGCGGGGAAGCCTGAAATCGCTGACGCTTCAGCGGCTGGGCACGGTCGACACGATCGTCGCGCCCGGAGGTTTTTTTCAGGCCGACGGTTTGCTGGCCGACGACGCGGGCACCGAAGCGATCTTTTTCTTTCCCGCCGGCGTGATCGAAACGTCGGGCCCGGTGGACACGCGACGCCGCGCCGGGGCGATCCAGATTCTGGGCATCGATGCGGGTTTTTGGGACTTGGACGTCGCGGGCGTGGCCCCCGATGCGGTCTTGGACGACGAAAGTGTGATCCTGAATCGATCCACCGCGACCGAACTCGGCGTCGACGTGGGCGACCTGGTGACGGTCCGTTTGCCGACCGAGAACGCGGTCCCGGCCGACAGTCCCCTGGGCCGGCGGGACAGCGAAACCGAAGGTCTGCCGCGGATGAAAGTCGTCGACATCATCGACGACCGGGGACTCGGACGTTTCTCGCTCACGCCGAGTCAAGTGACGCCGATGAACGTTTACTTGTCGTCCGACTTGATCGCCGACGTGTTGGACAGGGACGGCCAAGCGAATCTGTTGCTGTCGACCCGCAAGATCACGACCGAGGACTTGCGACTGAATTTGGCCGACTTCGGTTTGAAGCTGGAACGCGTGCGGGGCTTTCCGGTCGAAGGGGCCGCGGAAGACGCGCCGCGTGCCTTCGAGTACGTTTCGCTGACCAGCGATCGGCTTTTGATCCGCGACGAAATCACCGACGCGGTCTCCCGAGCCTTGCCCGGCGAAGTCCGACCGGTGATGACGTACTTGGCCAACGCGATCGAACGACTCGACGACGACGGACAGGTCGTCGCTTCGGTGCCCTACAGCATCATCACCGCGATCGACGACAGCGAATCGTTACCGCTGAACTATTCGATCCCTGACGCCGCGGAATCATCGCCCCGTGGCGAGATCGCGCCGCTGGTCATCAACGACTGGACCGCGGATCAATTGCAAGCCGACGTGGGAACCGAATTGCGAGTCGCCTATTTCGAACCGGAAGTCCAGCGGGGGCAAGAGGTCGAGCGTTACTTCGACGCCGTCGTCACCGACGTGGTGCCCGTCACGCGACCGGCCGAGCCCTACCGACGCAGTCGCGATGCCGTCTTTGACCGGCCGCCGACCGTCTACAACGACCCGAACTTGACCCCCACGGTGCCGGGGGTGACGGATCAAGATTCGATCAGCGACTGGGACATGCCGTTTCCGCTGACGCGGAAGATCGAAAAACCTGACGACGAATATTGGAACGACTTTCGTTTGACCCCCAAAGCGTTTTTGCCCTTGGACCAGGGGCGTCGCTTGTTCACCAGTCGCTTCGGCGAAACCACGAACCTGCGTCTCGACCCGCCGGCCGGTACGAGTTTGGAATCCTTGAAGGATCGCGTCCTCGGGGCGATCCGCCCGATCGCCGGCGACGTGGGCTGGGAACCGATCGCGATCAGGGATCGTCAACTGGCCGCGTCGCGCGGGACGACGCCCTTCGATGCGTTGTTCCTGTCGTTGAGCTTTTTCGTGATCGCAGCCGCGGTGATGCTGATCGCCATGCTGTTCCGCCTGGGGTTGCAAGAAAGGCTGAAGGAACTGGGAACACTGTTGGCGGTCGGCTGGACGGGCCGTCAGGTGTCGCGGTTGTTGCTGGGCGAAGGCTTGGCGTTGGCGGCGATCGGCGCGGTGCTGGGCGTCGCCGGCGGCTTCGCGTACGGCTGGGCCGTGCTGGCGGCGCTGCGGACGGCGTGGGTCGGTGCCGTGACGGTGCCGTTCCTGCAGTTCTACTGGACACCGGGCAGCGTCCTGATCGGCGGGCTGGCGGGGTTCCTCGTCGCCGCGGTGACGTTGTGGGTTTCCGTGAGATCGCTGGCGCGGGTCGGCGCGACGCGATTGCTGGCCGGAAACGACACGCAGCCGCCGACGGCCGGAAAATCCGGCGAATCCATCCGCCGGCGCGGCCGGGCACGATTGCACGTCGCGGCGATCGCCTGCGTGGTCGTGGCGATGTTGGCGGCCGGTTTCGGCGCCTCGGCCGGTGGTCCCGCGGCGGCAGGCGGCTTCGTCGGCGGCGGGATGTTGTTGCTGGTCGCGGCGATCGTGTTCGTGTTCGCGTACCTGAATTCCCCCGGCGTGGCGGCCGACGAAGATTTGGCCGTCCAGGCCGGCCGATTCCGGATGACCTCGTTGGCCGTGCGGAGTGCCGCGAGAAATCCGCTGCGCAGCACGTTGACGATCGGGTTGATGTCGACCGCCGCGTTCTTGATCATCGCGATGACCGCGTTCCAACTCCGGCCGACCGAGCAAGGCACCGGCGGTTTCGATTTGATCGGCCAGTCCGCTCAGCCGATCTACCGCGACTTGGCCGATCCCGAGGTGGCGGCCGGTTGGCTGGGAAGCGATGCCGATCAGTTGACCGGGACGCGGATCACCGCGATGCGGCAACGTCGCGGGCAGGACGCCAGTTGCAATAATTTGTACCAAGCGACCCAGCCGACCGTGCTGGGCGTCCCGCAGGATTTCCGCGGCGGCTCCGGTGCAATCGATGGCAGCGACACCGTGTCCGGCAAATTCGCCTGGGCGGGTCACGCGGAGGTTGCCCAAGGCGAATCGCCTTGGAGTCTGCTCAGCGGCGACGGTGACGGCAGCGAAACGGATCCGATTCCCGTCGTCATCGATCAGAACACGGCG
>CAYVRC010000237.1:0-6483 GCA_964453205.1 uncultured Pirellulaceae bacterium | reverse complement strand
CGGGCGACGCAAAACCGGCGGAAGTGTTGGAGGAGTGGAAAACGTCCTCGGAGACTTTCGGCGTCGTCGTGCTGGCGATCGCCGCCGAAGCCCGACGAGGCTGGCAGCCCAAAGAGATCGACGTGATCAGCCGACTGGCCGCCGCGGCGATCAAGCAAGCGGCGATCGAACCGACCGCCGTCGCCGTCGCATCGGCCGATGGCGCGATCGGCGAAGATGCGACCGCGGCCGACGCGATGGCACTCGCCGTGGGCATCACCGAATCGACCAGGTTCCACGGCCTGGCGTTGTCGCACAAGACGCGTCCGCCGGCGATTCGCTTGAAGGAAAACGACCCGGCGACGCCCGTTCAGATTTTGCTGCCGATCGCCAGCGATGACGACCTGCCGACGTGGGGCACGGGGCTCCGCAAGGCCGGCTACGCGATCGTGTCCGGCGGGAAACTCGATCGTGACGCCTTGTTGCGTTGGACGCGATTGCTGCAAGCCATCTGAACGCGGCAGCGGCCAACCGCCCGGGCGTTAAACTGTTCGGATTAAGCAAAATCTCTGGATTACGACGGCTCGCCTGCCGATCCTGACTTTGTCTCGTTCTTTTCGAAAGTTGGACAAGGTGATTGATATGGCTGATGCAGGACTCGGCTGGACGTCGTCGCGGTTTGCCGCACTGGGATTCTTGGTCGCGGCATTGGCTTGCGGGTCGCTGACCGGCTGTGTCGGGCCGATGGCTTGCGGACCGATGGGCTGTGACGCCCGCGGACCGGTCGTTTTGAACGACTGCAGCGGATGCGGAAGCTGTGACGGTTGCGGCGAATTGTACATCGACCCTTGGATCAACGACCCCGCCGAGGCCTGCGATCCGTGCGATCGATGCGGGAACCACAACGGTCAGTCGTGCGGCAAGTGTCGCAGCGTTTTCAGCGGCGTCCCCAGTCTGTGGGGCTATCGTTTCGACGGCGGTTGCGACAGTTGCCAGATCCCCGGCGGCAGCGGCGGCTTGTACACGGATTGCGGCTGCGGCGCCGAACCGGCCTGCGGCGCCGAACCGGCCTGCGGGCTGGAACCGGCTTGCGGCATCGAGAGCTGCGGCGGATGCGATCACTGCGGCGGTGGCGTGAGCTACCTCGGGGGCCGACCGACGCCTGCGGACGGATCCTACATCGTCGACGAAGGCTCGGAGAATCCGGTCGGCACGTCGCGGCACCTTGCCAGGCCCTACCAGCCGCAAAGGACGCGTCAGATTTTTCGCAGCCGTGGCGGATCGGTTTCGCAGGTCCCTCAGTCTTCGAACTATTGAGGCCGGCGAATCGGCTTGTTCGGGTCATGCGGGTCGGATCACTTCGCCGATGAACGATGAAGTCAGTTAGCGCGCCGACGCGTCCCTCGGCGCGATTCTTTTCCTGCTCCTTTTTCGCTCGGTAACGCAAATGACATTCAGTGCTGACATCGCCCGCGATGCCCGGCCGCGCCGAACGCGACGGCAGACGATCACGTGCTTGGCCGGACTTTCCCTCGGCTTGTTTCCCGGACTTGCCCCGGCCGATTCCCCCCAAACGGTCCACTTGGCCGCGGGGTTCCGGATCAGCGACGAAGGGGAAGTCCTGCGGTTGCCGCCGATCCCCGGCGGGCCGGAACGAGTCGTGATTCATGCGATGACCGCCGATCCGAGTGGCCGATTCATTGCCGTCGCCGGCGATGATTTGGCGATCCGCCTGATTGACGTCGCCGGCATGCGTCTGGTGCGAACGATCCGGCCGGAGGGAGAACATCACCACCGCGACACGATCCGAAGCTTGGCATTTGATCGATCCGGACGTCGCATGGTTTCGACGGGCAACGACGGCCGCATCGTCATCTACGACGCCGCGTCGAGTTTTGAAGCCGTCCAGTCGACCGGCGGCGCGCCGGCGCTGGCGTGCATTCGCTTCAGCCCCGACGGACGCCAGATGGCGGCCGTCGGATTCGATAGCGAGGTCTTCTTGATCGGAAAAACCAACGGCCGAGCCAAACTGAGGTGTGGTTGCCGTGACCTGCGGGGCATCGCGTACAGCGACGACGGGCGTCTGTTGGCCGTGGGCGGACGCGTCGGCGACGTGCATCTCTTTTCCACCAGTCCGCCGGAGGAAATCGGTGACTTTCCGCTGCACAAAGGTCGCATTCGGGCGCTGGCCTTTCGCCGCGATTCGGCCACGCTGGTGACGGTCGGCGAGGACGGCGCATTGGTGGTCTTCGATACCGACAAACGGGAGATCCTCAGCCGCGTGACGGTCGCCAACTGCCACCTGTACTGTGCCGCCATGTTGGACAGTCGCTTGGTGGCCACCGGAGGCAGCGACAATCGCATCCACTTGATCGATTCCGACGCGGGAAAGGTCATCGGCCATCTGCCGGGCCATCAGGGCACGATCGCCGACGTTGTTTCCAGCGGCGATTGGTTGTACTCGGGAAGCTACGACGCGACGGTGCGACGATGGTCGCTGCGGTCGCTAGAGAATCTGGCCCCGCAGTTGGCCGGCAATGAGCAGCGGATCGCCGAAGGCCAGCCGACGCTGGATCGATAATTCAAATGGGGCAGGGAGGCACCAATCGTGTTCTGGAAAACCAAACGCAAACGACGCGACCACGCGGTGAGTCATCAAGGTGCCCGTCATCCGGGCACCCGTCACCAAGGATCCCGCGCCGCCGTCGCCCGGCGTTCGATGGCACCGGAACACCTGGAGGCTCGCCGCCTGATGGCCGCCGACCCGATCCAAGTCGGCGTGGTGTACTTGGAAACCGATTACTTGGAATCCGACCAAGACGTCGGCAGCGATTCCCGAGGCGACCGTTTCATCTTGTCGTTCACCGGTGGCGCGCCGGACACCGAACTGACCGAACTGCGGATCATCACGGACAAAGACGGTGACGGCATCAGCGTCGGCGATCCGATCTTCGATTCCGCCGTCGGCGGACGTGGCAAAGCCGGCGCGCATGATTTCCGACTGGTCAAAGTGGAAACCGCCGACGGGCGACAAGTCGACGCGACGGCCAGCGTCGAAGACGGCGGTCAAGAGCTGATCCTGCGGCTGTCCAACTTCAAAGCCGGCGATCGTTTGGAATTCACGCTGGACGTCGATGAAGTCCTTCGCAACTCCGCCGACCTGGCGATCTTCAATGACCGATTGGACGTGATCACGTCGGGGCAAGAGTTTCAGGATTCGATCTTGCACGCCACGTTCGCCGCGCCGCATTTCGAAGTCGCCGAAGCCGACGCGATCTTCTTGAACGATTACGGCACTCCGTCACTGACCCACGGGTTGGATCTGCCGCCCGACGAAGGCAGCGACATCGACAGCCGACCGAACCGCAGCGCCGCGGCTGTCGGATCGACGACGCAACAGCCCAAACCGGTTTCGATCAGCGGACACGTTTGGTTGGACAACGACTCGGACTTGAAACGCGAAAGCGGCGAAGCTCCTTTGGCGGACGTCGAAGTGAGCTTGTTTCAGCGACAGGTCGGCGGAGCCTTTACCGACACGGGGCTTCGCGCGACGACAAATGACCAAGGTTTGTACGAGTTCGGCAAGTCACTCGGCTTGATGCCCGGACAGTACAAAGTCGTGCAAACGCAGCCCAAAGGGATGTTCAGCGTCGGTGCCGTGCTGGGTCAGGTCGCCGGACAGACGACCGGGTCGGTCGAGAACGCCAACAGCCTGACCGACATCATCATCGTCGACGGTGACACCGCCGGAGTGAATTACGACTTCGCCGAAGCCGCGCCGGCGTCGCTTTCCGGATTCGTTTATCGCGACGAAAATGACAACGGACGACGCGACGGCGGGGAGCCCGGTTTGGCCGGCATTCGCGTTCAACTGGTGCCGATCGGCACGATCGCGCCGCAAGCCGCGCTGATCGGATCGACCGATGCCGACGGTGCGTACTCGTTCACCGGATTGGCACCGGGAACTTATCAAGTCGTCCAACTCGACCAGCCCGCGGGCTTGGCCGACGGACGCGACAGTGCCGGCACCGTCGGCGGACAAATCGTCGGCGTCGCCGTGAATCCGGGTGACCAGATCAACGACATCCGCTTGGACGGCGGGGACGTCGGCGTCGAGTACAACTTCGGCGAACTCCCCCTCGGATCGCTCAGCGGTTACGTCTATCTGCTCGCCCCGGGCGAAGATTGCCACGGCGATCGACGAGCCGAGGGTAACACGCCGCTGGCCGGTGTCGAAGTCATCTTGGAATCGATGAGCGGTCAGTTCGTCGCGCAAACGACGACCGACGAAGCCGGGCGGTACCAATTCGACGACCTGCTCAAAGGCGATTATCGCATCCGCGAAACCACGCCGGACGGTTTGATCGACGGATCATCGTCCGTGGGACGCATCGCCAGCGTACGAGTCGGAGAATCGGTCGACGGCGGCTTGATTCAAAACATCGTCATGGTCGCCGGCGGTCACGGCACCGAATACAACTTCTGTGAAGCCTCGCCGGCAACGATCAGCGGCTACGTCTACCACGACGCCTCGGATGACGGACGACGCGACGCATCGGAGATCGGCATCGGATCGGTGCAACTGTCGCTGGTCGATTCCGCCGGCCAGGTGATCGCGACGACCCGATCTGACACCAGCGGGTACTACGAATTCCAAGGCATCGCCCCGGGCGAATACACGATCCGGGAACAACAACCCGGCGGCTACTTGGACGGAAAAGACACCGCCGGTCGAATTCGCGGCAGCCGAATCGGTCGACCGGGCGATGACGGTGATTCCCTCACTGCGATCCGACTGAAGCAAGGCGACGTCGGCGTCGAGTACAACTTCGGGGAACTGCTTCCGGCGTCGCTTTCCGGTCGCGTCCACGCGGACTTGGACGAGGATTGCGAGATCGATCCCGGCGAACAGATGCTCTCGGGTGTAACGATTCGTTTGCTGGACGCCTCGGGCGACGAGATCGCGACCACGACGACCGATCAAAACGGCCAATACTTCTTCGGCCGACTGGAACCGGGCACCTACACGGTGATCGAAGAGACACCCGCCGGGTTCGTCGAAGGCGGCGCGAAGGCCGGTTCGGCCGGCGGCGTGACCGACGGTCCCAACCGGATCGGCGAAATCACGCTGGCTTCGGGCGAGGTCGCCGTCGAGTACGACTTCTGCGAACGGCCACCGTCGCAGCTTTCCGGAATCGTCTTCGCCGACGCCGACGGCGACTTCCTGCTCGATCCCGATGAAACCAGCATCAGGGGCGTGCGGGTCGAACTGTATGACGACGTCGGAAACCTGGTCGCAACGGCCGACACCGATTCCGGCGGACGTTACTCGTTCACGAACTTGCCGGCCGGAAACTACACGGTTCGCGAAATTCAGCCGATCGGCTGGCTGCACGGCGGACAAAAGGCCGGTTCGGCGGGCGGCGATGACTCGGTCGCCGACACGATCAGTCGTGTGCCGGTGGGCTGGGGCGATCGGTTGGTCAATTACAACTTCGTCGAACTCAAACCCGCCACCCTGTCGGGCGGCGTTCACGTCGACCAGGATGGCGACTGCGAACGTGATCATGACGAACCACCGCTCGCCGGTGTGCGGATCGACTTGTTGGATTCGAGCGGACGATTGTTGCTGACGACGACGACCGATGCCGACGGCAACTATCGTTTCGAAGCTTTGCCGCCCGGTCGCTATCAGATTTTCGAACATCAGCCCGACGGCTTTTACCAAGGCGGCCAAACACTCGGCAGCGGCGGCGGCCAAATCTTGGGCGACGATCTGATGGCGGTCGACATCGCAATCGGCGACGATTTGGTTCGGTACGACTTTTGTGAACTGGAACCGTCCAGCCTGTCGGGCAGCATCTACGTCGATAACGACCGTGACTGCGTTCGCGACCCCGACGAACCGGCACTCGGGGGCGTCCGCGTCGATTTGAGGGACGACAGCGGAAACGTTCTGGCGACGACGACCACCGACGCCGCCGGCGGATATCGCTTTGACGGCTTGGCCCCGGGAAGCTATCAGATTTTCGAACATCAGCCCGACGGCTATTTCCAAGGCGGACAAACACTCGGCAGCGGCGGCGGTCAAATCTTGGGCGACGACTTGATGGCCGTGGACGTCTCGGCCGGTATCGATTTGGTCGACTACGATTTCTGCGAAATCATGCCTTCGTCGATCTCCGGTCGGGTGTGGGCCGATCTTGACCAAGACCAACAGCTCGACGCCGGTGAAACTCCGCTCGCCGGTGTCTCCGTCGAATTGATCGATGGCGGGGGCGACGTGGTCGCAACGACCCGTACCGACGGCGGCGGTCTGTATCAGTTCACCGGCCTTGCCCCCGGCGTCTATTCGGTTCGCGAATTCCAACCGTCGGGGTATTTCCACGGCGGCCAAGTCGTCGGCAGCCACGGCGGCAACATCGGTGGCGACGATTTGCTGATGGGCATTTCCTTGCAGGGCGGTGACAACGCCACGCGGTACGACTTTCCGGAACTGCCGCC
>CAYVRC010000236.1:0-6566 GCA_964453205.1 uncultured Pirellulaceae bacterium | reverse complement strand
CTCTCGGTCTTCCCACGAGAAATCACCCCGCCCCCCGGTCAACGCTCGCAAAAAACAATCTGCAGGGCGGCAAAGCACGTGCCTTTCGCTGTATACCGAGCCTCAAACGGTGGCTGGTGCTGGATGCAACTTGTGGCTGGCACCTAAATGTCTGCTTTGAGCGGTTCACCAACTGATCAGCCGACGCACTCACAGGATGCCGCCACCGCCCAGGTCGCCGCCACCGGTCTCGTCGTCGGCGATGTTGAACGTCGCACCTCAGCAATTGCCAGCCATTCGATACCTGATCATTCGACTTTGACGCTCAAGCCGGTTAACGTTCCCCGCAGCGGGGCTCTGCCGACCGCGGGAGTCACCGGATTTCCGTTGTCGTGCCCGACGCAGAAGTCCTCTTGAGGTTGGCGACCGATCAATTTACCAGCTTTGCCGGTTGCGATTGCATCGTCGACTTGAAGCGTCATGGTGCCGTCGGTTGCCAGTTCGGCGGTGATCGTCGCTTGGCCATCGAACGGCTCCGGCGCAACGACTTGTCGGAATTCCTGCCCTCCGCCGGTGCGCACCAAAAAGCTGACGCGGCCGTCCTGAAGTTGGATCGCGTAGCCGGCGACGGTGCCGCCGTGGGCGAGCACGATCGCGTCGCGTTGTTCGGTTTCGATCTGGCAGGTAACGGTAAAGGCCTTGCCGCCAATCTGCGGAGCTGTCGACGCATTGAGTGTCGCGCCGGGCTGCAAAGCTTTCCATTGAGCAGGCGTCAACGGCTTCGCTTTCCTGGGACGCGACTTGTTGTTGGTCATCGGGTAAAGATCCTGAGGGTTTTCGACGTTGCCAGCGGGCCGACGTGCTGTCGGTGCCGAGCCTCCGATTTCCGCTTCCACGTGCTTGATCAGACGCTGCAGCCGAGCGACCACTTCGGGATGCTGGGCCGCCAAGTTGGTTTGTTCGCCGATCTCTTCGTCCAAGTTGTACAGCCGCGGCGCGTTGCCTTGTGCGTCCTCACGAACGCCCCGACCCATCGTTTCGGGCTGTGGTTTGACCGCCAGTTTCCACGGTCCTTGACGCACGGCCTGCAAGTTAAAGCCCGCGAAATAGTACTGTGCTTCTCGAGCCGCAGTGGAGGTTTTACCGAGCAACAATGGCGAGATGTCGCGTCCGTCGATGACCGGCGCGGCGGGGACTTGGCCTCCGGCCAGCGACACCGCGGTGGGCAGCAGATCGATGGTGCCGGCGACGGTGTCGGAGACGCTGCCGGGAGCGATCTTGCCGGGCCACCAAGCGAGCGTCGGCACGCGAACGCCGCCTTCCCAAGTACTGCCCTTGCCGCCTCGCAACGGTCCAGAACTGCCGCCGTCGGATCCTTTGATCAGCCACGGGCCGTTGTCGCTGGTAAAGATCACCAGCGTGTTGTCGGCGATTTCCAGTTCTTCCAAAGTGTCGAGCACCTGGCCGACGCTCCAGTCGACTTCTTCGACCCAGTCACCGAAACGTCCGTTGTTCGACTTGCCGCGGAAGGCTTTTCCCGGCCAGATCGGCGTGTGGACAGCGGAGTGCGGGTAGTACAACAGGAATGGTTTGTCGTGACTGTCGCGGATGAACTTGACCGCTTCATCACTATAACGCTCAATGATCCGACTTTGCTGTTCATCGGTCAGCAAGTCTTCCACCTTGTCATCGCGCATTAGCGGCACGACGCGTTCTCCCGTTGCGGTCGCGGTGCGCTGCATGTCGTTCGAGTAGGGAATACCGAAATAGCGATCAAACCCTTGGTTGGTCGGCAGAAATTCAGGCTGGTCACCGACGTGCCACTTCCCGACGCACATCGTTGCATAGCCTTGCTTCTTCAAGTGTTCGGCGATTGTTTCTTCGTCTGGGTTCAAGCCGTTTCGATTTCCCGGAAAGTAAACGCCCGGCACTGAAATCCTTGGTCCGTAGCATCCGGTCAGTAATTGGGCTCGCGATACCGAGCAGACCGGTGCGGCGTAAAACGAAGTCAGCTTCATGCCTTCGTTTTCCATCCGTTCCAGATGAGGCGTCAGCTGTTTCGTGGCTCCGAAGGGACCGATGTCGCCATAGCCAAGGTCATCGATGAAAATGATGACAATGTTGGGCGGGGACGTTTCGGCTCCAGCGGCGGAGCCGACGAGGGTGCAGCAAACGAACAGAGGCAGCAGGCGGATCATGAGGAGCACTTGCAGGAGGGAGGGCTCGGCAGCCAAGACAACCTAGCCGCCACGATGGTCTCATTCGATGTTAGCAGCTTTAGAACGCGTTGCTGAAGTTCTCGCGCGTCGCTGGGACGCCCCCGGATTCCGACCTGCTGGTTCGGGGCAATTGTTGCACCGTGGGCTCTGGTGCGTCAGAATGATCCTCCCGCCTGATGCCCGCCCCCCCAACTCCCCCCGATCTGCCGTGAAGCGAAGCGTCTTGCTGCCCCTTCTGTTCGCTTTTTTAGGCGTCGCTCTCGGCCGAACACTTGCCGCCGACGATCGGCTCGCGTTTTTCGAAAAGAAGATTCGGCCCGTGCTGGTCGAGCATTGCTACTCGTGCCACTCTGCGGGCGCGGAGGAACTCGGCGGCAAACTGTTGCTCGATAGCCGCGATGGGATGCTCGGCGGAGGCGAATCGGGGCCGGTGCTCGCCGCCGGCAAGCCCGACGATAGCCTGTTGATGCAGGCACTGCGGTGGGACGGCATCGACATGCCGCCCGATGGACCGTTGCCCGACCCGGTGATTAAAGATTTTGAAAACTGGATCGCGATGGGAGCGACCGATCCGCGTCGGGGGCAGACGGCTAACGAAGAAACAGCCGCCGCGGTGGACCACGAAGCCCGTTGGTCGTTCTGTCCTCGCTCCGATCCCGACTTGCCGATCGTGCAAGACACGCAGTGGCCGTGGGACCCGATCGATCACTTCGCTTTGGCAAGCATGGAAGATGTGGGTTTGTCCCCCACGCATGATGCCGATGCTCGGACACTCGGCAGACGTTTATATTACGACTTGATCGGGTTGCCGCCGACTCAAACGCAACTCGACACCTTCGTTCGCGAATGCGAGACCGACAGACAACGGGCCGTCGAGCGGTTGGTCGACACGTTGCTCGGCAGTCAACAGTTTGGTGTCCGTTGGGGGCGTCATTGGTTGGACGTGGCTCGGTATGGTGAATCCAACGGTGACGACGGCTTGGGACGCAACGCAACGTTTCCCCACGCGTGGCGGTATCGTGACTATGTCGTCGACGCGTTCAATTCGGATGTTCCCTATGATCGATTTCTGACCGAACAGATCGCCGGAGATTTATTGCCGGCGGAAGACGCGACGCAAGGCAATCGACAACTCGTCGCCACCGGTTTTCTGGCCATCGGATCGAAACCGGCCGTGGCGATGAACAAGAACTTCGCCATGGATGTGGTCGACGATCAAATCAACGCGGTGTGCACCGCCGTGATGGGATTGAGCGTCGCCTGTGCGCGTTGTCATGACCACAAGCACGATCCGATTCCGACGCGAGACTACTACGCGTTGGCCGGCATTTTTTCGAGCACGCAAACGCTGTACGGCAAGGCAGGCAACGAAAAACTAACCGCTCCGCCGACTCCGCTGCATGAACTGAAACCCGATTGGAATCCTGATCAAAAGCCCGCCGACCGGACGGCGCCGCCCAAGTTCCCGGCCGATTACGGCGCGATCATTGACGGGCTTGAGCCGGCCGTCCACGCGCGGCTCGACGCGGCGCCGCAGCAACTGACGGTACCGCCCGAGGCGACTTATTCGGCGGAGACCTTTGCGTCGGTCAAAGAGACCACGATCGCCGGAAAATTGACCAGCTTCGAGCCGTCGTATTCGGTTTCGTTTTGGTTCTTCAACAAGTTGAACAACGAGGCCCGGCCGGTCACGGCTTACCTGTTCTCGCGAGCCAAGCTTGGCGACAAAGCCTTGCCCGGAGATCACCTGGGAATCGGCGGTCACTTTGACAAGGCTCGCACCGGTCGGCTGTTCGTCTTCAACGGCAACGAGGCGAAAAAAACGATCGGCGGTACCACCGTGATTCCGCCGCAAACGTGGAATCACGTGGCGTTGGTGCGAGACGGTAAGCAGATCAAACTTTTCCTCAACGGCCGATTGGAACTGACCGACGAATTGCCGCCGACGTTTGGCGCGACCGAGGAGTTTTGTCTTGCCAACCGGTCCGACAACTTCGCGCCGCTGGAAGGTCATCTGGCCGAGTTCGCGTTGTTTCCGCGGGCGATCAGCGACGAGGAAGCTGTGCAGTTGCACTCCGCTTCGGGGCAACCTCGCGGGCTGCCACCGACGCCGCCAAGCGGATTGGCAATGGGGGTCCGCGAGAAAACGAAGCCGACCGATTGCAAAGTCCACATCAACGGCGATGGAGGCAAATTGGGGCCGCTCGTTCCGCGAGGAACGTTGACCGCGTACCGAGACGTTGCACCTGAGAACGACGCCGTTCTGGCGGAGCTTGCGATCGAACCCGCCGCTAGCGGACGAGCCGCTTTGGCCGCTTGGTTGACCGATCCGAATCATCCGCAGACCGCTCGGGTGATGGCCAATCGTATTTGGCTGCATCTGTTCGGGCGAGGATTGGTGACGACGCCGGACGATTTCGGTGTCTACGGTGCACGGCCCAGCCACCCGGAACTGTTGGACCACCTTGCCGGGCGTTTTGTGGATCAAGGTTGGTCGATGAAGCGTTCGATTCGTGCGATCGTCCTGTCGCGGACTTATCAACTGGACAGTCGTTGCGATGCGGAAACGGCACAGCAAGATCCCGACCATCGCTTGCTGACGCATCATCGACGCCGACGACTCGATGCCGAAGCACTGCGGGACAGCATGCTGCAAGCGAGCGGCGCGATCGATTACGCGCCGGCAAAGGGTTCGGCGATCGAGCAGGTCGACGCGCTGATCAATTGGCCTCCTGGGGAAGCGACCGACCTGCATCGAAAAATCCCGAACCGCAGTATTTATCTCTGCATGCTGCGGCACGCGCCGCCCAAAGAGCTGGCGGCGTTCGATTTGCCCGACGGCGTGGGGATCGCGGGGCAACGTGAATCGTCGACTTTGCCGGCGCAGACGCTGTTCTTGCTCAACAGCGACTTCGTTGTCGAACAAGCCGACACGCTGGCCGAGCGGTTACTCCAGTTCGAATCGATCGAGGATCGGCAACGCATCGAAGCGATGTTTGCGGCGATCCTGCATCGCTCACCGAGCGACGACGAAAGTGCGCAGACGCTGGCGTTTTTACGGCAGACCGATTTGCAACTCGCCGAGGAAGTGACCGAACCAAACCGGCTTCGCCAAAGGGCTTGGGCGACGGTGTGCCAGGCCCTACTGATGACCAACGAATTTCGCTATGTGGATTGAGAGCTGAAATGACTTCACGACGACAGTTATTGCAAACGGCCGGTTGCGGGTTCGGGTACTTGGCGTTTCGCTCGCTTTGCCAAGCTTCGGCCGTGGCCGGTGACACCCCATCGCCGTCGATCGTCCCGCGTGCCAAGCGGGTGATTTTCATGTGCATGAGCGGCGGGCCGGCTCAGATGGACACCTTCGATTACAAACCACAAACGGGCAAGAAGCCGCATCCGGGATCGGCGTTTTCGTTTCAGCGACACGGCGAGAGCGGTTTGTGGGTTTCCGAATTGTTGCCCGAAACGGCCAAGCACGCCGACCGCCTGTGCGTCATCAACGGGATGTATGCCGACACGGGTAACCACGCGCAGTCTTTCCTGCAGATGCATACCGGGGAACGACTGCGGAAAAGACCGAGCATGGGATCCTGGATCTCGTATGGCTTGGGGACCGAGAACGAGAACCTGCCTGGTTTCATCAGCCTGAACGCCGCCAAGCCTTCGGTCTATTCGAGCGGCTTTTTGCCATCGGAATACGCCGGCACGCCGATCGGGACCAACGGCGAAGACATGTCCCGCGCGATGATCCGCGACATCGAGGGCAGCCACGTGCCACCGGAAGTGAAGCGGAGCCAGTTGGATTTTGTACAACAGATGAACCGCCAACATCTGTCGGCTCGGCCCGAGGACGCCCGACTCGAAGGGGTCATCGAATCGATGGAACTTGCTTTTCGGATGCAATCGGCTGCACCGGAGCTGCTCGACCTGAGCAACGAGACCGAAGCGACGCTCGAGCGTTATCGCGTCGGCAAAAAGCTGTCGGTGGGAACGTGCCGTCCGACCGACTTTGGCCGGCAATGCCTGCTGGCCCGACGATTCGCCGAAGCGGGCGTGCGGTTCATCGAAGTCAATCACGGCGGTTGGGACCAACACAAAAATCATCGTCGCGATTTGAAAGCTAATTGCGAAACGGTCGACGCGCCGATCGCCGCCTTGATCGAGGACTTGGCTTCACGCGGTTTGCTGGACGACACGCTGTTGGTATGGGGTGGCGAATTCGGACGGCCGGGTTTGACCCCCGAGGACGGCAAAGACGAAACGGGTCACAACGAAAAAGGGTTCACGTTTTGGCTGGCCGGCGGCGGCGTGAAGGCGGGTTACGCACACGGCAAGACAACCGAAACCGGCGCGCGAGCGGTGGAA
>CAYVRC010000235.1:0-6588 GCA_964453205.1 uncultured Pirellulaceae bacterium | reverse complement strand
CGCTGGTCGCGGCGCTGGTGATCGTGATGCCACGTTCTTGTTCCAGTTCCATGTGATCCATTGTCGCGCCGTCACCGTCCCCACGGACTTCCTCGATCTTGTGGATGCGGCCGGTGTAGAACAGGATTCGCTCGCTCAGAGTGGTTTTCCCCGAGTCGATGTGAGCACTGATCCCGATGTTTCGTACCTTCTCCAAATTCATTCTACTTCTACCTAAAACTAGCGCCGGCGACTCTGAAACTTGATCCGGGGGACACGTCTAGAACAAAACGCGTCTCAAGAAACGCCCCGGAGGGAGCAAGGTCGCGGCCCTGTACCTGTGTTGATCTGCGGCTCGGATGAGGCGTATGAATCGGAAATATCGCAAAGGTTTGCCTATTTTGGAAGGCCAAAGGCACTCGGAACGCTCGAAAGCTGTTCCGGCGAGCCTCCCGGGGCTTGATTCTCGGCCGTCCCCTGCCCCCGATGCGGCCGCTCGGTTTTCCGCTCTTGACCCTCCGGGGGCATCGGATCTAACAGGGACGCTGAAACATCCAGTCGGCAAGACGCCGAAATTTTTTCCTCCCACGGAAGGCTTTCCCTCCATGTCTGGTTCAGCGACCCCCGCCTCCTTGAACCCCGTGCCTCTGCTAGACGTCAATCGTGACAACCGTCCGCTTCGCGAAGAGTTCATCGAAGCCCTGACCGGTGTCGTCGATAGCGGCCGGTTCCTGTTCGGTCCCGACGTCACCGAACTGGAAAACGAAGTCGCCACCTACAGCCAAGCCGAAAACGGCGTGGGCTGCGCCTCGGGCAGCGACGCCTTGCTGCTGGCCCTGATGGCGCTGGGCATCGGGCCGGGCGACGAGGTCATCGTTCCCAGTTTTACTTTCTTTGCTTCGGTCAGTTGCGTCACCCGTTTGGGCGCCACCCCGGTGTTCATCGACATTCGTCCCGATACGTTCAACATGGACGTCGATCAGTTGGCGGCACTGATCACCCAAGCCACCAAGGCGATCATTCCGGTCCACTTGTTCGGGCAGTGCGCCGAAATCGACCGGATTTGTCAGATCGCCGGCGATCACGACATCCCGGTGGTCGAAGACGCGGCCCAATCGATCGGCGCGGCCTATCATTCGCGACCGGCCGGCAGCTGGGGCACGGTCGGCTGTTTCAGCTTTTACCCTACTAAAAATCTCGGGGGCATGGGCGACGGCGGGATGTTGACGAGCAGCGACGCGGCGATGGCGGACCGCCTGCGGCTGTTCGCCGGTCACGGCATGCGGCCGCGTTACTACCACCAAGTCGTCGGCATCAACAGCCGCTTGGACACGTTCCAAGCCGCCGTCTTGCGAGTCAAGATGCGACACCTGCCCGAAGCCATTCGCGGCCGCGCCGAAAACGCCGCTCGCTACGACCGGCTGCTCGGGGAGGCGAACTTGGTCGGCCCCGACCGGATCACGCTGCCGATTCGTGATCCGAACGCCTTCCACGTGTGGAACCAGTACTCGATCCGCGTGAGTCGGGGGCAACGCGACGCCCTGCGGACGCATCTGGCCGACCGAGGCGTGGGGTCGGAGATCTATTACCCGGTTCCCATGCACCAGCAGGAGTGCTTCCGCGGACTCGGTTTTAAAGCGGGCGACCTGACGCAGACGGAACGGGCCAGCCAAGAGATCTTGAACCTGCCGATTTTTCCGTCGCTGACCGAAGCCGAACAAGGCCGCGTGGTGACGGCCATGGAGAGCTTTTTCGCCGGTGCGGAGAAAAAACAGGCCGCCTGAGCGACCGAAGCGGTCGCACGGGCGGCGTCATCAAAACCGGCGGCGTCATGAAAAAAGCCCGCCGCTTTTGGCAGGCCGGGCGACGAGTGGCGGGCCACGGAAACGTGGCAGCCTACCAAAAACGAGGATCGCCCCTGACGGACGCTTAAGCCCAAGGCACGCGGCCTTACGACGTGGCGGCCGAATCCAAGGCTTCCTGCAAGGCGGCTTTCGGGCGGACGCCGACAAAACTTTCGCTGACTTCGCCACCTTTAAAGACCAACAGCGTGGGGATGCTGTTGATCCCGAAACGCTGAGCGGCGCCGGGGTTATCGTCGATGTTGATCTTGCCGACTTTGACGCTCGGATTTTCACCGGCCAGTTCATCGATCATCGGCGCGATTTGACGACAGGGTCCGCACCAAGGCGCCCAGAAGTCGACCAGCACCGGGGCGTCGGATTGCAGGACTTCGGCGTCGAAGTTGTCATCGGTGAATTCTTTAACGGCTTCTGATGCCATGGGATTAATCTTCGCTTGTCAAAAAAGGGAAAGCTGATGTCTGTACGAACCGTTCGGGGCGAATTGTAGGAACGCGTCACGGACTGTCAATTTGCGGGCCGATTCGCGGCGCCCCTACCTTCATGCAAGTGGTAGGCCAATTCGTCCAGAATCATCGCCGTCGCGCCCCAGATATGGGAATTATCGATCGAAAATCCCGGCGCCGCGAATTTCAAATACCCGGCGATCTGCTCGGCCCGACGAATTTTTTTCGTTTCGGTACCCGAAAGCGGCCCGTCGCCGGCGAATTGGCCTAATAGGGCGGTCAAGCGGACCTCCAACACCTGGTCGACCTCGGCCGGGTCGGGCCGCCACGGTCGCCGCGCGTGACGCATCCACACGACGTGGGGCACGACGCGATTGTCGCTGGCGTAAACGTATTGGGTACTCAAACGGCCGATCGAATGGATCACGTCGGCGGCCGAACCGAGTTCCTCTCGGAATTCCCGCAACGCCGCCTCCAGGGAGCCCTCCCCCGCTTCGACCTGGCCGCCGGGCAAACAGATCTGTCCGCCGTGATGCTTCAGCGCCGTCGGCCGCCGCGTCAAAATGATATGGGCGTCTTCCCGACCGAATTCCGTTTCCGTAGCGGTTTCGGATTGCTCGATCGCGATCAAAACGGCCGCCCGCCGAGAGGTCTTGGGGATCGGGCCGCGATGACGCCCGTAAGACAGTGCCGGCGAGACCGGCGATTTGTAACGATGCGAAAGCGGGGCGTCGACGGATCGCTCCAAGCTTCGCTTCAACTCGGTCAGCCAAGGCGGCAGGGCGGCGCGGGTGGGAGCCGACATGCGATCTACGTCAAGGTTTCCAAAAGTCGTCGGAGTTTTCGCAACTCGACGCGATGATCCAAGCCCTCCATCGGCGCCATGTGGATCGTCAACGCGCGGTTGTATTTCTCGCGTTCCAATTGCGTCACGAGTTTGCCGTAATCGATTTCGCCTTGGCCGACGCTGACCTGAAACGCGTCGGGACGCGTGTCACGCAAGTGCGTGTTGATGACGTATTTCAAGATCTTGTCCAGGCTTTTGCCTTTCGCCGGGCCCGCCACGTAAACGCTGGGGTCCAAGGTGATGCCCAGTCCGTCGACGTTGTTGCACAACACCATCAGGGTGTCGGGGTCCTCGCTCAAGCAACCGAGTTGGCTGCGAACGGCGACTCGGACGCCTTCGGTTTCGGCGATCTGAACCAGTTTTTGCAGGTGCTCGACTTCCTCATTGAACGGCGTCCCCAATTCCGCCGAGGGGACGGTCAGGTTGACGACCTTGGTGGCTTTGGCGATGCGGCACAGGTCGTGGAAATCGTCGTAGTGGTCTTCGCCCGTGCTGGCAAGTTCGATGCTGTAGCCGGAGATGTCCAGACGGTGCGTGTGCCGTAGCAATTGAATCCCGCGATCGGGATCGGCCAGGATTTCACTGGGCTTGGTGTGGGGTGCCGATTCGTGGATGGCGATTTCCACGGCGACGAAATCCAGATCCTGAAGCGTTTCGATGGAGCTTTGCAGATCAGGAGCCGGCCAACATTCCGTCGAAGCAGCAACTAACAAGGGGTGCGTCCTTTCAAGTCAAGTAAATCTCAAACGACACAGTTTACCGATTTTGCCCTTCCGAGCAAAACCCCGATCCTCAAAGTCAGCCGGCAAAGGATTCCGGCAGCGGATCGGCGTCGGTATCGGTCGGTGACCAAAGGGTCTGGATTTTTTGGGCGACTTGCCGGACCGATAAGCCGTCGGTCGCGACACGGTGATCGGCGACCGCTTCGTAAAGCGGCCGCCGCTGGGCCAGCGTCGTTTCGATTTCGACTTCGGCCGGCAAAGCCGTCAAAGGCGGACGCTGTTGACGCGACGCGGCGTCGCCCTGGATCCGGACGGCGATCACGTCGGCCGGAGCGTCCAACCAGACGACGTGGCCGCCTGACCGGATGATCTCGCGATTTTTTTCGCGAAGAATCGCGCCCCCGCCCAAGGCGATCACCGCCGTGGGACCTTGGGCGATCGTCCCCAGGGCGACCGTTTCGAAATCCCGAAACACTTGCTCGCCGCCTTCGTCAAAGATCTCGCGGATCGTCCGGCCCGCATCGGTCTGCACGACTTCGTCCAAGTCGACCACCGGCAATTCGTACGTTTCACCAAGCAACCTGGCCACGGATGTCTTGCCGCTGCCACGAAAACCACACAGAAAAAGATGCCGCTGCTGCACGGGTGACGATTCCTTCAGATGGGGAGGGGAGGGCTGTGCGAGGTTCGGGGAGAACCCTCGACCGATTAGACTTACCGCGCTAGTGATGATTTGATCAAGGAATCTAGATGTATATCGAATCCGACCCGCCGACGACACGCGACAAAAACGACGACGTCGCCCGGGTCGCCGAAGCCGGCCGTTTGCGATTAAGCGGGCTGAGTGTTCGCGTCGGTGACCAACCCTTGTTGACCGATACGACCCTGGTTTTGCCGACCGGCAAGATCATCGTGATCGTCGGGGGCAGCGGCGCGGGAAAATCCGTCTTGTTGCGAGTCCTGGCCGGTCTGTTGCCACGCGACGGTGACGTCATTCGCTGGTCCGGCGATGTCGAATTGACGGGCGGTCGTGGTGAGCGGGGCGGCGATTCGACGCCGCTGGGCCGGCGTGTCGGTGTGGTGTTTCAACAGTTCGCCTTGTTCGACGAATTGTCGCCGGCGGCCAACGTGCAATTCGCCATCGACCATCGACCTGACCGAAATCGTCAGCCCACGCAAACCGCCAAGCAGTGGTTGAGCGAATTGGGCGTGCCGCCCGCCGCTCCGGTGGCCGGCCTGAGCGGCGGTCAAAAACAACGCTTGGCGATCGCGCGGACCTTGGCGGCCGAACCGGCGGTGGTCTTTTACGACGAACCGACGTCGGGGCTGGACGCCGCCAGCGGTACCAAAGTCGCCGCCTTGATTCGCCAGACGCAGCAAGCCCACGAGCGGACCAGCATCGTCGTCACGCACGATTACGAAACGCTGATCCCGATCGCCGACGAAGTCCTGTTTCTGGACGGCGAGTCGAAAAAGTTGGTGCTTGTGCCCGCCGATCAGTGGGCGACCGTCGCGTCGCGGATGAAACCGCCGGCTACCGATGCGAAGCCCGACCGGGACAGGTCGCGGGCGTCGTCGCGAACTCCGGTCGGTTGGCTGTTGAAAAATGGCGACAACTTTTTGATCGGGACGACCGACGCGTTGACCGCGACGTTGCGATTGCCCGTCGATTTGTTGCCGATTTTTCCCCGCCTGAAATGGGCGGCCCGGTTTTGGTTGCATTACCTGCGTCTGGTCGGCGGCCCGTCGGCTTGGGTCTATCTGACGCTGGCCGGACTGATCGCGGGCTTCACGACGACGTTTTTCACGTTTCGTTTCTTGCCGTTTCGACTGTACACGCAGCCCTTGTTGATCGATGAATTGCTGGCCTCGATCGGTTTCGCGTTGTACCGCATCTTGGTACCGGTTCTGGCGACCATCTTGATCGCGGCTCGCTGCGGCGCGGCGGTCGCCGCCGACGTGGGCGTCAAACAGTACGGCGGGCAGGTCGACGCGATGAAAACGCTCGGCGTGCGTCCCCAAGCCTATTTGTTGATCCCGATCCTGCTGGCGTTCTTGGTCGCGACGCCGGTCTTGGAATGGGTGGCGTTCTTTGCGGCGCGGACGATCAGCTTGGTGACGTTCGTCGGCGGTCACCCGGAGATTCCGTCGCACTTTTGGGACCAGCATTTCTTTCGCAACGTGCGTGACGGCGATGCGTTGCTTTCCCGCGGTTTTTGGTGGGTGCTGGGCAAGAACGCTGCCTGTGGTGTGGGCACCGCGGTGATCAGCTACCATCAAGGCTTGCGACCGAAGCAGTCGGCCAGCGACGTCAGCGGCGCGATCACGTCGACTGTTTTATGGACAACGCTGCTGGTGTTGTTCGTGCACTTTCTGGTCGCACTGATCGAGTTTTAGCGACGGCCGTTTCAAGCTCGCGAGTTTTACCTCGCTTCGAAGATTCGAAGCATCACGAAAGAACCGGATGGACAAGAAAGACAAGAAACGCCTGGAAGTCATCAAGAAGAAGCTGGAGACGATGCGTCCTCGCCTGGCCGGATCCAAAGAACAAGCCGACGACGACGCGGAAACCGAGCAACTCGAGAACGAAATAGCGGCCTTGGAAGCGGAAGCCAAAGCCATCCGCGGCAAATAAGGTCCGTGCCCGCCGAGAATTCATCGCCCCGGGTTCGCCCTCACCCGCCGCCGTGATCCCGACACGGACGAACGCGTCGGCGTTCGCCGGTCAAGCG
>CAYVRC010000234.1:0-6681 GCA_964453205.1 uncultured Pirellulaceae bacterium | reverse complement strand
CTTGGCGGCAATCACGTGCATCAAAGGCCCGCCCTGAATGCCCGGGAACACGGCGCTGTTGAGCTTCTTGGCGTGCTCTTCCTTGCACATCACCACCCCGCCGCGCGGGCCTCGAAGCGTCTTGTGCGTGGTGGTGGTGATGTAATCGCTCGCCGGGGCGGGGTCCGGGTGTTCCTTGGCGGCCACCAGTCCGGCGATGTGGGCGATGTCTGCAAGGAGGAGTGCGCCGCAATCTTTGGCGATTTTGCCCATGCGTTCAAAGTCTATGATGCGGGAGTAGGCACTGGCGCCGACGGTCATCATTTTGGGTTTTTCTTTGGCGGCGGTTTCGGCGAGCGCGTCGTAGTCGATGCGTCCGTCTTCGAGGTTGACGCCGTAGTTGATCAGATCGAGGCTGTGGTGACTACCAACATCACCATCGACATGGCAGGCGTCATGGAAAAGATTACGCCTGCGATGGTAGACGAGACCAGAGACCTCATGATTGATGCCATGGTAAAGCGCTGCACAGAAATTCGCGCGGCGCTGAAGCCGTTCGCCGACCGGCTCGGCCTGGACGCTGCGCGACTGCTGGTCTGTGGTGACAGCGCCGGCGGCAACTTGGCCGCGGCGGTCGCCATCGCCACGCTCGATCGCGGCGGACCGGCGATCTGTGGACAAGTGTTGATTTACCCCGTCATCGCCCCAGACTTTGACACCCCGTCGTACCTGGAATTCGCCGAAGGCCACGGACTGACGCGGAAATCGATGCAGTGGTTCTGGGAGTGCTACATGGCCGGCGGTGAAAGTCTGAAAAAGCCGCTGGCGGATCTCAGCGGTCACGACCTGACCGGGCTGCCACCGGCTTTGGTGATCACGGCCCAGTACGACGTGCTGCGTGACGAGGGCATGACGTATGCGAATCGACTAGAATCGGCGGGTTGTGATGTGACACATTCTCAGTACCTGGGCATGCTGCACGCCTTCATTCATCTGGCCGAGCTGTTCGACGACAGCGGCAATGCGATCGACGAGATCTGTGCGTTCGTCCAGACACGGACTCACTAGCATCCCCCCTTTTTCCCATCGACAGACGACAACGATCATGAACAAGATAATGGCTTTGCTGTGCGGTTTGCTGACCGCTGCCATCGCGCCGTTCGGCGTGGCGCAAGAATCGGTATCGGCGACCGACACCGCGTTTCGATCACTGTTCAACGGAAATGACTTGTCGGAGTGGAAAGGCGACGAGCGATTTTGGAGCGTCCGGGACGGCGTGATCGTCGGCCAGACGGGCAAAGACAACCCGGCTCCGCACAACACGTTTTTGATATACGAAGGCGGCGAATTCGGCGACTTCGAATTGCGGTTCGAGTACAAGGTCGACGGGTTCAACAGCGGCGTGCAGTACCGCAGCGTCGAAGGCGACGACTTCAAGGTCAAAGGCTATCAAGCCGACTTCGAAGCCCGGTGGCACGACGCCGAGACATCCGGCGGCGGGATCGACAAATTCACCGGCATGTTTTTTGACGAAGGCGGCCGGATGTTCATGGGCCAACGCGGCGACGTTGTCATCGTGAAATCCGTTCCGGAAGGCAAAAAGAAACCGCTGGTCGAAAAGATCGGCAGCGTCGGCGATCCCGAGCAGTTGGAAAAAGCCATCCGACGCGACGATTGGAACGAATACACGGTCATCGCCAAAGGATTCACCTTCACCCACATCGTCAACGGCCGTGTCATGGCGGTGGGCTTTGACGAAGACGTCGAAAACCGCCGTGAATCGGGCATCTTGGCGTTTCAGCTTCACAGCGGCACGCCGATGAAAATTCAAGTCAAAGATGTGATGATTCGCGAACTGTAAGCAACACGCGATCAACAAGTGTCGGATTGACCGTAGCGGATGTCGCCAGACTTCCGACTTCGAAATACTGGATCGGAATTCTGTCGAATCCCGCTAAGTCAGTTATTATCCGCGTGTTGCTGAGGTGAAACGGATGACCTTATTCGTCAGCCCCCCGGTGTCCATTCGTGTCTTTGATGAGTTCCCATGCGTAAGACGATTTTGTTTGTCGCCCTGACGATGCTTTCGACCGTTTCGGCGGCGGCCGATTCGAATCGCTTGGCCGAGTACGCGGCGTTCGCGTTGACCCATGACGGCGACGTGGATGCCGGCAAGAAGGTGTTCAACGAAACCAAGCGGGCCAAATGCGTGACCTGCCACAAGACCGACGGTCGGGGCGGCGAAGTCGGGCCCGACTTGACCAGCATCGGAGCGAAATTCGATCGCCCGCATTTGATCGAATCGATCTTGGAGCCCAGCCGACAAATCGTCGAAGGCTTTCAAACCAGCACGTTGCTGATGGACGATGGTCGCGTGCTGACCGGCGTCATCCGCGAAGAATCGGACCGGCAGGTGGTGATCTACGACGCCGAGAACCGATCCCAGCGGGTCGACTTGGACGAAGTCGAAGAGCGTCAGATCAACACCGTCTCGATCATGCCTGCCGACCTGATGGACGAACTGTCGCCCCAGGAATTCACGGACTTGATCGCTTACCTGGAGACACTGGGCACCGGCGGCAAGATGAAACCCGGGGCGGGCGTGATCGGCCGAATCGGATTGCCCCAGGGCTTTGCGATCGAGTCGCTTGTCACCGCGCTCGATGGTGTCACCGCGATGGAAACGTTGCCCGATGGACGAGTCCTGCTTTGCGAACAGGTCGGTCGGCTACGCGTCGTCAAGGACGGCGAACTGTTGGATCGACCGATGCTGAATCTGAACGTGGTGATGGACTGGGAACGCGGCCTGATCGGTGTCACCGTCGACCCGCAGTTTCCCAACCGGCCTTACATCTACGTTTGCTACGTCTGGGCCGATCGCTACACGCATCATCGGGTCAGCCGTTTCACCGTCACCGGTGATGTTGCCGATCCGGCCAGTGAAAAGGTGCTGCTCCGAGGCGACGACCAAAGCAAACTCGGCGGAACCGTTCCGGCCGGTCACCAAGGCGGCGCCTTGCATTTCGGTCCCGACGGAAAACTGTACATCGGATTGGGCGAACAAACGGCCAAGACGCCGGCCCAGCACCTGGACACCTTGCAGGGCAAGATTCTGCGGATCAACCCGGACGGAACCATTCCCGACGACAACCCGTTCGTCAAAGAAACGACCGGCAAGTATCGTGCGATCTGGGCGACCGGCTGCCGCAATCCTTGGACGTTCGCGTTTCATCCCGAGAACGGCCGGATGCTGATCTGCGACGTCGGCGGGGTGAACGAAGAAATCAACGTCGGAATCGCGGGCGGGAACTACGGCTGGCCCGTCGTCGATCACGGTCCCGGCGACGACAAACGTTTCGAGATGCCGATCCATTGGTATCCGCAAGCCTCGATCGGTGGCTGTGATTTTGTGACTTCATCGACGAACTGGCCGGACGAATACCAAGGCCGTTTCCTCTTTGCCGACTACGTCCGCGGTTGGATCCACACGATCGATCCGGACGACGGACGCCTGGCGACCGAATTCGCGACGGGCCTCCGGCGACCGGTGGATTTGCGGTTCGGCAAAACGGGCGACGGTTCGTTGTACGTCCTGCTTCGCAACGCGTGGGTCGTCGATGACAAGTTCCAGGGCGACACGGGATCGCTCGTGAGGATCTATCCCGAGACGAATTGAGCACGGTTCGCTAGGGCGTTTGTTCGAGGCGTTGTTGCAGCGTTTCGATCGCTTCTTCCAGCGACGGCAACAGTTCATCGGGAACGATGCCGTCGGAGCTGTCGCCGAGTTTAGCGTCGCGTAAGTCTCGTAAAACGGGCAAGGAACGGCCCACCGTTTCGGTGTCCTCGGCCAACAAATCGAAGCTCGCCTTCCAGTAGGCGGTCTTGCCCCTGAAGTAAAGCCTGGGGTCCATCCCCAAGTTTCCGCCCATGCCCATGCCCCCATAACCCTCGATGCCCATGACAGCTTCGCCTGCCGCCGGAGCCGTGGCAACGATCTGGGCGATGCGGGACCGCAAATGACTCCGCAGGGCTTGCCGGGTCTCCGGGGACATTTCCACCGCCCGACGAACGGCTTCGCCGCTGTCTTTCCAATGGTAGTGGGGATACGTCACGGTTGCCGCGACGAAGTTCGGGTTCAATTCCAAGCGGCCTTCTCGGTGCATCTCCAAGGCCGCTTCGAACAACCCGGGCGACAGGAGCCACGCCGGTGGTCCGCCGAATGGACTCGTCCCACCGTCTCCTGGGCCGAAGGCGGCGAATTTCTTTTGAGCGGCGGTGGCCCGCTCGCGAACGAAATCCGGCAGCCAATCCGGTGCGGGCACCGTGTCGCGGGTGACCGTCAGGAGCTCCAACGCCGTTGCGAAAGCCTGTTGGGCGGCGGATTGATCCTCCGGATCGGTACGACGTCCCAATTGCATCGCCGAATCGCCCAGTCCTTCCACCAAGCCGCGGACCAGCGAGCGTTGGGACGGCGTACCGGTGGACCAGGCTTCGACGGTCGCTCGGGCGTTTCGTTCGGATGACGGATCAGCCACGTTGCCCCGCACGCCGTCCAAAAAGTTGCTCAACAGGAAAATCGAGGCGATTCGGCTTTGACGATTCCCGTCGTTCAGCTCGCGACGGACCAGTTCCAATCCGGGTTCGGGAAAGTAACCCGGAAAGACCTCCAGCAAGTATCCCATGAAGCGTCCCGAGGCTGACCCGTCGCCACCCATCATGAAGCCTTCGCCGGTGCCTTCGACGATCAGCCCGCCTAATCGTTTGGCCAGATCCAGCGTCATTTCGGCGGCTTGTTCGCGGGAATTCGTGTCACGCGACAGAATCTCCACAGCCCCCATGGCATTGCCGATCGCACGAACGTCTTGTTCGCGGGCAAGGACGTCCAACCAATGCGTCAGCGGCCGGCCCTGGTACAGCTTGTCTTCGTTGCCACCGTCGGTCCGCGGAGCGTCGACCGATTCCCCGGCTGCACCGTCAAGCTCCAGTTCGGTGGGTTGGCCTCGCGTGATCCTGACGCGACCCGAACTCAATCGCAGTCCGTCGTTCGCCCCGTCGATTTCCACGGCGTACGTCCCCTGACGCAGCAGAAATCGGTTGTCGCCGGCCCGGGTGATTTCCAACCGCTCGACCAGTTCGTCACCCTGTTTAATGAGAACCGTGGCGTCGACGGCCTCCGATTCGATGATCAGTTCGCCTTTCTCGGTTTGCAGTTTGACGATCACAGCGGCGATCAAGACGGCCGCGGCGAAAAAGCCACCGGCGATCCATCGTCGCCGGCGTCGACGGGGCGGGTTGCCGGATGCCGCCGGCTCGGGGAACGCCCTTGGTGCCGGTTCAGGTGCATCGGGATGTTTTCTTGCTTCGCGGATCAGATGACTCAAATCCGCATCGGTCGACCAATTCGGCAACGCTTCGGCCACCGCGGCGGCCGAGGGTCGTCGATCCGGGTCGCGGTGGAGCATCGTGTCGACGAAATCGGCAAGGCGGCGATCGACGCCGGGCGTTTGGTCATCCAGACGGGGCGGGGCTTCCCCCGTGATCGCCATGACCTGGGCGGCCAAGCCGCGGCGTCCCGGATGTGGAACGTTCCCGCTGATCAGACGGTACAGCGTCGCGCCCAAGGCATACACGTCGGCGGCCGGTTCGACGCGGCGACAATCCATCAATTGCTCGGGAGCCATGTACGGCATCGTGCCCATCACGTGGCCGACCGTGGTCAATCGGTCGTCGGTCGCCAGGGGGTCGTCACCGGGCAACACCAACCCCAAGTCCAACAGCTTCACCGTGCCGTCGTGACAGAGCATCAAGTTGGACGGCTTGATGTCGCGGTGGACCAACCCGCTTTCGTGGACATGGGACAAGGCGAGGGCGGACTGACGGATCACCTCGCAGGCCTCCGCCGTGGCGATCCGTTTCAGCCGCGCCGCGATCACGGCCAAGTCCAGCCCGTCCAGATATTCCATGACCAAGTAATGCCAGCCGTCTTCGTGACCGGCGTCGGTGGCCCGGACGATGTGCGGGTGTTCCAAAGCGGCGACCGTTTGCATTTCTCGGTCGAAACGATCCAGCCAACCGGGATCGAGGACACGATGCCGGGGCAGGATCTTGATCGCGCAGTGTCGCTGCAGTCGCTCGTGCTGCGCCAAACACACCGTCCCCATGCCGCCCCGGCCGATCGTGCCCAGCAAACGATAGGGCCCGAGTTGCTGCGACTTTTCGGGCAAATCGGCGGCGTCCGCCACCCCGGAATCACTCAGAAGTCGCCCCATCGCTATTTGACACGCCGTGTCGACGGACAATTCGTTCGGGTCGTCGGTCCCCAAAAATCCGTCACGTGACGGTCGGAAACGGTCCGTCTCGGTGGCTTTCTGACACGCGGCACAGCCGTCGATATGGGCGACCGCGGATTCGAATTCGTCGGGCGAAAGATCGCCGCGAAGCAGCGATTCGAGTTGCCGGTCGGTCAAGCAGTTCGGGGCGGCGGCGATCATCGGTGGACTCGTTCTCGAAACGGACGGGGGAAAATTTCGGCGAAGAAACATCACTCGCTACCCCGACAACGAGGCGATTGGACAGTCACTCCAAACCCGACAGTTCCTGGCGAAGACGCTGCAGCACGCGGGCCCGGGCTTTGTAAACCGCCCAGCGGGAAACGCCCATTTCCTCGGCCACGTCCGCCGGGTCGCGATCCGTCACGGTGGT
>CAYVRC010000233.1:0-6827 GCA_964453205.1 uncultured Pirellulaceae bacterium | reverse complement strand
GGCTGGCCGGCGGGGGCGGGGGTGGGGGGGGTGCAGGGGTGCGGGGGGCGTTTACACGACGCGGAGTTCGTCGATCATGCTGCAGCGTCGTTCGCGGGTGAACGTGTTGGGTGTCGTCACGCCTTCGCCGGTGGGACCGGCGATGCTGAACGACAGGTAGCCTTCGCCGCCCAGTCCCAACGATGCCATGCACGGCCCGTTCTTGACGTACAACGTCGTGTCCAGCTCGCGTCCCATCTTGGTCATGTTGCGAACGTTGCGACTGTGAATGATCGCGGTGTGTCGGAATCCGTGTTCGTAGTGTTTCGCCATCGCGATCGCGTGATCGACATCGCGGGCACGCACGAAGGGCAAGAACGGCATCATCTGTTCGACGGTCACGAAGGGATGGTGTTCGTCGGTTTCGCCGAAGACCAGTTCCGTTCCCGCGGGAACTTGAACCCCGGCCGCCGCGGCCAGCACGGCGGCGTCTTTGCCGATGAAGTCTTTCGCGGCGACCTCGTGGTTGTCTTCGCCGACCTTGGCGATCGCTTGACCGGTCAGTCGAGCGATCTGAGCCGCGTCGAGCCGAACCGCGCCGGCCCGTCGCATCGCGTCCATCATCGCGTCGAACACGCTGTCGACGACGAAGACCTCCTTTTCGGCGATGCACAGCAAGTTGTTGTCGTAGGAAGCCCCCTGAATGATGCACCTCGCCGCGTTGTCCAAGTCGGCGGTTTCGTCGACCACGACCGGGGGATTTCCCGGACCGGCGACGATCGCACGTTTGCCGCTGTTCAGCGCCGCGCGGCCGACGGCGGGTCCGCCGGTGACACAAATCAGCGCGACGTCACGGTGTTTGAACAGAGTGTCGGCGGATTCCAGTGTCGGTTCGGCGATCACACAGATCAGGTTGTCGATGCCGACTTCGCGGGCGATGGCCTCGTTGAAACGGCGGACGCCTTCGGCGGCGACCCGTTTGCCCGACGGGTGCGGGTTGACGACGACGGCGTTCCCCCCGGCGATCATGCTGACGGCGTTGCCGGTGATCGTCGGCAAGCTGTGCGTGACCGGCGTGATGGCCGCGATGACGCCGAACGGGGCCCGTTCGATGACGGCCAAACCGTGGTCTCCGCTGTAAGCTTTGGTTTCCAGCATTTCGGTGCCCGGCGATCGTTCGCCCAGTGTGCGAAGCTTTTCGATCTTGTGTTCCGGGCGGCCGATTTTTGTCTCGTCCATTTCCATCAAGCCCAGTTCTTCACACTGGCCGATCGAGATCCGTCGAATGATGTCGATGACTTGCTTGCGTTCTTCCAGGGTTCGTTCGCGAAGCTGCCTGAAAGCGGCCCGCGCGGCTCGGACGGCCGAATCGGCATCGTAAAAAATGCCGTGCGATCCGCCCGCCGAAGTCGCCACGCCCGGTTCGGGTCGCAACGTCGACGTGACACCGGCGACGGGCATCGGCCCGACTTCGGCCAAGACTTGCGAAACAACGCTGCGGATTAGTTTTTCGTCGAATTGCATGGCGAGGGGGAGAGATTGGAGATTGAAGAATCGAGATCGGAGAGGGGAGATTCAAAATGCGGAGCGGCGCCGGCGGGGCGTCCGCCGCGGTCATTTCTTTTCGAGGATCTGTTTGTCGTCGACGTGCATCGTGTCGACGATGCCGATGACGACGGCGTCGATCGGCAAATCTTTCGTTTCGGGCGTCAAGCGGGCGCTGCTTCCCTGGGTGATCAAAACGAAATCGTTCTCGCCGGCTCCGATCGTGTCGACCGCGATGAACGTGCGGCCGGTGGTGACCAGCGACTTGCGTTTCTCGGGATCCAAGCGATACGGTTCGACCACCAGCAGTTTGTGGCCGGTCATCGAAGCGACCTTCTGCGTGGCGACGACCGATCCGGTGACTTTGGCGATGAACATGGGGAAGAAGCTTTTATCGGTTCGCGCGGGGCGCTCAGCTGTGATGGTTCAGGACTTTCAAGGATCGTTGAGCGACGATCCATTCTTCGTTGGTCGGGACGGTCCAAATTTGGGTCGCCGAGTCGTCGGCATGCAGCGTCGCTTCGCCCGTCGCGACGTCGTTTTTTCCGGCGTCCAGCTTGATGCCGAACTCCGACAGGTTCGCGCAAACGCCGGCACGGATCGCTTTGGCGTTTTCACCGATGCCCCCGGTGAACACGATCGCGTCGACGCCGCCCAAGGCGACCATCTGACCGCCCAACTGCCGGCGGATCTCTTCGACATACACGTCCAAGGCCAAGCGGGCTTTCGCGTCGCCCGCGTCGGCGGCCTGTTCCAAATCGCGGATGTCGCCGCTGTGGCCGCTGATTCCCAGCAAGCCGCCTTCGCCGGCCAAACGCTTCAGCGTGACTTCCAACGTTTCGCCGGTTCGCTGCATGATCAGCGGCAGGGCGAACGGGTCGAAGTCGCCGACGCGGTTGTTTTGGGGAAGCCCGGTTTGCGGCGTCATGCCCATCGTGGTCATGACGCTTTTTCCGGCAGCGATCGCCGTCAAGCTGCTGCTGCCGCCCAGATGGCACGAGATGATTCGGGCATCGTCGCGGCCGAGCAACTCGGCCGTCCGCTGGGCGATGTACTGATGGCTGGCGCCGTGGAATCCCCACCGTCGGACTTGGTAGTCGTTCGTCCAAGCGTCGGGAATCGCGTACGTCGTGCGGCTATCGGGAATCGTGCGATGAAATTCCGTTTCGAACGCGGCGATCAACGGCAGGTCCGGGAATCGCTCTCGCAACAACTTCATCGCCGCGATGTACGGCGGGTTGTGCGCCGGTGCCGCCGCGTTCATCTCGGCCATCGCGTCGAGCACGCCGTCGTCGACCGGGAAGGTGCCCGAGAGTCGTCCGCCGTGGACGGCTTTGAAACCGATCGCGGCGACCTGCGAAGCTTCGCCGATCGCGCCGTGATCCGGATGCGTCAGTTGTTCCAGGCACGCCGAAACCGCGACGCCGTGATCGGGCACCGGCATCGTCTTGGTTTCCGACCAGTCATCGATCGTCACCTCGCACTTGCTTTCCGCCTCGCCGATCCTTTCCACCGATCCGCGCGCCAAACAAGCTTCGGTGTTCATGTCGAACAATCGATATTTGAAACTGGTCGATCCGAGATTCGCGACGAGGACGAGCACGCTGGATTCCGTTGGCGTGGAAGGGATGGTTGTAGGGGACAAGAACCGGGGCGAAGTTTCTCTTCAGCTGAAGAAGGCTTCGGTCAATCCTTCGCTCGGTCGCGGGATGATGTGACTGCTGAGCAGTTCGCCGGCTTGCGAAGCCGCCGCCGCGCCCGCTTCGACGGCCGCGCGGACGCTGCCGACGTCGCCGCTGACGACGGTCGTGACCAGGCCGCCGCCCAAGTCGACTCGTTTGGTGATTTCGACGTTGGCCGCTTTGGCCATGGCGTCGGTCGCTTCGACGAGTGCGAGCAGACCTTTGGTTTCGATCAATCCGATGGCGTCATTCATTTTGTTGGCTCTTGGATCTTTTGGCTTGAAGCGTCACGCTTTCGGCCGGGTGGGGGTGGAACGGAACGGTTGAAGAAGCGATTCGCGAACAACGACGTGTCGATCGCCGACGGCTTCTCGGCTGACTTGCGTCTTGGGGCTTACTTCTTGGAGGCCTTGGCGGGCAGCTTCAAGATTTTTTCCAGGTCTTCGTGAGGCCGCGGGATGACCTGAACGCTGACCACTTCGCCGACGCGACCGGCGGCACTGGCGCCGGCGTCGGTCGCCGCTTTGACCGCCGCGACGTCACCGGTGACGAAGACGGTGGCCAAACCGGCACCGACTTTGTCCCAGCCCAGGAATTGGACGTTTGCTGCTTTCATCATCGCGTCGGTCGCTTCGACCATGGACACAAAGCCCTTGGTCTCGATCATGCCGAGCGCTTCACTGATCTTTGCCATCTTGTTTAAGCCTTCGAGAGAAATAGAGAGAGAGTGGAAAGGGGAATCAGAACGGGGAAGGGTTCCGGAGGGACGGGGTTTCAACCGCCGCAGCCGCAACCCGCGGATTGCCGCGTCAGCTCGATTTCGGTCGCCGCATCCAGGTTGCAAGCGTTGCCTTCGTCGGTGTCGATGTGGACCTCCAACTTGGCGGCCTTGTCGGCACGCACCAGGACGTCTTGGAACACGACGCCGCAATCGGGACTGCCGATGACGAGCTTCATCATGTCGCCGTCGGCCACGCCGTAATGTTCGGCGTCGTGAAAGTTCATGTGGACGTGTCGGGCGGCGCGGATCACCCCTTGCCGCAGTTGCACCGTTCCGGCGGGTCCGACCAACACGCACCCGGGCGTGCCGTCGATTTTGCCGCTGTGACGGACCGGGGCGTCGATGCCGAGGGAGATCGAATCGGTGAACGCCAGTTCGACTTGAGACGCGCCGCGGGTCGGACCCAGCACGCGAACGTTGGGTAACATTCGCCGTCGCGGTCCCAGCACCATCACGGTTTGCTTGGCCGCGTAAAAGCCGTCTTGGTACAGATCTTTTTCGGGCTCCAAGACGCTGCCGGGGCCGAACAAGGTTTCGACGTGTTCGTCGGTCAAGTGGCAATGTCGCGCCGAAATGCTGACCCGCAAGTTCGGTCGGCCGTCGACCCAGCCGGGCGGCTGAGATGCCGTGCAGGCTCCGGTGCTTCCGTTGGATTGCGCCGACATGCCGCCCGGTTGCCCGGTTCCAGGTTGCATGGTTCCACGCAGAGCGTTTCGGACCATCGCCTCGATGCGGCTGCGGTCGATCGTGTTTGAATGATTCATTCGCTGGTTTCCTTCGATGTACCTGCCAACGTTAATTGGACGCCGGCCGATCCCAGCCAGTCTTTCCACTGGGAATCCACGCCGTCGTCGGTGACCAAGCGTCCCACTTCTTGCAATCCGCAAATGCGGGACAGGCTGACTCGGCCGAATTTGCTGCTGTCGGTGACGACGATCGCTTGGTCGGCAGCATCCAGCATCGCTTTCTCGCTTTCGACCAACATCATGTCGCTGTTGAAATAGCCTCGCTCGGTGATTCCGGCGACCGACAAAAAGGCTTTGGCGACATTGATCTGGCCCAACATCGCATCGGCCAACGGTCCGATCGCCACCGCCGTCCGGCCGCGGACGCAGCCGCCGATCATCACCAAGTCGATCGACTCGCTGGCCGACAACAGATAGGCCACCGGCAAACTGTTGGTGACGACTTGCAGCGGTCGGCCGACCAATTGGCGAGCCAGTTCGTAGGTCGTGCTGCCGCCATCGAGCAGAATCGTGTCGTCGTCGTCGACCAGTTCGGCCGCGGCCCTGCCGATCGACCGTTTCGCGGTCCAGCGGTCGTCGCGACGGTTTTCGAAGACGGGCATCTTGTCGGCTTCGCCGGTCCAAAACACGCCGCCGTGGGTCCGTCGCGCCTCGCCCGCCTGCTCCAAAGCCTCCAGATCCCGCCGAATCGTCGATTCGCTGACCTGCAACGACATCGCCAAATCCCCCAAAGACGCAAAACCTTGCGTCTGGACGAGCTGTCGCAATTGATCGCGGCGGGTGTCAGTCAAGTTGGGCAAAAAAAGAGGACCAGGGGGGATGCGGAGGTCGGTTCTGATAGATTCCTTTCAATATCCGAAAGATACAACCCATTAAGACGGAAAACTGTCAAAAATTAATCGTTTTCGCGCTTTTTTCCACCGCCCACCGTATCGGCTCGGTCATGCCCGTCAGGCATGACCGCCGGACCGGCTCTTGGTGGCGGGTGGTTCGATTCGGCGGGGCGGCTAATATTTCTGGCCGGATTCGATCCGTCCGGTCCCGTGCCACCCCTCCGCCCTCCAACCCGAGAGTCCTTTTCGATGGCCGCCGATTCCTTCGACTTTCCCCCGCTCGACGACGCCTCCCGCCCGTTGGCTGGAAAACGCGCGTTGGTCACCGGTTCGTCCCGCGGCATCGGTCGCGGGATCGCCATTCAATTGGCCAAAGCCGGTTGTCGGTGCGTGATCAACTACAACCGCAACGCCGACGAAGCCGATGAGGTGATCCGAGCCTGCGAAGCGGCCGGCGGTCAGGCTTACAAGTTGGGCGCGGACTTGTCGACACAGCAGGGTGCCGAAACGCTGGTCGGCGAATCGGTCGAGTTGCTCGGCGGTCTGGACATCTTTGTCAGCAACGCCGCGTACAGCGATCGGCAGACGATGCTGGCCGCGTCCTTAGACGGTTTTCGCAAAACGATCGACGTCAGCATGTGGGGCGCGTTTTACGGCACGCGAGCGGCCTCGCAGCACATGGTCGATGCCGGCCGGGGTGGCAACGTGGTGGTGATCAGCAGCCCGCACGCGCATTTGGCGATGCCCGGCGCGATGGCGTACAACATGGCCAAGGCCGCCAACGACCAGATGGCGCGCACGGCGGCCATCGAGTTGGCTCAACACCGCATTCGCGTGAACATCATTCACCCAGGCTGGATCAACACGCCGGGCGAGCGGAAGTTTTTCACCGAAGAAACGCTGGCCGAGCGTGGGGCCGCGTTGCCTTGGGGGCGTCTCGGCGAGCCCGAGGAAATCGGCCGCGGCGTCGTCTTTATCTGTCACCCGCACAGCGAATACATGACCGGCAGCACGCTGACGATCGACGGCGGTATTCAGCTGCCCTGGCGCGACATGTTTCGCGTCGAAGAAGAAGCGAAAGCCAACCGTTAACGCCAAGGGCCGCGGACGTAGTACAAGCCGAACTGATCGGTGTGACTCGGCCAAACCGGCGTGTGTCGGAACTGTCCCGGTGCCGCCGCGCCGGGGAAGTTCGCGCTCCGCCCGTACTGGTGGTGGATCGGAAGAGCGTCGTGTAGGGAAAGAGTGTGTCAGTACGTGT
>CAYVRC010000232.1:0-6898 GCA_964453205.1 uncultured Pirellulaceae bacterium | reverse complement strand
GTCGACGCCCCGGGGGTGTCAAGTTTCGTCTTTTGCAAAGACGCGGCCGCCTCACGATTCTCCGTCGATTTCTTTTTCTCGGTGGTACGTCCTCAGCGGCTTGGGTAGTGGGTCCATCGCCAGTTGCTGGCTGAGGAAGCCTCGGTCCTTCGCCGCACGGAGCACCGCGATGACGTCGCCGTAGCCGGCCCCGACGCTGGCGATGCCGTGGACCAGTCCGGGGATGCTCGGATCGACGATGGCGATTTGGTCTTCCTGGCCCGGCAAGAAGCGGCTGATGCGTAGCTTGCCGGGATGGTCGACGTCTTGTTTGATCAGCAAACCGCCGGGGCCGAAAATCGGCGCGGTCAGGTTCACCGAGGGATCTTCGCCGAACACCACGATTTCGGGTGACCGACGCAGCGAGACGACGACGGCCGGCTCGGCCGTCGAGGGGACCACAAAGAAGCGAAACTGACCGGAGACGTTTTCGCCGGCAAGCGTGGGGGCACCGTCGGGACGTCGACGAATTGCGCAGAACGCACCGTAGCGGGTCTCCAAACTGGGCTGGTCCATCAATCGACGCAAGGCGTCCACGGCACCTCGATCCTCGACGCCTTCGAGTGCCAGCAGCGCCGGGAAACGAAACGCGGCGGTGTCGCGGATGGCATTCTCGAGCGGCGCGATGGACTCTTCGCGATCCAGATACGCGAGCGTCTCGGCGGCATAAAATCGCAGCTCGGGATTATCCGACTCCAAAGTCTTGATCAGCGTGGGGATCGCACCATCGCCCATGCCTTCCAGTTGCAACGCGGCATCCGCGGCGGTCGCGGGGTCAGAGATCTGCCGCCCCAGCTCCGCCAGTCGGCTTTGCGTCTCGGCCGATTCCGGCTTGACGCCGATCGCTCGGACGACCTCGATCAGACGGTGTTCGTTGCCACGATAACGCGGATGCACGTCCAAGCGGATGTAGTCGTCCTCCATGGGCTTGGCGATGCCGCGGCGAGTCGACCCGTCAAAGAAATAGAATCGCCGGTTGATCGCCGCCGCGATCGCCGCGGACATTTTGACGTGTTGAAATTCGGGACGAAGCACCAAGCCGAGCTCGCGAGATTCGGTGACGCGTCCGCCGGCCAGGATCAGGCCTTTGGTTTGCAGCGTGCTGTCGGCTCCGGGCAGGTAGTCGCCTTGGGTCAGAATCGGGCCTTGGGCGAACGCCATCGCGGAACTCTGGCGGACCGCTCCGCGAAGGACCTGCTGATGGCGAAGTCGGGTTTGCATCAGCCAGCCGCCGTGCAAGTCGCGGACATGGCTCTGCGCCGGTGCGACGACCAACAAGTCGATCGGATCGCCGGACCGTGCCCCCGGCGGGATGACGCCGCGAACTTGGACCATCGCGGTGTCGGATTGCTCCAAAATGTGGTTGGGGTTGGCAACGTCGTGCCGACGCATGTCTTCCAACAATTGGTCGCGGAGCGTGGACGGTTCCGGTGCACCGCCGGTGCCGACCAAATGGTTGACCAAGGCGACGCCGTCGACGCGAATCTGATTCAAGCCTTTGGGAACGGCCGCTTCGCGGATCAAATCGGGCGGAGCGGGGACCTTGAGCAGTTTTTCGAGTTTCGCGTTGCTCTCTTCGTCCTCGGCGTCGCCCCGCGACATCGACGCGCATCCGCCCAACAGCACCAGCAAAAACAAGGCGGCGATCCGCACCGCCGCGTCCGAGAGGCCGAAACCGGAGCCTGGCGGTCGATTACCGAGCGACGGACGCGGCCGACGAAAGTTCAAAAGCGGAACGGTCTTCATCGCCATCGGTGGCATCCTGCCCTGCGAAAAACGCGTCGAGTATCGATGAACGCCCGCACCGGTGCAGCCGTCCCAAGCCGATTCCTAGTCCAAATGGGCTGTCCAGGGCAAGGCGGATCAGGAGGTCAGCTTGTCATTGCGGCGGTGGCGATTCGCGTCCCGCTGAGTCTTTTTTGACAAGTTTTTGGCCATCGCGGCGGTCAGATCGATCCCCGATTGGTTCGCCAGACAGATGGTGACGAACAACACGTCGGCCAACTCGTCGGCCAAGTCGCCGCGCGGCGCGTCGTCTTTCCAACTCTGTTCGCCGTGGGTCCGCGACAAAATTCGTGCGACTTCGCCGACTTCCTCGGTCAGTTGGGCCAGGTTGGTCAGCGGTTCGAAATAGCGGACGCCCAGGCGGTGGATCCAGTCGTCGACCTGCTGTTGGGCTTCGCGAAGCGACAATTCCCGGGCCGACGAGTCCGGGGGGCCGATCGTTGCGTCGCGGTCGCTCATCGGGCTTGCAAGACGTACGTGCCACTCTTGCCGGCGACGGCCAGGTCCGGTTTCCCGTCGGCGTTGAAATCTTCGACCACGATTTGCAGCCCGGTGCCGACGTGGCCTTCGTCGATCGTGTAGCGAGTGAACGTCTTGTCGGTGGAGTCGAAACGGTAGTAATACAGACAGGGCATTTCCATTCCGCCGGGGTCTTTGCCGTTGTGCCCGAAGTAACGTTTGCCGGCGATCAGTTCGGGCTGACCCCCATCACCGCCTTCGGCACCCGGGGACGCATCCAAGTCGACCCACGCCAAGCAGTGAGGTTGGCTGAAGGATTTGTCGATCGTGTGTTCCTTGAAAACGAACTCGCCGTCCGCGTCGGTGCCGGTGTTTTCCCACCACTGCAAACCGTAGTCGTGACCGTTTCCAAAGATCAGGTCGCTGTCCCCGTCGCCGTCCAAATCGGTCACGATCATCGGCAAACTGGAATGCAATTTCCAAGCGTCATGAAACGTCCAAGGTTGACTCCAAGGTGATTCGGCGGGCTGTTCGTACCAGCCATGCCCGACCAGAACGTCCGGGCGACCGTCGCCGCTGAGATCTCCGGCCGCGACGCCGTGCCCGTTGGTTCCGCCCAACGTGTGCGGAACCATTTTGTATTTCGCCGGGGAAGAGGTTTTGTCGGCCTTGCCGCCACTTTTTTTCAAGCCGCCCTGCTCCGGTGCATCAACGGGGATCATCCGCCAAATCGTCATCGGTGTAGCGGGTTTCCAGCTGTTGACGATCCATTCGGGGCGACCGTCGCCGTCCAAGTCTTCGAACAACTGGCCTTCATTGGTCGACATTTTTGTGTCCACCAGCAGGTGCCGCGTCCACTGCTTGCCCAGTCGCAGGCCTTCGGCTTGAGGATTCTCGTACCAATGGACTTCGGTCGGCAAGAACGATCCGGCGATCACGTCCAGCCAGTCGTCTCCGTTGACGTCGAACAGGTAATCACCGTTGCTTTGCACGTAGCCGTTCCAATCCTCGATCGCTCGGACCGGCCGTGAGGCCCAGTCTCCGCCACGGTACCAATTCCGGCCGGCCACGATGTCGGTCACGCCGTCGCGATCAATGTCCCCGGCCGCGACGCCTTCGTTCGCATCCACGGCCAGCGGGCGGACTCGAAACCCCAACGCCGCTCGGTCGGATGCACCTTGGTCAGCGGGTTTTGCCCGAGCGGACTCGGTTTGGGCTTTGACGCCCGGAATGGGCAGCGCGGCAACAAAAAACGCCACAAAAACTTGCGGGAGAGACGAACGGATGACGCGGTTCACTGGGGATTTCCTCGTTTTGGGCACTTCGGATGACCGTCCGGCTAACATGATACAGTGTCGGGGGCGGCCCCGGAGGGCGATCCCCGCCTGCCTGGGGCTCTGCGGCGTCCTGGGGACCGCCGTGAAGTCGATTGTCCCCATCCCCCGCGTTCTCGCTGACCGTTAAAATCCCGGCGAAACGGCGTTGAATCTGGAGGGAAAGTTGCGAATGACTCTACCTGAACTTCGACAAAGGGCGCATATTTCATCGACGGGCTCCGCCCTCGTGCATGCCCGCTCGGGTCGGCGAGTCGCCGTCTGAACCGATCTTCCCTGTGAATCCGAGATGATCTTGCCTAGCTCCACCGCTACCGATTTATTGTACTTCGAGGATCTGGAGGCCGGGGATCGATGGATCAGTCCGACGCGAGCGATCACGGCCGACGACGTGGCCGATTTTGCAATGCTGACCGGTGACCACGACCCGCTGCACTTGGGCGGGGCGGGCGAGCGGGAATCGTCCGACGAAGACTCGGGCCGCCGTCGCACGATGGCGATGCCTTTCGGCGAACCGGTCGCCCACGGGTTGCTGGGCTTAAGCGTGATGGCGGGATTGAGCACCGAACACCCGAGGGTTTCGACCCTGGCGTTGACCGGGCTGACCGAGTGGCGATTCGAGGCACCCATCTTTTTCGGCGACGAAGTTCGCGTGGCGACGACGGTCGTTTCCGCCGAACCGCACGGGCGTCGTGCCGGTCGAGTCACGTGGTTGCGTGAATTGATCAACCAACACGGTCGCGTCGTCCAGCGCGGACACATCGTCACTTTGGTAGCCACCCGATCCCGACGTCGAGCGATCGGGCGGTCGGCCCCGATCGAAGCGGGCGACACCGCCTCGCAGCGTGGGACCCTGCCGGCGCGGTAGTCCCCGGGTCCCGACGGAGACGCGTTAATCGTCACGATCGTTCCTTGCGTTCTCCGGTCAGCCGTTGATCCGGGGCCTCGCCGGTTTTCGCTGATTCGCCCATGCGCATCAAGTCGATCGGCGTTGAAATGCAGTCATCCCGGCTGACGCTTGCGCCCAGTTTTCGACGCGGCTCGAGCGAACGTTTCACTCCGCAAGGTGTCCCTCGTGAAGCCTCATCGATCCACGCAGTCGTCCAGCACCCCGCCGTCCGATCAGGGGTCGCCCACGAACGTGGCCGACAGTCAGGACGCCGGCCGTGCGGTGACTCGCACCGGCCCCCGGCCGGGCCGGCCGTCTCAGCGGCGTGCGGTTTCCGATGTCGCAACCCGAACCGAGAGCCTCGGGTGCAACGACTCGTTTCCTGCGGGGGGCGTTAGCCGGCTAGAGGCGGCCGAGCAGCTTGTCCGTGAAGCGACGCACGGTTTGCGCACGCCTTTGGCAACCGTTCGAGAGTCGGTCCGTTTAGTCCACGACGGCGATTTGGGAACGGTCTCGTCGCAGCAGGCTGACTGTTTGGGGGTTGCGATGGAGCAGTGCGATCGTGTTTCCGAAATGCTTTCGGAAATGTCGGCGGTGGATCGTCTGCTCACCGGTTCGCCGACGGTGCACCGCAGTGCCGTCGAACTGGAGGAGGTTCGCGAGGCGGTGAATCAAGCTGTGTCTCGGTCGTTGCCGGCAAACGTTTCGTTGCTTTGGGACGTCGCCGACGGGCCGCCCCGACAAGTCTTTGTCGATTCGAGCTTGCTGTGTCGGATGTTGGTGCATCTGGTCAAAAATGCGTCCGCCGTTTCTGATCAAACTCCCGTTTGCATTCGCGTGCTGCCCGAACGCGACCGTGAAACGATCAAGTGGTCGGTCATCGACGGCGGTCGGGGCCTGACACAGGAGGAACTTCAGCGAATCGACCGGCCCCGTGTCTCGACGACCGGCGGATCGGGGCTCGGGCTGAACATCTGCCGTCAAATCGCGGGACTGCATTTTTCGTCACTGCAGATCACGTCGAAAATCGGCTTCGGAACGGAGGTCAGTTTTGAAACGCCGAGTGCGGGGCCGCATTCGGTTGCCGAAAGTTGGTGTCGCTGGCGACGGCGTTATCCTTTCGGACAAGACGGGCGGGGTGACGACGGGCTCGGCGACGGGGGCGAACAAGCGTTTTCGGCCCGTGTCATTGGTCACACGCTGACTCGATACGATTCACCGGTGAAATCTTCGGGCAACCAGAACGCGAAGGTGCGACCTTCGGTCGGCCGACGAACGCTTTGGTCGGATCGGGGCGACCTATCTTCGCCCGAGGAATTGGTCGCCGGGACGGTGACGCTCGGCGCGGCTTGTCCGATAGTAAGCGCAGATCGCTTCGACCGATTTTTGCAGAGTCAGCTCCGGTGTTTTGACTTGGTTTACCGTGTCGCGGACCGACGTTGGGTTTGGATTTTCGACACGCCGGTCGACGAAATGAAAACACGATTATTGTCGTTGACCGATGGAGCCGCCGTCGAAATCGTCGGCGCTCGGCTCCGCTGGAGCGGGCCTCAGATCATTCCCGTCGATGGCCGAAAGATGCTGTCGCGTGTCAGTGATCTGTTGGTCCGTGAAACGCTTTCTTCGCTGACCGATAGTCGCTATTTCGAACCTGACGCGGTGCGAATGGGCACCGCGCCGATCCCCGTTTCGCCTATCGCTACGGCTCGACTGGATGAGGAACTGCGACGCAACAGCTTGCGTCTGAAAAAACAAACGTCGACGCTGCGGCGGCACGCCCGTCAGATGCGTCCCTGATCTCGGGATCGTTCCGGTGGCGTTCATTCACCCGGCTGCCGGGTGGCCGCTCGGAAATCGGGCGTATCGGTCCGATAGGCTTCGATTTCAAAAGGGTTTTCGCGATAGCCGTCGCGGCGGCACAGGGTCAGCCACAGGAATGCACCCAAATAGGCCGGAACGAACAAGGGGCCCCATCGTTCGTACTGTCGGACGTGCACACGTTCATGGACACGGGTCACGCGAAGCGTAAAGCGGTCGGTGCCAAAAACGACATGCCCGATGGTCATCGCACGAGCGGGCATCGGCATTTGTGAAAGCGACCATGCGATCCGCGGCCCACTGATTTCGATCACGCCGTTGACCCACTCGAATCGGCCGCCCAGCAGCAGGCCGATGGCGACGGCCGTCAGCGTATTGGGCGCCGCCCAAAAGTACCCGACGATTCGAATGGTTCTTCGCAACGATCCGCTCATCCGCTCAGTCTACCGAAGGGACGTAAAAATCTTACCAAAATCAAACACCCAACCAAAATAAGTGCCAGCCACCTATTGTTGACGGGCGGATGATGAGGCGATAGATTGTCGGCATGTTTCTTCCCCTTTTGTGAGACGCC
>CAYVRC010000231.1:0-7030 GCA_964453205.1 uncultured Pirellulaceae bacterium | reverse complement strand
GGAAACGTTCGGCAATGGCAGCGGCGCCGAATCGGAACGGCCGGTTGGCGGAACCGACGCGATACGATTTTCGGCCCGGTCCGCCGCTGTGTTTCGCTGGTACGGGTCGATCGGAGCAAAGTGATCCACGGCGGGGCCGGCGGCCGCGGAGAACGAATCGACCGGGGCCGACATCCTCGCGGAATTCGTCTCGGCCGGGGCGCCCGATGCGCCCGGCATCGTCGCGTCGCCCGGCATCGTCGTGTCGTTCGGCATCACCAGGCCCTCGGACCGGTCCAAGGAACTCGGCAGGCTCGGCGTCGTGGCGGCGATCGACGCATCGGGTTGGAAACCGGCGACTCTTCCGCTGTGCAGAGGGCTGGTCGGTTGGGAAGCCGCGTAAGGTTGTTGCGAAGCCGCGTAAGGTTGTCGTGGCGGCAAGGACAAGTCGGCTGCGGCCGGTGCCGACAACGACGGCGGGGTAACGGTCTTGGCGACAGATTCTTGCTTGATGGGAACTTCGACCGAGGGAGTCGGCGTGGCGATCGGCTTCGTCGTCGCCTTGGGCTCCGTTGGGGCGTTCGGTTTCGTCGCGGCGACGGTGGACGGTTGCGGCTTCGGTAGCTGCGGCGTTTCGGCGGCCGTCGTTTGCGGGGCCGGCCGGGTGCCGGACTCTGCCGGTGAGGTGGCGGACTTTGACGGGCCGGCGTCGGCCAAGGTGGGAGTTTCGGCGGGCGGAGCGACGCGTCGACTGGACGACGTCTTGGGCTGCGATTCACGCGATGCCGTGGCCGACTTGTCGTCGGGCGTCACGTCGGCGATGGCACGCTTCGCGACGCGTGGCACCAAGTCCTCGATCGAATCGTCGCTGCGAATTTGTCGGCGACGCGAATGAAGCTCGTCCACTTTCGACAAGGCGTCTCCGGTCGAGGAGCGGCTAGACGTTGCACCGGAGGACCGTCGACTGCTGGAAGTATCCGACAGCTCGCCGGTTTGACGCCGCGCCACGCTCGGCTCGCCGATGGTCGGGACATCGATCGTCCGGGTTTGTTCACGACGGACGATCTCCGGTTTGTCTTCCGGCGGTGTCGGCGGCGTGAAGCGACCGGCCGTGGATGAGGACGATCGGGTGGTGACGCGGGTATCTGACGGATCGCGAATCGGTTGTGCCGTCGAAGGGCCGACGCGACGGGTTCGCCGGGCGTCGGCTTCGTGATACGGGATCCCCTCCCAATCGGCGGGCTCTGGCAAGGGCACCGAGCCACGATTCTCCGGAACCGCCGCGGTGCCTTCGGCGCGAGATTCGCCGGAGGAAGTTCCGCCGAACAGACCACTGAGCAAACCTTGCCCGAGCGTCGGTTGTTGCCGTGTCGTTGCGGCCGGCCGTCGTGCCGGCGCGGACGAGGATCCGCCGAACAGACTGCCCCAGTTGAGCGGGCGGCGGTTGTGACTGCTGGGTTGTTTTCCGACGACCTGCAGGATCGGAGAGCCGCCGCCCTGGCGGGAAACGCCACCGGCGGTCACGACACCCGAGGGTCGCACCGGTGCCGACGCCGCGTCAGCGGATCGCTGCGAATCGGGGGCCTGTCCCTGGGACAAGGCCGATGTCACGCCGCAGAGCGATGCGATGAGCACCGCCCCGCCGAGGGTCGGGGAAAAACGGTTGATGGCGAAGCGTCGGGTACCGCGATCCATGCGTCGATCTCGCTTGGAAGGTCTGAAAATTCTGGTTTGTCTTCAACGCTATCGGCTGTTCAGCCTTTGCCCTTTGAGACAATATGGAGCGTTGCAGCAGTTTTTCTGATGAGGCGATGATTTCGGTTCGTTCGCTTTCGGTAAAACGGCCCGACCTTGCCGATTTCGCTGCGTCATTTCATTGCACCTGAGTCACTGCACCCGAGGGAACCACCGACGTGAGTCGAAAAGAAAAAATCGAAGCCATGCTGGCGGACGATCCGACCGACACGTTTTTGAGGTACAGCTTGGCGATGGAGTACCGCAGTGAGGGAAAGGGGGAGGAAAGCGTTTCTCGATTGGCCGAGCTGACGCGGGACATTCCGCCCTACGTTCAAGCGTTCTTCATGGCCGCGCAGCAACTGGCCGAATTGAACCGTGTCGACGAAGCCCGAACCTTTTTGCGTGACGGCATCGACGAAGCCCGGCGTCAGGGGGATGCGCACGCGGCGGCGGAGATGAGCGAGCTGCTGGCCTCGCTGGGGCAATTCGGTGAAGCCGACGACGATGATTTGTAAACGCGTGAAACCCCATTCGGTCCGTCCCGGGATTGCCGTTGTCTGGTGAAACTTGCACCGCGATTGTGCTGCGGACGATCGAATTCAGCGAGACGAGTTTGATCGTCACGTTGCTGACACGAGAGTTCGGCCGCATCTCGGCGATCGCCAAGGGGGCTCGCCGACCCAAGGGGCCGTTCGAAGGTTCGCTTGACCTGCTGTCGGTCTGTCGTGTAGTCGTCATACGCAAACCGCACGCGGGGCTGGATCTGTTGACCGAAGCCAAGCTGCACCGCCGATTTCGTGGGGCCGAACGTTCCATGGAGCGTACCAACGCGGGCTACCACGTCGCGGAGATGCTGCGGCTGTTGACCGACGAACACGATCCCTTGCCGGAACTTTACGACTTGACCACCGAGACGCTTTCACAGATCGACGGGACCGGCAACGTGCCGCTGGCGTTGTTGCGTTTCGACGTCTTGTCCTTACAGATTTTGGGAAGCGCGCCCGGAATGGATCGTTGCACGCACTGCGGCGGCGAAATCCCGCCGGCCGGGCGATTGGCATTCGCACTGGACACCAGCGGTCTGGTTTGTGGCACGTGTCGACCCAACCAGCATCGGATCATACCGGTTCGCCGGGCGGTGGCCGCGGCACTGCGAACTTTGTTGTCGGGCGACAAAGATGCCGACGACGCAATCGACGTGGATGCGAAAAACTACGGCGAGCTGCGCGGGTTGATCAGCCGATACATTCAATCGCTGCTGGGCGAGACGCCTCGGATGCAGCCTTTTTTGCCGACCAAGATGGAAACGGGAAACGACGCATGACGCGACCCCAACAAACCAGCGCAATCACGCGACCCCAAGCAAAAGCCTGGCCACAGGATCGCGGCGGAAAATCCGCCAAGGCGTTTCTCGCCACCTTGTCGCCGTCGGTCGTGTTGGCGATCGCCGCGTGCATCGGTTGCCAGACCATCGGCGGTACGCCGACCGGGCCTCGCGATTTGTTCGGACAGCCCGAGATCGACGACGGCCAAAATTCCGACGGCCAAAATTCCGGAGGCACAGGTTCCGGAGGCACAGGTTCCGGGGGCCCAGGTTCCGGGGGCGTGGTGCAAGCCGGCGGCGACACCTCGACGTGGGGCGCGGTCAAGAAGGAAACCAACCGCGTCGTCAACTTTGTCACCGGTCGCGAGCAAGAAGACAGAAACCGGGCGAAGGATCTGTACCAACAGGGCGATGCGGAGTTCCGCCGCGCCGGCGAGATGCCCAAGGCACAAGCCGAGGACGTCTTCGACAACGCCGCGGACCTGTTCAAACGGGCCGGCGAGGCCGCGCCGGGTTCGGCGCTCGAACAAGACGCGTTGTTGATGCAGGGCGAAAGCTTGTTCTTTGCCGACCGTTTGCCCGCCGCCGTCGACGTCTATCAGCGACTGCAAAAAGAATATCCCCGCAACAAACACAACGACCGAGTCGCGGCGCGGCTGTTCTCGATCAGCCGGTACTGGATCGACATCGAAAAAGTCAACGACGAAAAATGGTTCACCCTGGACGTCTTTGACAAAACGCGACCACGATTGGACGCCGACGGACACGCCGTTCGCGTCTTGGACCAGATCCGCTACGACGATCCGACCGGACGCTTGGCCGATGACGCGACCATGGCCGCGGCCGCGGAACACATTCGACAAGGAAAATTCGAGGAAGCCGACGAGTTCTTGACCGACCTGCGGGAATCGTTCCCTGACAGCGAGCATCTGTTCCTGGCGCATTTGCTGGGCATTCGTTGCAAAATGGAAGTCTACGCGGGACCGCACTACAGCGCGCTGTTGTTGGACGAAGCCGAAAAACTGGTCAAGCAGACTCGGCAGCGGTTCCCGGACCGGTTGCGAGAAAAAGAGTACGCCGACATGGTCGCTCGCGCTTCCTCCGAGATCGCTTATCACAAAGCGGAGAAGTTATTCGAGCGGGCCCAGTATCGCGACAAGCAAAAGTACTACGGCGCGGCGTCGGGCTACTACCAGAAAATCTTGGACGATTACGCCGACACGCCGTTCGCCGAAACCGCGCGAAAGCGACTGGAGTCCGTTTCCGGTCTGCCGGCTGTGCCCGCCAAGCGTTTGTCGTGGCTGCAGAATCTGTTCCCCGACCGGCGTGACAACAAGGCTCCCCTGGAAACGACGTTCCCACGCGACGACACGATGTTGCGTTAGGGTCGGTGGGCAGTCAAAGGATGTAGGACGGATATGTTTTCCAAGCCTGATCGCAGTCGCGGAACGTTGATGACCCTGATCGCCGTCGCGGTGATGCTGTCCGGCTGCGCGCCGTATCGCTTCGGTAACGCCGGTCTGTTTCCGCCGAACATCCGTACCGTGCACGTGCCCGTCGTCCGTAACGAGACCTTTCGGCACGGTTTGGGACCACGATTGACCGAGGCGTTGGTGCGTGAGATCGAGATGCGGACGCCTTACAAAGTCACCGACGATGTGAACGCCGACAGCACGCTCGTGTGCACGATCTCCGGGGAAAACAAACGCGTTTTGACCGAAACGTTCGGCGACGACCCGCGTGCGCTCGACGCCGCTATGGTCGTTCAGGCCAGCTGGATCGGTCGCGGCGGCGTGGCGTTGATGCAGGACAGCGTGATTCCGGAAAAACTGGCGGGCATCGACTTCAGCAGCGACAGCCGTTTCGTTCCCGAAGCCGGTCAGTCCATCGACACGGCGAACCAAGCTAACATAGACAACTTGGCTTCTCGAATCGTTTCGCAAATGGAACTTCGTTGGTGACGAAAACCTGGAATCTCGGCAGACGCACGTTGGACCTTCAGCGGCGGCCGTTGATCATGGGCATCTTGAACGTCACTCCGGACAGCTTTTCTGACGGCGGCAAGTACCGGCAGACCGCCGCGGCGATCGACGCCGCCTTGCAGATGCAAGCCGACGGTGCCGATCTGATCGACATCGGCGGCGAAAGCACTCGCCCGTACAGCGATCCGGTCGCCGGCGGCGAAGAACTCCGCCGCGTCGTTCCGGTCATTCAGGGACTGGCCGGACAGTTGGACATCCCCATCAGCATCGACACCAGCAAGGCCGACGTCGCGGACGCGGCCATCGATGCGGGTGCCCAGATCATCAACGACGTGACCGGACTGGAGGGCGACCCCGCGATGACCGGCGTCGCCCGCCGACACGGGGTCGGCGTTTGTGTGATGCACATGAAAGGCACTCCGCAAACGATGCAAGACGACCCGAGCTACGATGATGTGGTTCAGGAGATTTACGACTATCTGTTACAGCGTCGACAGTTCTGTTTGGACGCGGGCATTCAGCAGGACCGCATCTGTTTGGATCCCGGTATCGGTTTCGGCAAGACGCACGAGCATAATTTGACGCTGTTGAGGGCGACCGATCGTTTCACGGCTTTGGCCGCGCCGATCCTGATCGGCCATTCACGCAAAGGCTTCATCGGCAAACGGCTGGGCGACAAGTCGGCCGACCGAACCTTCGGGACGCTGGGTGTTTCACTGGCGGTCGCCGCGATGGGGGCGGACATCATTCGCGTTCACGACGTCGCGGCAACCCATCAGGCGCTGACGTTATTTCGCGACGTCGGCGGAATGCGTCACGAATCTCAAATGGACGCGCCGTTCTGACTCATGCGCGTCGACCTGGTCATCACGGAATTGTTCGTCGGCGGGGCCGAAAAGTGCCTGACCGAACTGGCCATCGGGCTGCAACGTCACGGCGACGTCGTTCGCGTGTTCTCGATCGCGTCGTTACCCGTCGGTGACCAAGCGTTGTTGGTGAATCGATTGCTCGAGGCGGGAATCCCCGTCGCATCAGCCGACGCCGATCGGGCGACGGATTTCTTTCGTGCGTATCGGAAGCTGAAACGATGGTTTCGCGGCGACGGCCTGTCACCGCCCGAGGTCTGCCAGGCGTTCCTTTTTCACGCCAACGTGATGGGCACCTTCGCGGCTCGGGGCACGAAAATCCCCGTCACCGTCGGCGGGTTGCGGGTCGCCGAGGACCGTCCCCTGCGCTGTGTCATCGAAGCGAATGCGGTCGCCAAGATGGACGAGTTGATTTGCGTCAGCGAAGCGACCCGCGACTTCGCGACAGAACGCTTGCGGGCCCGACCCGAGAGGACGACCGTGATCGGCAACTCCGTCGACGTCGATCGGTTTCGAAACACTCCGCCGATGCCTTGGTCACGAATCGGGTGGCCCGACGACAGCGTCGTCAGCCTGTTCGTCGGCCGCTTTCATCCTCAAAAGGGCATCGATCTGTTGCAGAGTCAGATCGACGCGATCGCACCACCCGACACCGACCGGCGACTGCTGTTGGTCGGCGACGGCCCCCTGCGAACGCCACTGATCGAGTGGGCCCGATCGATCGGCGAGTCCCGCGTTCGCATTCTGCCTTGGCAAAAAGACGTCGCCCCGTTGATGCGATCGGCACGGTTGCTGGTCTTGCCCAGTCGCTACGAGGGCATGCCCAACGTCGTGCTCGAAGCGATGGCCGCCGAACGTCCGGTCGTGTGCAGTCGCATCGAAGGAAGTCAAGAATTGTTCGCGCACCGAGACAAGGAACAGGTCTTTGCACCGGAGGACGCCTCGGCGATGTCCATCCTTGTCCGGCGATTGCAACAGGACGAAGATTTGGCCGTCCGAATCGGGCGACAGAACTTGGACCACGTTCGGTCGGACTTTTCCGTCGACGCGATGGTCCGGCGCTACCGCGCCCGTTACGCGAGTTTGCGGGACCGGACCGGCGAGATCGAGTAAACTGTTCCGCTTCCCGAAATCGCCCCCGC
>CAYVRC010000230.1:0-7031 GCA_964453205.1 uncultured Pirellulaceae bacterium | reverse complement strand
GGGTGATTCTTGGGTGATTCTCCAACAGATGTCGCATCTTCGAGTTCCCACCGAATCGAGCTTCCACATCCAGAAGTGTGGAACGAAAGCAACTTGCTCTTGCGGTTTCGGTTCAACGAATTGACGGTCTCGTAGAGCTGAGTCAACCGATCGACAAAGCCGTCGTCAGGCAAAGGGTTTTCAATGACTGGCGGCCAGCCTTGCTCTTCGAAGGTTGCCAAGACCAGCGTTTGATTCTCAGCCGCTTGCCTGAATTGCTTGATCAAAACGCGACCGATGGTCAAGCGTCGGGCCACGGCGTCCCAATGTGGGACTTGACGGAAATTGCTATCGTCGCCAGACAGATGACGACCGTCGATTCTTTGGTCGCCGCTTCCGTGTCGATTCTTCTTGCAGGTCATGGCTCTCATTCCCGCAACCGCCTAAGCGGTTTCTCTGCGAGTTCGGAAAAGCGAAGCGAATGCCCATGGCGTTGCCGGCGGACGACTCCTATCGAGGCTCGCTTGCCGGCACGGCAACCTTCTGTCGTCTCCAACCGGCGACTGACCGGTCCCAACACATCACTTCGGCGAAAGGGTTTGACAATCCGATTGTAGCAAGAGCGAAGGGTGCGGTGATGAAAGCGCGCGACGACCCGATTGTGGGACGTCACGCTTGACGAATTGAGTCAACGAAAGATCGCCACGGGCGAGCATTGCTACGGATGCACCGCGGGCGTGGGCAGCAGTTGCGGCGGGGCGTTGGTGGGAGCTTAGGAACGAGCGAAAAACAAAAGTAGGATGGGCACTCCTGCCCGTCCGCTGCATCTCGGGCAAGAGTGCCCAAGCTACGGCAGTTATGTTTCGCTCGTTCCTTAGCGACCGGCGACCTCGAGGCGGTCAGGTTTAAGTCCCGGAGGGACGGTAGCATCCTGCCGGTGGCCTCGGCCACCGGTTTCAGCCGGCACCTTTGCGTGATCTTCACCGCCGGGCCGCCTGGGGGCGGCCCGGCGGTGAAGACCGGGGCTGGATCGCTGGACCGCGAACCGTGGGGCGGGGCCCCACGGCAATGGGCTGCCGTCCCTCCGGGACTTCTGGAGTGAGGGACGGATTGGAAATCCGTCCTACGCGGCGGTGGAAATTAGCCCGAGGTACCTTCGTCATCCGATGCCGAGGCGTTCCGCACGAGTTCGCGGAACGTTGGGCGAAGCGATTTGTGCAAGAAGCGAGCGAACGATCCGTCGAGGTCGCGAATCGCAATCAATTCCACAACGTCAGCGAAATCTTTATGAGTTCTCCGCAGATTGCTGATTCCGCAAGCAATCTTCATTTCGATCAGTCGCGAAAGACGAACGACGGAGAGTCCGTCAATCTGCTCGACGTTCAGGTCTCCCGTCGGTTCGGACACCGAGACTTCCGTTCCCTTACCCGCCTTGTGCCCGGCGATCAAGAACTGAATCGCGATGTCATGGTTGGTGCGAAACTCCGACTTGACCGGATCCCATCTGAATCCGGCCTCGCTCAAGACTCGCCGGACCGCTTCGCTGTCGTCGGATCGAATCACAAGATCCAAGTCGGCCGTGTTTCGTTGGTATCCGTGAAGGCAAACGGCAACACCTCCGCAAATCGAATAGGGAATCCCAGCGTCGCTGAGCAGCTCATGGCAACGCGTCGCAACATCCCAAAGCGATTCGTTGCCGAGCATCGCATAGACCTTCTGTGCTGTCTTCATCAATAGACTCCCCCAGCATTGTAACCGGACGATACGAAGCACGTCGTTACGAATTCTTTGGCACACCACTACTGGTGTGTGGACGGATTGGAAACCCATCCTACGTTCGTGAGAGATCGCAGGATCGGATGACGTGATCAGGCTTGGTCGCTCAGTTCCAGCCAGCGGAGTTCAGCTTCGGCCAGGTCGACTTCGATGGCTTTGATTTTCTCGTGCAGCTTCAGCGCCGCGTCGGGATCGGTTTCTTTCAGCAACTGGTCGTTCAGAGATCGCTTTTCGTCATCCATTTTGACGATCTTCTTTTCCAAGTTCTTGACTTCCTTCTCAGCACGACGCTGTTCTTGCTGGGTTTGCCGGTAATCGGTGACCTTGCCTTTCGGGGCCGTTGCGGCGGCCTTCCCCGGCGCGGCACCCGACTTGGCTCGTTCGCGTTCGCCGTCGTCGACTTCATCTTCGACCGTTTTCAAGTACTCGTCGTAGTCGCCGTAATAGACTTTGACCTTGCCGTCACGCACCTCGATGACTCGCGTGGCCACGCGGCGGACAAAGAACCGGTCGTGGCTGGTGAACACGATGGTGCCTTTGTAAGCCTGCAAGGCCTCGGACAGCGCGTCAACCGTTTCCACGTCCAAGTGGTTACCGGGTTCGTCCAAGACCAAAACGTTGTCGCTGCCCAGCAGCAACCCGGCCATGCAAACCCGCGCGCGTTCACCGCCGGACAGCACTTTGACTTTTTTGTGGATCGCTTCGTCGCGAAACAGCAGCGTGCCGGCCATCGCCAACAAGTCTTGCCTCGTGACTTCGGGATCGCTGCTGTATTCCAATTGCTCGAGGACCGTCTGTCGTTCATCCAGACTCGTGTAAACGTGCTGGGCGTACGTCCCGATGCTGGTGCCGTGGCCCCATTTCATGTTGCCGCTGATGGGCGGCAACGAATGCACCAAGGTGCGCAGCAGCGTCGTTTTGCCCTGGCCGTTGTCACCGACGATCGCGACGCGTTGTCCGTGTTCGATTTCGAAAGCCGCGTCGTCGGCAACGACGTGATCGGGGTAGCCGATCGCCAAGCCTTCGCAGCGAAAGGCCGTGCCGCTGCGAGGCTCGACCCGCGGGGCGCGGATGTGGACGGTCGCTTCGTCGGCGACGATGTCGACGGTTTGCAGTTTTTCCAGTTGCTTGGCTTTGCTGCGGGCTTGGCTAGCGGTTGAGGCGTTGGCGCGGTTTTTGTCGATGAAACGTTGGAGTTGTTTCTGTTTGGCTTGGACGGTCGCGTTGACACGTCGTTCGTGTTCGCGTCGTTCGTCGCGGTGTTCCAAGAAGGCGTCGATCTTGCCGGAAAACATCGTCAGCTTGCCCCGTGACAGTTCCAGCGTCTCGCTGCACGTGGCTTTCAAGAAGGCCCGATCGTGGCTGACGATCAGCGCGGCCTTGCCGAAGTCCCGCAGGAAGTGTTCCAACAGAATCTGGGTCCGCAAATCCAGGAAGTTGGTCGGTTCGTCCAACATCAACAGGTTCGGATCGTGCAGCAGCAGCGCCGCCAATTTGACTCGGGTCTGCCAGCCCCCGGAAAGTTCCTTGACGGGACCTTCCAGATAGGCGCCTTTGAGTTCGAATTGGCCGGCGACTTGGCCGCACCGCCAGTCCGGGGCGCCGCTGTCTCGCATCAAGAAATCGAGCGCCGATTCCCCCGGCTGGAACGGATCGTGCTGGCGTAGGTAACCGATGCGAAGGCTGGGATGATGGATGACCTCGCCTTTTTCCAATTCCTCTTCCTTGAGCAACACCCGCAACAGCGTCGATTTGCCGGCCCCGTTGCGTCCCACGAAACCGACTTTCTTGTCGTCCACCAGGGAGAGCTCGGCATCATCCAGCAAGACTTGGTCGCCGAACCGTTTTTGCGCGTCACGAACTTGGATCAAAACGGTCATGCTATCGAATCGAAAGGAACTAGAATGTGGGGACGGTAGGGAATGACTGGGGGGACCGCGGGCGTCGCGGCGTCCCCAACGTATCAGCGTGGAAAAGATCGACAAAGCCGACTGGTCGCCGGCCGGGTTTCACGAGCCGGAGCCACGCTTTTCGGTTGATTCTGGGCGCGAATCGCCTACCGCCTGGGCGCCGCATTCCGTACAGTTAGTTACACGACGACGTCGGTCGAAACGAAACTCGCTGGCGTCTCCCTCCCTGCCTTCTCCAACGTGATCGGCTCTGATTGCTGTCATGAATAGTTACAGTTTGGACTACATCGACGATTTGTACGTCCAATACGTTCGCGACCCCTCGAGCGTCTCGGACACCTGGCGTGAGTATTTCGAGCAATTCCTGATCGGGGCGAAAGCGCAGGTCACCGCGGGAGCCGGGGCTTCGGCCGCGACCTCCAACCGGGTTCACCGCGGTGTTTCCGCGGCGGCCGGTGCCACCGTCGCTCGGTCGGTCGGCGACGGCAACGGGGCGACGGCCGTTGCCGATCCCTACGAAACCGGGACGTCCGACGGTTCGACCGGCAGCATGGTCGCCGATCAAGCCTTGTGGCTGGCCCGCATCCAGGACCGCGTCGACCAGCTGGTCCGCGAGTACCGCGTGCGAGGGCATTTGATCGCGAACCTGGATCCGCTGGGCCTGAGCGGTCGCGACTGTCCGGAATTGAGCCCGACGTCGCACGGGATCAGCGAAGACGATTTGCTGCGACCTTTTGACAGCAGCATTCTGGAGAACGTCAGCGGCAGCACGCTGGACGTGATCCTGACCAAACTGCAAAACACGTACTGTCGGGGCATCGGCGCCCAGTTCATGCACATCGACAATCGCAACATCCGCGATTGGCTGCAAAAACGCATGGAAACCACCGAAAACCGCTTGGACTTGTCCCACCAGGTCCAGCGTCGCATCTACGCCCGACTGGCCGACGCGTCGATCTTTGAAGAATTCGTCCGCCGGAAATTCGTCGGCGCCAAAACGTTTTCCTTGGAAGGCGCCGAAACGTTGATCCCGATGATCGACTTGGCACTGGAAAAGGCGGGACAACACAACGTCAAGGAAGTCGTCATGGGCATGGCCCACCGCGGCCGCTTGAACGTGATGGCGAACATCTTGAAAAAGCGGGCCATGAACATCTTCTGGTCCTTCGACGACCCGCGGCCGGAACTCAGTCGCGGTGGCGGCGACGTCCGCTATCACCTGGGTTACAGCAGCGACTGGACGACCGCCTCGGGCGACAACATTCACATCTCGTTGTGCTTCAACCCCAGTCACCTGGAATTCGTCAACACGGTCGCCCAAGGCCGGGCCCGTTGCAAGCAAGACATCCGCAACGACAAACGTCGTGAGGAAGTGATGACGATTTTGGTCCACGGCGACGCCGCCTTTGCGGGCGAGGGCGTGGTTCAGGAAATGCTGAACATGAGCGAACTGGCGGGCTATCGAACCGGCGGGACGCTGCACATCGTCATCAACAATCAAGTCGGCTTCACGACCTTGCCCGAAGACGGCCGCAGCACCACTTACGCCACCGACGTGGCCAAGATGCTTCAAATTCCGATCTTCCACGTCAACGGCGAAGACCCCGAGGCGGTCGCCCAAGTCGTCAGCTTGGCGATGGATTTCCGCAAAGCCTTTCATCGCGACGTCGTCATCGACCTGTACGCGTTTCGTCGCTGGGGCCACAACGAAGGCGACGAACCACGATTCACCCAGCCTCGCATGTACAACGAGATCGACCGCCGGCCTTCGGTGCGACTCAAATACCTGGAGCGATTGCTTTCGCTGGGAAAAATCACCGCCGACGAAGCCGACCAGATCAACAAGGAACGCACCGAGAAACTGGAAAGCGAATTCGAAGCCAGTAAGAACGAAACCTTCGTGCCCGACACCCAAACCCTGGCCGCCAACTGGAGCGAATACTTCGGCGGCCCCGAGCCGGACCAACCGGCCGACACGTCCTTCGACCAGGATCGACTGGCCGGCCTGATCGACAAGTTGACGCGGCTGCCCGAAGGCTTCTCGCAGCACAAGAAACTGAAGCGGCCGATGCAACAACGCCGCGAAATGTCCGAAGGCAAGCGACGCGTGGACTGGGCCACCGCCGAAGCCGCCGCGTTTGCCAGTTTGCTGGTCGAAGGTCACCCGATCCGCATGACCGGCCAGGATTGCCAACGCGGGACGTTCAGCCAACGCCATGCCGTCCTGCACGACGTCAAAACGGGCGAAACCCACACGCCGCTGGCCCACCTTTCCGAGGACCAAGCGCCGCTGGAACTGTACAACAGCCCGCTCAGCGAGGCCGGCGTCCTGGGATTTGAATACGGCTACTCGCTCGATTGCCCCGGCGGCTTGGTCGCTTGGGAAGCCCAATTCGGCGATTTCTGGAACTGCGCCCAAGTCATCGTCGACCAATTCATCGCGTCGGCCGAAGACAAATGGAATCGGCTCTCGGGTCTGGTCATGCTCCTGCCACACGGCTTCGAAGGCCAAGGCCCGGAACACTGCAGCGCCCGCGTCGAACGGTTCTTGGCCATGGCCGCCGAAGACAACATCCAAGTCGTCCAGCCGACCACCCCGGCGCAGTACTTTCACCTGCTGCGACGGCAAGTTCACAGCAAATGGCGCAAGCCGTTGGTCGTCTTGACGCCCAAGAGCTTGCTGCGTCATCCCCAGGTGACGAGCCCCCTGAAAATCTTGGCGAACTCCGAGTTCAAAAAGATCTTGCCCGATCGCAAGGTCCCCCTGTCCACGGCCAAACGCGTCCTGCTGTGTACCGGCAAAGTCTATTACGATCTGCTGGACGCCCGCGAGGAACGAGCCATCGAAGGCGTGCCGATCATGCGGATCGAACAACTTTACCCGTTGAAGTTCCAAGAGATCCTGGCGTCCTTGGACGGTTTGGAACCGGGCAGCGAAATCGTTTGGGTCCAAGAGGAACCCACCAACATGGGCGCTTGGCCCTACCTGAAACTGAATTTCGGCGACGAGTTGAACGAACGTTTCAAACTACGCAAAGCCACCCGCGCGGAATCCGCCAGCCCCAGCACCGGCAGCATGGCCAGCCACAAACTGGAACAAGCCGAACTGATCGACGAAGCCTTTGCCGGTGTCGCCGGCTAGGACCGACGGTGCCGGTTTGCCCGAACCGCCTCAATTCCCTGAAAAGCAGGCCGACGCCAATTCCCGGGGATGCCTGCCTCCGGGAACCGCGCGTGCCGGTAAGGTCGTCAGCACGACACAAATCAAATCGCTCTCGGGGTCGGCCCAGGCGATGGTTCCCGTTGACCCGGTATGGCCGAACGTCGATGACGAACAACCCGAACAGGTGGCTTCCATGCCCACGT
>CAYVRC010000229.1:0-7088 GCA_964453205.1 uncultured Pirellulaceae bacterium | reverse complement strand
CGGACGCTGTCGCGGATCCATGCGAGGAACGCTTCGCTGCCTTCGACCCCCAAGAACTTGCGGTTGACTTGCAACAAGTCGGCCCATTTGTTCGTCCAGAATTCCACGAAGGCGTCGTTGCCGATCAGCGAATCGATCACCGCGTTGCGTTTGACCCGCGACTCGGCGGGGTCACGGAGGAATTCGCGAACCTGATCGCTGCTCGGCGGCAATCCGGTCAGGTCCAAGTGGACGCGGCGCAGGAAGGTGGCATCGTCACCGACCTCGCTCGGGACGATCTTCATGCGTTGCCATTTCGCGGCGACCAATTCATCGATACGGCTGTAGGCCGGTGTTTCGGCGGTTTCGTAGCCTTCGCGGTCGCCCATCACGGTCAGGGTCGTGGCCGCGTAGGCGCCTTCGTAACGAGCCAAAATCGCCGCTTCGCCGCGTCGAATCGAGTTCAACAGAGCGCCGGTGCCGACGGTCGCGACTTCCGTGTTGCCGCTTTCCAAGAACGCTTCGCGGGTCACGTCGCGAGTCGAACCGTCGTCGAAGCGGGCCACGACGCGGATCTGCTGCGTGTCGCCGATTCGCTCGACGACGGGGTTGGGCGGAAAGACCTCGATGCCGGCGACTTTGGTGGTCGAAAGGTCGACATCGGCCCCGGCGTTGATCCAGCGGTTCAGGATCACGTGATACGGGTCACCGGATTTCATCAGCACGCCGCCTTGGTGGGGCGACAAGCCCAGCGGTTTGCGAAGCATCAACGAGGCTTGCGGATGCGCCGGATCGATGCGTCGCGCGGCCAGGTCGTCGGTCAAGGCGCGAATGTCATAAACCGGATCGTAACCACGCAGCGAAAGCTTGAAGCCGTTCTTGCCGGCCTGGGCGCCGTGACACGTTCCCTGGTTGCAACCGAGTCGGCTGAGCACCGGATTGACGTCGCGAATGAAGTCGGGTGATCGGTCCGCGGCCGCAGCACCGGCGGATGCTTCGCTCAGTCCCGTGACGGTCACGTTGATCTTGGCGTTCGCGCCGCGGTACGAAACCAGCATTTCGCCTCGGCCGTCGACCACCGGGCGGACCAAAGCGGTCTGCGTCCCGACCAGTCCCGTGGTTCCGGTCGATTCGAAACGACACTGCCGGGTCACATCGACGGCCGATCCGTCGTGGCGATGAGCCATCACGATCAACTGGACGTAATCCAAGGGCGACGTCAAGGTGATCGATTCGGGATAGACGGTCAGACCGGCGATTTGATCGGCGTGGGTATCAGCGTTGCGTTTCGCGGCGGAAGCCGCGTCGTCTTGGTCCCGCACCCACTGCGTCGGATCAAAGCGGACGGAGTCGATTTCGCCGGTTTCGGACAGCGGAAACGCGGCCAACGACGTTTGCAAACCGCCGGCGTCGTAGCGTTGGATTCGGTTGTCGCTTGTCGCCGCGTACAAGCTGCCGTCGGGGGCGAAGCGAATCGCGTAAACGGCTTCGTCGATCGTCTGCGCCAGCAGGGTTTCGGTTTTTGCGTTCCGGTAGGCTCCGATTTGTTTCAAGTCGTCGGCGGTGCGTTCATTGATCCGCTTGCCCATGATCTTTTTCAGCTCGGGCGTCAACGTGCCGTCGAAATCGTACTTCCAAATGCGAATCTCCGATTCCCCGTCCAACGTCGACGCGGCCGCGATTCGGTCTCCCGCGGGACTGATCGCGACGCTGAAGATCCGGCCTTTCATCGCCGGCAGCACGCGGATCAAGTTCGCGTCGTCTCCGATGCGTCGATTCGTTTCGCGAAAGACACGATAGACCTTGGTGATCCCGTCGGAGCCGCCGACCACGATTTCGTTTCGTTGCGGGTGGACCGCGACGCTGCTGAGCCCGCCGGAGAGCGCGCCCGGAGTGATCGACGTGATGTTATCGATGAAGCGTTCGGTTTCGACTTCGGTCAGCTTGCAGGACATGTCGCGGGCCACCGAAACCAAGTGCTTGCCGTCGGCGGTGAACCCGGTGTCGCGTATCCAAGCTTCGTGCGCCCCTTGAAACAAGACTTGAGCGCCGTCGGTCACGTCGATCGCGCGGACCACGTTGTCGGTCGCCCCGAAAGCCAACGTCTTCGAATCCGGCGACCAGCTCGCCCCGGCCAACGTGTCGCCGGTCAAGTTGACCGACAGATGCAACGAGGCATCGGTCATGTCCCAAATCTGGACCTCGCCGTTTTCACCCGGCGTGCCACCGACCGCCGCAAGCCATTTTCCGTCAGGCGAATAGCGAATCGATTCGATCCGAGGACTGTTGCCGATCAAACGCAGGTCGCCCGCACCGGTGGAATCGTCACCGGGCGTCGTCGATTTCAAGACGACTTCGTAGTAGCCGGCCACGGCAATCCGTTTGCCGTCGGGCGATACGTCCAGCGAGGCGATCGTCGGGGAACCGCCGTACGTCGGGGGCGAATCGACGTCGAAGCGTGGGGTGGTGTCCGGCGAATCGTTGACGGCACCCTCGGCGATCCAGCGACGCACCAGTTCGATTTCGGATTCGCTCAGCGGCGGAAACGGCTCGTCGGGCATCTCGGCGTGGCCGTCGACCGGTGTGATCTGGTCGATCAAGTAACTCTCATCGGGCTTGCCGGGCGCGATCGCGGCTTCGCCCGTTTCGCCGCCCCCGAGCAACGACGCGAAATCGGTCATGCGGTATTCGCCCAGCTGCTTCGCCTTTTGGTGACAGCCGAAACAGTTCTGTCGGAACACCGGTTCGATGTCGCGGTGATAACTGACCGCCGGCGGCCCGGTTTCGACCGCCGGCTCGGCGGCCTCGTCGGCACGCACGTGGCCGGAAAACAAACTGCAAGCGATCGCGGTGCCGAGGGTCAGCACGAACACGGTGATGCCGAGTCGGGCGACGGATTTCGCGGCCTTGAAACTCATTCTTACCTCACGGGCGGGTCGAGTCTGAAAATCGTCGATGCCGGTCCGGCCGGTCGCGACGTCACAGGATGACGACGCGGTTAAGTCGGCTTGGTAGCCCTTGAGCGGGCAGGCGGGGGTGGGTCGGCCCGCATTGTACACCATTAGTTCCGGGCACGGATCGAAAATCGTTTGACGAAAGCGGCGATCGTGTCGGCGACGAAAGTCAGATCTCGCGGCTCGCGGACCAACAAATGGTCGCCGCCGGGGATCGTCACCAGACTGGCGATCGCGTCGGCGTCGGGCCGAGTGTTGAGCAGGGAAAGGATCCGCACGGCGTGGTCGTAGCGAACCGTTTCGTCGACGGGCGAATGAAGGATCAGCGTCGGCACGTCGATGTCGGGGATGGCCGCGGTCAGACGAGCCGTACGAAAGTCGTCCACCATCTGACGGGTGATCGTCCAAGACCGCCCTCCGATATTGACTTCACCCTCGCCGACGGCGTCGATCCTGGGATCCATGTGAACGAGCAGATCCGCCAAATGCGACGTGTCACTCGGCGCGGCCAGGGTGATCAGGCTGGACAGGCTCCGTAGCAGCGGATCGCCCGATCGGGCCGCGGCGGTTCGCATCGACGCGGCACCGCCGAAGCTGTGTCCGAGCAGGCCGTCGACCGGTCCGAGCTCCTCGGTTGCGAAAGTGACCGCCGCGTGCAAGTCGGCAAGATTCGTGGTGAAATTCGTGGCGCTGAAATCGCCTTCGCTGCCGCCCAGACCCGTCATGTCGTATCGCAAGACGGAGACGCCGGCGTCGGCCAGACCGCGACCGATTCGCACGATCGCTTTGAGGTCTTTGTTGCAAGTGAAGCAGTGACTGAAAACGACGACCGGGGCGTCCGCGGCGGCGTCGTCACGATCGACGATGCCGGCCAGCGCGAATCCGTTGCCGCCGTCGAAGCGAACGCGATAAGAACGACGTGCCAATTTTCGCTAACCTTGCCCGACAATCGGTTGGCCCTGATTCGGCCGGCCGTTGTCACTGCTGATCCATCCGGCGCGGAAGGCGTCCGCCATGGCCCGGGGGACTTCGGCTTCCGCCAAGACCAGTCGCGAGCGGTTTTCGGCGACCAACGCTTTCATCTTCTGCTCCTCCGCGATCGCTTCGGCGCGGCGGCCTTCCGCTTTCGCGCGAGCCACCCGCGTGTCGGCTTCCGCTTGGTCGCTTTGCAAACGCGCGCCGATGTTTTCGCCCACGTCGATGTCGGCGATGTCGATCGAAACGATCTCGAACGCCGTTTGCGCGTCCAAGCCGCGTTCCAACACGACGCGGCTGACCATGTCGGGGTTTTCCAGAACGTGGAAGTGCGTCGCCGAGGATCCGATCGAGCTGATGATCGCTTCACCGACCCGAGCGATGACCGTGTCCTCGGTGGCTCCGCCGATCAACTGGCTCAGGTTCGTCCGCACGGTGACACGGGCCCGCACACGAAGCTCGATGCCGTTTTGCGTGATGGCACTGAGCGTCGCTTTGCCGCTGCGTTTCGGGTCCGGACACTCGATGACTTTGGGGTACACGCTGGTCTGAACGGCGTCCAAGACGTCACGGCCGGCCAAATCGATGGCGGACGCTTGATCAAAGTCCAAGGGGATTTCGGCGCGGTGGGCGGCGATGATCGCGTGGATCACGTTCATCACGTTGCCGCCGGCCAAGTAGTGGGCTTCCAATCGCCGCGTGCTGATGCCGTCGCGGCGATCGATGCTCATGCCCGCCTGGGCCGCCATGACTTTGGCTTGCACGATCACGTTCGGATTGACTTTGGTGAAGTGCATCCGGATCAAGCTGACCAAGCTGATGTCGGCGACCGACATGTAGGCTTGAAACCACAGCTTGCCGTAGCGAACGAAAAAGAATCCCAAGACGATGAACAGGAACATCGCGACGAACACGGCCGCCAACACGATCGTGCCGGTGATGCCCGACGCCGTCTGAGCCAAAGGCAGCGCCCCGGAACCGAGCCCTTTCAAGCCCGAGGCCGCTTCGGTCATCGCTCGTTCGTTCGAAATCCAATCCATCCCATTTTGCCTTTCAAGTCTGTCGGGCTGACCCATCGCCACACTCGCTCTGTCGCAAGTGGACGCTTCCGCACAAGTGCCTCGTTCGGACCTTGATGATAAGGACTTTGACGCCGTTCGGGTAGCAAAGCTGTGTCAAGCATTCTTTTCGGGGCAAAATCTAACGATTCCGAGCATGATTGACTTTGCATCGCCCCTTGACAGCGGGTATTGTAAAGAGTGAGAGCTAAAGGAAGGCGCGGAATTTGCACGCCGACGGGCATCGAACGGCCGGGCGAACAAGGTAAAGGGCATGATCGGAATCCGAAGCAATACGATGGGATGGACGGCCGGGGACTGGGCCGTCTATCGAAAGAGCAAGATCAGTTCAAATCCCGGGGTGCGGGCTGCGCGGGTACGTGCGACGCCCAAGGGTGAATCTTACAACTACTTGGTCGACAAGTATTGGGTCGTCGAGCGGGTGTTGCCCGACGGACGGCTGGTCCTTGTGACTCCCGGCGGCAAACGCAACAAGATCCACAGCGACGATCCCAATTTGCGTCGCCCCTCCTTGTGGGACCGTTTCTTCTTTCGCGATCGTTTCCAGTCGATCGAAAGCCGGCTCGCCCGCGACTGACCGTCGGTCGATCTATCGGAACACCGAACGTAATTCGCCCAGGTTGCGGCGATTCTGACCCAGGTCGCCTTTGCCGATTCTCGATCGACTTTCCGCTTCGACGACGCAGCCTTCTCCCTCCGCCGTGGATCTCAGGCGGACACGAATGTCATCGGTGAAGCGAAACACCGGCGTCCGGCGTGTCAACGAGAGGTGCAATCCGGCGTCGACGGTTTGCTGGTCTTCGATCGACCAGTTCGCCTGATCTTCGACCCATGTCCGCAGACGCGCCGCGGCTTGGTCGACGTCGATGGCCAGCTCCAAGGGACGCTGTGCCGGGTCCGGCGAACCGGGATCCCAGTTCGCGTGATTCGTGGTCAGTCCGCGTAACAGGTTGTCGAACATGGGCTGGGGCGTGACGATTGGGGAAAATGAAGTCGACAGGAACCGATGGATCAACGCAGCGAGACAGCTTTGGCCGCACACAAACACGAAACCGCTCCGTCCTTGTTCGCCGATGTCGAGCAATCCAACTTGGACGCCGCCGCGCCGCTGGCCGCCCGCATGCGGCCGAGGACGCTTGCCGAGTACTCGGGCCAACAGGACATTCTCGGCGACGGCAAATTGCTTCGCCGGATGATCGACGCGAAACGCTTGGGCTCCATCATTCTGTTCGGCCCGCCGGGAACCGGGAAGACGACGCTGGCCCATTTGTTGGCTCGCGAGACCGGCGCGGAACTGCGGCAACTGAGCGCCGTGTCCAGCGGCGTCAAAGACGTTCGCGAAGTCTTGGCGGTGGCGGCCGACCGAATCGCAGCGGGTGATTCGAAACTGGTGCTGTTCATCGACGAAATCCATCGCTTTTCGAAATCACAACAAGACGCGTTGTTGCCCGACGTCGAAGCCGGCATCGTCTCGCTGATCGGTGCGACGACCGCCAACCCGCACTTCGCCGTCAACGGCGCTTTGATCAGTCGCAGCCGACTGTTTCAGTTGAAAGCCTTGTCGCCTGAGGACGTCGCGGACATGCTTCGCCGGGCGATGACCGATCCGATCCGCGGTTTGGCCGGCCACGAGGTTCGCGTGGACGAAGACGCCATGGCGTATCTGGCGGAAGCTTGCGAAGGCGACGCGCGGCGGGCACTGACGGCGCTGGAGATCGCTGTGCTGAGTTGTCCGGCCGGCGAAACCGTGACCCGCGCGGTCGCGGTCGAATCGCTGGGCAATCGTTTGGCCGGTTACGACGCGACCGGTGACGACCACTACGATTTGGCCAGCGCCCTGATCAAGTCGATCCGCGGCAGCGACGTCGATGCCGCGGTGTATTGGCTGGCCCGAATGTTGGAAGGCGGTGAAGACGTCCGCTTTCTGTGCCGTCGTTTGGTGATCCTGGCCAGTGAGGACATCGGCAACGCGGACCCGCAAGCGCTGCAGATCGCTGTCGCGGCGATGCAAGCCTGTGAATTCATCGGCCTTCCCGAAGCCCAGCTGACACTCAGCCAGACCGTCGCCTATTTATCGCTCGCCCCGAAAAGCAATGCGGCG
>CAYVRC010000228.1:0-7224 GCA_964453205.1 uncultured Pirellulaceae bacterium | reverse complement strand
TCATTCGTGGCGGAGGGCGTCGATGGGGTTCATTTTGGCGGCGCGGATGGCGGGGTACAGGCCGCTGATCAGGCCGACCAGGACCGCGATCGCGACGGCGAGCGGGATCGTCGCGTACACGATCGACGGCTCGGCTTCGCGAATCGCGTCGGGAAGGGCCGCGAACTGATCGGGAAAACTCGTGCTGACGACGTAGATGAACGCCGTGTACATCGGCGGCCCGGCGAAGCCCAACAGGATCCCCAACGCCGCTCCCGCAAAAGACAAGACCGTCGTTTCGATCAAGAACTGTTGGACGATGTCGCGTTGCTTCGCGCCCAGGGCGCGACGAATCCCGATTTCTCGAGTCCGTTCGGTGACGCTGGCCAACATGATGTTCATGATCCCGATGCCGCCGACGATCAGCGAAATGCAGGCGATCAAAATGCCGATCCCCAAAAACATCAAACGCAAGTTGCGGGCTTGCTCCAAGAGCTCTTTGGGCACGACGGTGGTGACGTCCCCCTTGTCGTCGTGCTGCTGACCGATGATCCCTTTGACCATCGCGGCGGACGCCTCGACCTGGTCGATGTTCTCGACTTGGAGCGTGATCTGGTTCAGTTCCATGATCTCGATTTCGAATTGCCCGCCTCGTCGCGACACCACCGTGTCCCCGATGCGACGCCGCACGGTTTCGATGGGCACGTAAATGTCGCTGGAGAAGTCCTGCGAATCCAAGGAGCCGCCGATCGCCGCGGAGGCTTGCCGGTGTTCCAAAACACCGACGATCAGGTAGTAGTCGGTGTGCTCGGGGACGTAAACGCGTTTTCCGAGCGGCTCTTCGTAGGGAAAGAGGCGTTCGGCAACGCCGGAGGAGATCACGCAAACGGTGTCGGCCTTGACGGCATCGGCATCGGTCAAGAAGCGTCCGCCACGTTCGCGAATTTCTAGGTGGTTGACATCAGCGTAATTGGGGGTGCAGCCGACCAAACGACCGTCGATGCTGCGGTCCATGTAGGTAAATTGCCGACGGACTTCCCGGATCGGCGTCGCTTTGACGATCGTCGGCACCATCGCCAACACCCGGTCCAAGTCACTCCGCAGCAGCCCGTAATTGGCCGCACGCGAATTCCCCATCTTTTCCGGCGGCGGTTTGATGCTGCGGATGATGATGGAATTGGCACCGAGCGACGCGATTTGCCGCTGGACTTGATCGCTGGCCCCTTGGCTGATCGCGGTCAGTACGATGACGGCCCACACGCCGATCAAAATCCCCAGCATCGTCAAACCGGTGCGCAGGGGGTGCAGCATCAGCGTTTTGACGCCCAATCGAAGCGTACGAATCCAGTGCATGGTCGGTCAGTCCGAATCGGATGAGGTGAGCGGAGAGGAGGGGGAGGGACAGGGCCGGAAAGCGAGTCGGCGCGCCGACGATTAGTCTTCGCGTTTTTTCAGGATTTCAACGTTTTCGCGGTGACGCTTGCGGGCCTCGTCGCGATACTCTTCGGTATTCATTTGGTCGCTGTGCAACATGCCGTCTTTTAAGCGGACGACGCGTTTGGCACGATCCGCGACGTCGTCTTCGTGGGTGACCATGATGATGGTTCGGCCTTCAGAATTCAGTTCCTCGAACAACGTCAGAATTTCTTCCGTCGTGATCGAGTCCAGGTTACCGGTTGATTCGTCGGCCAGCACAAAATACGGGTCGTTGACCAAGCTGCGGGCGATCGCGACACGTTGCTGCTGCCCCCCGGAAAGCTGGTTGGGCCGGTGCGTCAGGCGATCTCCCAGCCCGACGCGGTGCGCCAAGTCGATGGCGCGTTGGTTTTCTTTCGCGCCGATCTTGCCCTGGTAGAACAGCGGCACTTGGATGTTTTCGACGACGGTCAACTGTTGGATCAAATTGTAAGACTGAAACACGAAACCGATCCGCTGACTGCGGATGTCGGCCAATTGGTCGTCGGTCATCGATGCGATGTCGTCGTCGCCCAACAGCAGGCTGCCACTGGTCGGCTTGTCCAGGCAACCCAGCAAATTCAGGAGCGTCGATTTTCCGCTCCCTGAGGGGCCCATGATGGCGACGTAGTCGCCCTCGGGGACGTCAAACGAGACGCCGCGGAGCGCGCGGACGGTCTCGCTTTTCAGCACGTATTCCTTGGTCAAATCGCGGATCGCCGTCGCCAGTCGCCTGGGGGCTTTGACGGGCGAATCGGTTTCGGCGGTCGTTCCATAGGCCTCGGTCACGCTCATCGCGGGCCTCCCGCGCCGGCCATCGCCCGCAGTTCGTCGGCGGTCACGAAGCCGTCGCCGTCGGTATCGGCGGCTTCCAATCGCGATCGGAACTGATCGGGCAAGCCGGACAGTTCGTCTTTGCTGAGACGGCCGTCGCCGTCGGTGTCACGCTTTTGCAGGATAGAGCCAGGGCCGCGTCCGCCGCCCGCATCAGGTCCACCGGGTCCGGGGCCGGCGCCGCTGGGGCCGTCAAAACCGCCGCGACCGCCGGTGGCCGGTGCTTCGTCCCGGATCCGCTTCATTTCGCTGTTGTCGTCGGCGGTCAGTTCCGGCAAATCCATCAGGTTCAAGTGTTGGCGAAGGTTCAGGACCACGACTTCGCCTTCTTCCAAACCATCGGCGATGCTGGCCATGGTGTCGTTGGTGGCACCGACCGTCACTTCACGGGTTTCGAAACTCTTGGGGCCGGTCTTGACCAGCGAATACATCTGGTTGCCGTGCTCGTACAAGCCTTGAATCGGCATTTGCAAGGCGTCTTCGAGTTGTTCGACAAAGATCTGGGCTTCGGCGGTCATGCCGGTTCGGATGTTCTCGGGCGGGTCGATGATCCGCACCAGCGTGGCATATTCCTTGACGTTGCTGCTGAAGAAACTGCCGGGTTCGGCGTATCGGTTCACCTTGGTGACGACTCCGGTCAGGGCGACGTTGGGCAGTGCGTCGATACGAATTTTGACGGGCATTCCGGGTTCGATCAGCGTGATTCGCGATTCATTGATCGTGCATTTGATCTGCATTTGCGTCGGGTCGGGCAGGTTGATGATCGCCTGACGTTCGCGAACATTGGCACCGGCTTCGACGACGAATTCGGCATTCCCGCCGCGGCTGCTGTACTTGTTGGCGTGAACGACGACGCCCGAGGCCGGGGCGGTGATGATGCAGCTGGCGATTTGTTGTTCCAGGTCGGCGAATTCGCGTTGCGTTTCGGTCAGTTCGCTTTGCATGGCGGCCAAGGTCGCCTCGGCCGCTTCGATGTCGCTATCGAATTGGACCAGCATTTTTTGACGGGTCAGGTTTTGCAGCACCCGCAGCCGTCCTTCGGCGCCTTCGAGTTGGTTCCTGGCGTTCGCGACGGCGAACTTGTCGGCTTCCAACTGCAGCGAATTGACCAAGCCTTTGGCGACCAGACGCTCGGTCGACTGCAAGGCCAGTTGAGCCTTGCGGAGTTCCTGTTCGGCGACGGCCATCTCGCTTTTGATCGTGCGTTCCTCGGTCATGTAGACGCCCTCGAGATATTCTTGACGGGCGATCTTGGCTTGCTCGACCGCGGCCCTCGCGGTCGTCACGTTGGCTTCGGCGGCGATCACCAAGATTTTTTCGGCATTGATGGCCTCTTCCAAAGCCGAGGAGTCCAATTCGATCAGCTTCTCTCCCTTCTCGACCCGGCTGCCTTCGTCGATGACCCACAGGATCGGGGTTCCGGTCCCGGTTCCCCGTGATTTGACCTCGCAGATGATTTCGATGTTGCTGCTGCTTTCGATCTCGCCCTGCTCCAACACGATGTGGTCGAACGAACCGCGGGCGACCGGCGTGGTGATCAAAGATTCCAGCGACGGCCCGTCATCGGGTTCCACGTAGTACTTGTAACCGACGAATCCGGAGATGCCGGCCAAGACCAGGAAAATCACCAGGGCACTGACCATCCCACCCAGACGGTGCTTGGCCGGTCGAGACGCAAAGCGGATCGAGCCGCTGGAAGGAGGGCAAAAACGCAAAGAATCGTTTCTCATGTTTCGGGCGGGGGCAGGGAGGGAGCCGTCGGAATACGAACACACTTAAGTTGTGAAACACCGCGGAGGGACCAAGGTTTCGCCGGGCGACGCGAGATCACGTGCGACCGTCCGATCGATGAACCGACTCGGACGACCGATCACGGCCGTCGGCGGGGAAGTTCGACGGCCCGAAGTCGGGGGAAGGCTTCGAACTGAATGATAATCAAAAAGGAACCCCCGCGACCCGAAAGTTGGGCGGAGAATTCCCTTAAATACGGACGGGAGCCTTCGCGGATCGGCACAACCGCGTCGGTTTACCAGGTCGATTAGATCCCTTTAAAGATCTACCGCTTTGTCGAAGAATTGGTTCGCCGTCACGTGGAGCCCGGCCAACGGCGACGCCTGGCAGGTTTTCGAGTCGATCGCAAAAAACGGGGAAATTTCGACCAATACCCCGTCGTCGACTCGCCCGCCGGCCGCCCGGATCCAGTGGGCATGCAGGTCCGACATGGCCTGCTTGGCCAAGCCGGCGGTGTCGGTCTCCGCACCCTCGGCGTTTTTGACCGGCGCGAAGGCGTCTGCCGGCAAGACTTCCACCACGATCCCGTTTCGGGCCGCCGGCAGAAGGTCAAAGATGAACTTTTCGAACTTGATCGCGTTGGGCTGATCGGGCCGAACCGGGCGACCAGACGGGTCGACGAAGGGCACTTTTTTGAGGGCCCGATGAAACGGCAACGCCGCGGCCGACTGGCTGGCGCGTCGCAAAAAATCGACATCGAAAACGTGCACCGCGATGCTGCCGGCCCACAACCGTAGCGATCCGTCGGCGTCAGTCGCCTCGGCCGCCGCCTCGGGCAGGTCGCTGTATTCGATGACCCGCATCCGCCCGTCGACTTCGACCACGTTTCCGACTCGTTCGCCGGGATAGCGTTTGCGGACGACTTGACTGGTCAATTCGCTGCCGGACAACAGGTGATGCCCGATGAACGTCGGGTCCAGCAACTGAACCAGCGGGTTGTCCACTTGAAAGTAAAACAAGTGTTCGATGCCACGGTCCCGCATGTCCGCCAGGCAACCTCCGGCCGAGAGGGCCTTGACCGTTCCGCCGTGTCCGTCGGGGCTGAGGGCCAGCGAGTCCTTTGCAGCCAGCAACAGCTTTCCCGTTTCCGCGTCGACCGCCGGCATCGTGCCTTGTTTGAAGATCCGCACGCTGTCGGCGGGCAGTCCCAGGTCGTCGTTTTCACGGAAGTAACGCCGTGTTTCCGCGTCGGTCGCGTCGCTGGTCATCACGTAAAGCGGGATCGTCACGCCGTAGCGTCGCGACGTCGCCAGGATCCGATCGGCGAAAACTTGAAACAGCGTCCGCCTGGAGACCGGACCGATCGGGAACATGCCCTTGGGCTTGTCGAAGCCCAAACGCGTGCCCTGCCCCCCGGCGACGACGATGGCGGCCAGTTTTCCCTCGCGGAGGGCTTGCTCGCCGGCGTCGGTGGCCTGATCGACCGACCAATCGACGCCGCTTCCGTCGGCGCCTACGGCGCGCGGCGGCTGCGCTTCGGCGGCCAACGCGGCGAAGTCAGGCTTGTCGTCCTCGTCGGCGATCAACGTCGCGAGCTGATCCAAGTCGACATCGCCGATTTGCCCGGCCAGCTTCTGTCGCCCGGCTTCGTCTAGCTCGTCCCAGAACTTCAAGACATGGGTTTGATCGTGAGCTGCTAATTCATCGTGTTGTCGGTCAGTCAGCATCGGGTTCATCCTGGGTTCAAGGGAAAACGTCAGTGCCGTGTCAGCGGTGCCGGTGCCACGCCTGGTCGTCGTAGCGTTGCCGTTTCAACGAAAACATTTCTCGTACCAAAAGCGAATCTTGCCGGGCCGGCGAAATCCGCAAGGACTCGGCGGCATCGAAAACGTCGGCCAAATCGTCGGCCAAGCGGATCGGATCACAATCGATGTTGGTGATGAATTGTCGATGATCTCGTCCGGCGCGGTAGTCGGGTTGACGTGGCGCCTGGGCCAGGGCACCTGCGATCAAATCCAAGTCGCCGTCGTGCAGGACGGTGCCGTGATACAGCAGGTGCCCGCGGGTGATTCGCAGGCTGTTTCCAGAAAATTTTTTGTCACCGAGGGTCAAATCGCAAACCCCCTGCCGTCGTGCTTCGGGGGCCTGTTTTTGCACCGCCGCCAAGACACGCCCCATGACGAATCGATGTGCCGCGTCGATCTTGCGAAGGTCGCCGTGGTCGCCCAGCGGAAGCACGACGCTGTACATCAAACAGCCCGGCCCGCCCACGACGGCCGCACCGCCGCTGGTCCGGCGAAGCACCGGCAGGTCGTGTCGCCGACAGAATTGCCAGTCGACCTCCTCGGCATGCTTGGACGAACGCCCCAGGACGACGACCGGACGCTGAAAATGCCACAGCCGGATCGCCGGTTCGTGCCGGCCTTGATCGGCCAAGTTCAAGATCGCTTCGTCACACGCCAATTGGTCCGACGGTGTCAGTTCTTGATCGGGCAAAATCAATCGCAACACGTCGTCACGATCCTCGCAGCGAATCGAGCAACGGCATCCGCACGACCCGCACGACGGCCAGCAACCCCGCCAAACAACCGAACGCCAAAATCCCCAAGACCACCAGCACGGGCTGGGCCAGCGGCGGACGCAGCCCGCTGATCCATCCGTACGGGAACACCGCCGCGACCGCACAGACCACGCCGCATCCCAGACCGATCAGCAACAACGTCGCCGTTTCGGTCATCACCAGCCCCGCCAACTGGCCGCGACGGAACCCGATCGCACGCATCACCGCCAATTCGCGACGTCGCTCCAGCACGCTGCGGAGCTGGGCGATCGCCAAACCCACCGTGCCGAGCAACAAGCCGAGTGCCCCCAGACTTTGAAACGTTTTCAAATAAGTGTTTTGCACGGCCAACAGCCCCGCCAACACTGTCTTGGCGTCGGACAAGTCCATGCCGACGTCGCCCAACCGACTTTCCAAAACCGCGGCGACCGACGCGATCCGGCCGGGATCGGGAACGTCGACCAAGTAAGCGGTGTAACCGCTGATGTGCGGAAAGACGTCCTGAAAATGACTCTCCCCGATCAACAGTTTGCCTTGCAGAATCGAATTGGACAGCAATCCGACGACTCGGAAATGAATCGTCTTGTCGTCGTACGTGAACCCGCGGACTTCCCCGACACCGCCACGCATCTGCAGGCTCCACATCGCCGTGTTCTGATCGATGA
>CAYVRC010000227.1:0-7490 GCA_964453205.1 uncultured Pirellulaceae bacterium | reverse complement strand
CGCGGGTTCTTCGGTCGTCTCCCCAAACGCGTCGTCGGGAACCAACCACTTCGTCGGAACCCCCGCTTCGGTCATCGCTTGTCGTCGGTCGATCGTGTCAAAGTAGACGGCTTGAGGCGTGCGCTGCGTTTCGCCGCGGGCGTTTTCGAGCAACCCCGCGAACGACCAGTAATCTTCCTGGCGTCCGCGTGATTCGACCAAGGCGTCGTGACATCGCAGGCAACGGACGTCCCGGCCCATCGTCACCGCCGCGACGCGACTGACCAATGCGTGTCGTCCGCTGCGGCCCATCGCTTGATAAAACGACTCGGAGTTTTGATGCGATCCGCCCGCCAAACCGGCGACCAATTCGCCGACGTTTTCGGCTTTCGCGAAACAGACCGCGAATTCACCGATCAAAACATCTTGCTGCTGCGTCGACAGCGACGACAAACCTTGATCGGTCAAGCGTCGCAAAAACTGACGCGCCAGCATCGGGGCCGTTTCCGGTCGGATCAACGCTTCACGGATGGCGGCGACACGGTTCAGTTTCTCGGCATCCAGTCGGATACCGAGCTTGGATTCGAGGAAGGCCACGGTCTGGGACGGATCACGTGGTGGCGTCGGCGCGATGCCCAGCGATTCCCAGTAAGCCGAGAAGTGCTCACCGAGCAAAAATCCGACCCGATCGAGGCTTTCGGGCTTCGGCAACGTACCGACCGGGGCGGGATCGGACGCCGGATCCGAGATCGATTTCCGTGTCACCACGGCGTCAGGCTCCGGCGAGTCATCGGGAGTCGACAAAGACCGCGGCGGCGTGGCAGCGTCGCGGTTCGCAACCTTCTCCGGTGCATCGTCCTGATCACTGATTGGTTCTTCGGATCGCTGCCCTTCGGCCCGCGCGATCGGCTCGGACCGCGAATCCGAATCCAGATCATTCGCCAAGGATCGATCATCGCTGCGGTTTCCGAATGGCGACGACGGCCGCACGGCGTCTTGTCGTTCCGCGGCTTGTCTTTCCGCGGCTTGTCGTCGGGCCGGTTCGTCGGACGGGAACCAAGCCACCGCCAACATCAAGGACGCCGCGACGGCCAGCAGCCCGAGTCCGATGAACAGGGGAGATCCCGGAGGACCGGCGGTCGCCATCGGCACCACGACCGGCGGCGGCGTGGGGTCGGGATGGTCGGCTTGCTCGGTTCGCAGACGGTGCAAGATCGTCGCGGTCAGATCGGGCGGCGAGGCGCCGGTGAAGACCTCGTTCAGCAATCCGTCCAACACGGCATCATCGCCGTCGTGAAACGAATCGTCGTGAAACGAATCGTCTTGCGGTGATCGGCTCGGGTTCGGTTCAGTCATGACTCAGTTCAAATCGGCCCGGCGCAGTTTTTCTTCGACACACTGGCGTAATTGTTGTTTTGCTCTTTGCATTAAGTTTCGGGCACCGTGGTCGCTGATCCCCAACGCATCGCCGATTTCCACGCGACTTGCATGATCGGCGAATCGCATTCGCAAGGCCAATCGCGCCCGTTCGGTCAAGGTTTGCAGGCAGGCCTGGAGGGCTTCCACAGCGGCGTCGCCCGACAAATCCTTGCCCGCCCAGCGGTCCCAGGCTTCGTCCAAAACCAACGAGTCCGAAACGGTGTGGACCCGTTTCGTTTTGCGATGTCTGGAAACCATCAAGTTGTAAGCGGTTCGGCGGAGGTAGCCGGCCGTTGCGGAATCATTGTGTTGAACGAAGTTGTCGCGGCGGAGTACCCGCAAGAATGTCTCCTGCGTCAAATCGTCCGCCGTGGCCTCGTCACAGCCCAGCATTCGCAGATACCGCCAGACGCCGCGTTGGTGGCGATCGATCAGTTCCGCCGGCGTCAGGGCGTCCGATGCCGCCGCGACGGGTTCCGACTCGGGCGACGTCGACGTCTTGTCATCGGCATCGGTCATCAAGTTTTTTGCCATCCGATTTCCGAGGGTCAACCGATCAATTCATCGATCAGTTTACCACCCCCGGCAATCTTCATCGGGCGGCCGTTCTTGCTGGTGAAGGTTTTGTCGGTCGAAATGCCCAAACCGTGGCAGACCGTGGTCATCAGATCTTCGCTGCTGTAGGGCTCCGAATCGACCGCCGTGCCGTCCGGGTTCGTCCGGCCGACCGTCAAACCGCCTCGGAGCGCACCGCCACCGACGACGCAGGACCACGCCCGGGCGAAGTGGTCTCTCCCGGCACCTTGATTGATCCGCGGCGTGCGGCCGAATTCGCCCATCCAAAGGATGACCGTGTCCTGCAACATCCCGCGTTGCTCCAAGTCCTCGACCAGCGCGCTCATCGCCCGGTCCAGCACCGGCAGTCGCTGGTCCTTCAGCGTGGCGTGAATGTTGTCGTGGTTGTCCCAACCGCCCAAGTCGACTTCGACGAACGGCACGCCGGCTTCGACCAGTCGCCTGGCCAGCAAACAGCCTTGTCCGAAACGATCGGTGCCGTACCGTTCCTTGCTCGCATCGGGTTCTTCGTCGACTTTGAACGCGGACATCTGATCGCTGGTCATCAAGGAGACGGTTTTCTCCAAAACTTTGGCGTGTTCGCTGGCCGGCAGATCACGCGTCCGCCCGGCGAAGCCGCTTTCGATCATGTCCAGCGCCGCGATCCGTTGACGCAACCGGCGATCCTCCAGTTTCATTTCCAAGTTACGGACACGCCCGTCGCTGGTGACCGAGAACGGCGACCACGCCATGCCCAAAAATCCCGGGCCGCCGCTGCTGCCGCCGATCGAGACGAACGGTGGGATTTCCAAACCGGGGCGTTGGTCCATCAATTCGTGCGAGATCACGCTGCCGTAAGACGGATGTTCGATGTTCGGATTGGGAACGAACCCGGTGTGCATGTAATAGCGGCCGCGATTGTGATCGGCTTCCCGTGTCGACATGCTGCGAACGATCGACAAATTGTGCATCTGCTGGGCGACCATCGGCAGATGTTCACAGATCTGCATGTCGCCGGTCGTCGCGATCGGTCGAAACGGCCCACCGGTCGGCGCGCCTGGCTTCATGTCCCACAAGTCGATCGTCGACGGCCCGCCGCCCATCCACAGCAGGATCGCCGACTTGCGATTCTTGCGTAGTTGATCCGCGTTGGCGTAGATGGCGTTGCCCATCGTCATCGCCGAAGTCGCCATCGCCGACGACCCGGCCAAGTGGCTGATGAAGTGACGGCGGGTCATGCCACCGGGCGTCTTGAAGTAACTCATAAGGATTCGCCTTTCGCGATCGACGTCAGGGAACAGGATCAGTGTTGCAGGATGAATTCGTTGCTGTTCAAAATCGCCCACCACATGTCGGCCAACATTTCCTTCATGTTGCCATCGCGAGCGGTCATCAGTTGGCCGGCGATGCCGAACTCCTTGGTCGTCGGCCGACGTGCCAGTCCGGCCAGGAACAGGTACGTCACCCCGTCCCGCGGGGACTTGGACGATTCGGCCACGCGATCCAGAAAGCTGTTGTCACCGGTTTTTGTGGCGTTTCGCGTCAATTCGCCGTTGAACAACATCAAGGCTTGCGGGATCGATCCGTTGAACGTCGTCGCCTCGTCGCCCTCGTCGGTGCCGAACGCGACGACGAACTGCGACAACCAGCGGTCTCGTTGGCGGGCCTGTTCCTCGTACGTCCCCTCGGGCGTCGCGCCGGTCGCGATCAGCATGGATTGGTACAGCTGTTCGGCCGACATTTGCCGCATGTAAAAGCGAGAAAACTTGGGCGTTTCGCCGATCGCCGGATCGTCCAGTTCGTTGCCACGAGTCTTCGTCGCGGCCAACTGATAGGGCTTGCTCAGCGTGATCCAAGTTTGCAGTTTCTTCAGGTCGTAACTGGCGATGCGAAACTCCGCGGCCAGCCTTTCCAACAACTGCGGATGCGTCGCGGGATTGTGCGGCCCCAAGTCATCGATCGGGCGGGTGAACCCGTATCCCATGAAATGTGCCCACAGGCGATTGACGATCATCTTGTCTAGAAACTCGCTCTGCATCATCAACTGCGCCAGTTCTTGTCGTCGGTTGACGTCGCTGACGAACCCGCTCGGCGCGATCTCGGTGCCGTCGGTGAACACCGGGTAGGCGACCTTGGTCAAACCGTTTCGCAGTTCATAAAACACCAAGGCGTCCTCGGCGTCGCCCGCTTCGCCGGCAAAGTCTTGATCGACCAACTCGGCGTGATCGATGTCGCGATCGACGCCCGAGAAACGACGCAACGCGCGGGTCTGGCGAAAGAACGAATTGAATTCCCAGAACTTTTGCTGCTTCCACTGATTGAACGGGTGGTTGTGGCACTGCGTGCACTGGACCTGTTGCCCCAAAAAGATCCGCGACGTGCTGCTGGTCGCCAACGTGCCTTTTTCTTCGTTGACTTTATCGACCAAAAAATTCACCGCGCCGTTGAACTTCTCCGTCCCCGGTTTCGTCGATCCCGTCGCGGTGATCAGATCGAAAACCATGCGGTCGTAAGTACGATTCGAAGCGAAACAGTCACGGAAATACTTTTGCATGCCGTCGCGATTGACCAGCGATCGGCGATCGTTCCCGCCGCTGCGGCCGATCAACAAATTGGTCCAGATGCCGGCCCAATGGGCCGCGTACTCGGACGTGTAACGGTCGTCGTGAAGCAACGTGTCGACCAAGTCGGATCGCTTGCTTTTGGAACGCCGGCCGACGAATTCCGTCAGTTCGTCGACGCTGGGGATCCGACCGATCAAGTCCAAGTAGACCCTCCGGCACCAGATCGCATCGTCGGCTTCCACGGCGGGCCGGATCTCCCAATCTTTCCACGTCTGGGCGATCACCTCATCGATCATCCGCGTGACCGGGGGCAACGCGTCGGCGGACGACATGCGGGAATTCGTCACGCCGGTCTCTTCGCCGACGCTCGGCGACATGGCGGATAACGTGAACAGCGAAACGGCGATCCGGAAAAGCTTCATCACAACAAAGGCGGTGAGATGGAAGGGAGCGGAGACGGCGGGCGACTGCCAACGGCAGCGTGCGTCCGGCCAATCCTTGAACGTGACCGCGCGATCGACGTACCCAGGATGGCGGCTTTCAGTCTATTCGCGACAGCCACCCCCCCGGGCCGTCCCGCCGCGAGCGTTTGCCCGAATCGCGGCAAAAAACAACCCGAAAAGGCCGGTTATCCCATTAAAACCGCCGGATTCGCGTGCCAAGAGACGGCACGGTGAGATTCAAGCGGTTTATCGAGCGCCCCCCCACACCTGAAAACCGATCGGCGGAGCAACCATCGGGTGACGAAGTCGACGTCGACGGCGGGATCGATGGCGGTCGCGTTGTTGAAACCTCCGCCGCCGATGCCGCACGCAGGTGGCAAACCAGAAAAAACCTCGCTTCTGATTTTCATCAAAAGCGAGGTCCAGGCGGGGGTGGGGAATAGATCGGAAAAGAGGAAGGTTCGACCGAACTACAAGGCTTGGCCTTGCAGGATGTATTCGTTGTAAGGCACGTCGCTGCTCTTGCCTTTGGGTGTCATGTAGGCCTGATAAACACGGTAGTCGATGCCTTGGCCGATGAACCGGACCGTGCCATCGGCGAACGCCATGTTGACTCCGTCGACGTGCTGCGACGAAGGCCGTGCCAACTGGGCCGCGGTGTTGACGTTGACCGCCGTGGGCATGACCAGGTTCGAAGCGTCGGTGTTGTTCAAGCCGCCGTTGATCTTCAAAACCGCCAGCGGACCGGCGGGAGCTTCGGCGGTGGTGAAGCGGGACGTGTTCGGGTCGGCGTGCCAATACACCATGCCGTTGGTGTAGCGGCTCATCGCGTCGTAACTCAAGCTGTTGCTGCTCAGATCGCCACCGGGACCGCCCAGCAGGCCGCTGCGGTGCCACGGCAAGGCTTGCAGGTTTTCGCTGAACAGAACCGTGTTGCCCATGCCGTCCTTGAAGTCGTCCATGCGGACACGATCGCCGACCGCGACGTTGCTGGCGCCGGCGAACTTGTTGTTGAACACGCCGTTGGCGCGGCTTTGCGACGACTTGAAATTCGCGACGGTCGATCCCGGCGTGCCGTGATCGATCACGCACCAATTCCCGCCGCTGTCTAGCGGGTGAAAACCGTTGTTGGAAACGTAGCTGTTGCGACCGCGGTCGCCGACGATGACGCTGCTGCTGGGGCACTGCATGATCGGCAGGTTGGGCGACGCGTTGACGGTGTAACCGTTTCCGGATTCACCGCTCGAAGCAGGGTTTTCCGGGCTGCCCGGTCCGATGACCGGATACTTGTCCTGCGACCAGACTTCGTAAGTGGGTTGCCCGTCCAGGTACGGCAACAGGGCGACGGCCCAGGTGCCGATCTTGCGGTGTGCCGGGCTGTTTCCGGCGTCCAGATCACTGGGATCGGCACCACCGGGGAAAGTTCCGAAATCCATGCAATAGCCCGGCATTTCGCCTTTGGCATTTTCATACTGGATCGCGGCCAAGCCCAAGTTCTTTAGCTGAGTGCCACACTGGGCCAAGCGTGCCGCTTCCCGAGCCGACTGCACGGCTGGCAACAAAAGTCCCGCCAAGACACCGATGATGGTGATCACCACCAACAGTTCGACGAGGGTAAAGCCGGTTCGATTTCGATGCATGGTGACGCTTCCAGCGAGAAGAGAAGAAGGGGGTAGAGGTGGCGGTCGTCGCGATCGCCCAATCGCTTCGCGGTGCCCTATTATCACCGATCGTCCGCTCGGGTGCAAATCCTGCCGTCACGGATTTGCAAGGGAATACGCCGGGAGTGCATAACGCCGGCCGGTCGCGCGTGACATGCCGCCGGATACCACTGCCGGGGAATCCGACTAACCTGACGCAACGAGGCTGTTTTGCCAGGTCTGTTTGATGACAGCTCGGCGGTTTTTCGATGACTCACCTTTTCCACGCTTTCCCTCCCCGCGTCTGACTCCGCACCCCCTGACTTCTTTGATCTATTTGGACTTCAACCGGACGACGCCGATCGCTCCGTCGGTGCTGGAATCGATGCAGCCGTTCTGGGCTGCCCACTTCATGCTGCCCGGTCAGGAACACCCGCAGGCTCAAGCGGTCGGCGAGGCGCTGGAGAACGCTCGAGAAAACGTGGCTTTGTTGGCCGGCTGTGATCCGTTTGAGGTCGTTTTCACCGGCGGCGGCACCGAATCCAACAACCTGGGCGTGTTGGGGGCGATCGGCGACAAGGCTCCCGGGCACCTGCTGATGTCGACGATGGAGCACGACGCGGTCACGATGATCGGGGAAGCGTTGGCCGAAAAGGGCTGGGAAATCGAATGGATTCCTTGTGACGACAATGGCCAAATCGACCCCGACGAGGTCGCCGGGTTATTGCGGCGGGAGACTCGGCTGGTTTGCGTCCAGCTGGCCAATTCGACGACGGGCACGGTCCAGCCGATCCGCGAAATCGCCGATCGTTGTCACAACCAGGGCGTCCCGCTGCACTGCGACGCGATCCAGGCGTTCGGAAAGCTGCCCGTCGATGTGACTCAGTTGC
>CAYVRC010000226.1:0-7614 GCA_964453205.1 uncultured Pirellulaceae bacterium | reverse complement strand
CCTGCCGATGCCGACGCGCCGTCAAGGCGACCTACACGCCCACCGACACCAGGCCGGCCATTCCCGGCCAAACCATCACGGTCGTCGTCGCGTGGTAATCGAAAACGCTGACCCATGTCGCGATGCTCCCGACCGCCATGGCGTGCAACGCGTCAACGTCACGAGGTTTCATCGCGTACCGAATCGTCGACGCGATTCCCGCGACCGCCCAAGTTCCCGCCATCACCAACGGCAGATCCGACGAAGTCGCCCAATCCATCGAAAACAACAACGATGCGATCTGTCCGGGCAACAACGACACCGCGATCGGCCAAGGCAGGCTTCCCGGTTGACGAAGGTTCCAGTGACCTGATGATACCGCTTCGCTCGCACGCTCCGTCGGCGGCACTCCGAAAGCCCACCAAGCGACCGCGACCGACGACACGATGATGCTCGCGGTGCCGTACAACTCATCCAGTCGCTCCAGCTGAAAAATCATCGCGACCATCGTCAAAATACACGATCCGACGCCGACGATCCACGTCGCCGACCACAAGCCTTCCAGGGCCGTTGACGTTTCCTTGACCAGGGGGCGACGGCGGAACGCTTTGATCCGACCCAGACCGAACTGCAAAGCCGACATCCAGAGGAACGTCGCCACTCCGGCGCCTTGCATCAGGGTGATCGGATTCCGCCAACCCAACCACGGCATCGCCAACACCGCCGCCGCCGGAATCAAAACGGATGCCAACGCGATGCCCCCGTCGACCGGCTTTCTCGCAACGCCGGCTAACGAAACCACCGCCGCGACGATCCACCAAATGATCACAGCGGTCGTCGGGACGATTCCGATCGAAGCCCCTTCGGACAACGGAACGACCCAACCACTGCCGATCAAAGTGGTCGATGCGATGATCGCAAAGACGCCACCGACGACGATCGAAATCCCCGGCGTGATCCCCAGTCGCCGCGACGTCAACGCCCAAAGGCCCAGCAGCAGGCCGACCACGGAGACAGCCGTGACCAATTGGGTCACGGCCGTTTGCATCACCAACCAACCGACGGCACAGCCGATCCACAAGATCAATGTGCCGACCAAGGCATCCGATGTCACATTCCGTCGAATCCGATGACGCCATCCGATTTCGTGGTCGGCTCCCTCATCGACGCGGATGAATAACGCGGCCAAACCGATAAGCCATGCCAGTACCGGCAAACCGTAAATCACGATCGGGGTGCCGAGCGGCGGCGGCGTTAAAACCCCAGCCATCATTCGCACCGCCCAACCGAAGGTCGCCGATGCCGGCAACGCGATCGCGACGAGCACCGACGCGGTATCAACGAATCCGGACAGACGCGGACCGCCCGAACGACGCGAAAGCAAAGCCGTCGACGACAAGAGTGCCGACCAACTGAAAAACAACTTCGTCGATAACATCGGCTCCAGTCCCAGGACGAAACTGGGATCGAAACCCTTCACCCCGTGGGCAAGTCCGAGCAAACAGAAACCAGGTGCGACCACGGCGAAGATTTCCTCGAGCTTCGCGAAACGCAACGTCGCCCAAGCCGCCGACATCGCTCCGGCCACCAACCAAACCGGAATCCCGCACCGCCAAGCCGTCGGCCCCAAAAGCAACGCCGTGCCGATGACGATCGCCGTCAACGCATAACCCATCGTCAACCACCGGAATCCCCGGTGATGTTCGGACATCCGGTCCGATCGTCGCAAAAGGAAATGCCGGGCCAGTCCCGCGGTGACGACCAGTGTGACGGCCACCAACATCGCCGGCGCACTGATCATGCGTCGCCACACGGCCAATGTTTCGAAACGGTCGGTTCCCAGCCAACTCGTCGACGTCATCACCACGGCCAGACTCAGCGGCACCAATGCCATTGGAACCCACGAAGAGCGACGCGATGCGGCGGCAACCGCCAACCCGCTACTCGTCGCGATTCCGCCCCAGGCCCACAGCCAACCGGCATCGCCGAGCGTAGCGGCCGACAACGAGGCAACGGCCAACGCCGCAAACACCGCGACGCTGTTGCCCGTCAACGCGTGCACCGCAAAGCGACACTGCAAAGCGTAGTGACGCGACGAAGCCATCAACGCGACCAGCACGGGGATCGCGGACAGTGCCAACGGTAAAAAGTCGTGATGGCTGCCCGCGGGACGATCCACGCGGGCGATCCCGACCGCCACGTAAGCCACCAAACAAGCAAATGCGAACGTGCCGGTCGACAACCGCATCGCACGCATCGCGAATCCGCGTCGGCCGATCGCAAGCGGGAAACGTCGCGTCTGGTCGGTGCCCCCGCGTGGCGGGACGACGGCTTTCGCCGCGCGTCGGGATCGCCGCCAAGGTTCCGACAGCCACGCCGCCGTCGTCACGATCGCACCGATCAACACGCACCAACCCGACGACGGCCCCAGCACCCGCACCAAAGTCGGCATCGCCGGTAACATCAAAGTCGGTCCGATGATTCCCAACGCGTAGCCGCCGGCCGACACGCGTCCGACCAACACCCGGCCCGTTTTCAATAGCAACCAACCGTAGACGCCGCCGCCGAGAACGATCGCCGCCAACGCGATCGGATCCGACAACGACACTCGCATGCCACCGTCCCCGGTCGCCGCCAGTCCGGCCAGCACCGACAGCGGCACCAGCAAGCTGGCGATGATCAACACCGCGCGGCTGGTCGCGCGAGTCCGCCATCGACCGAAAGTGTAAAGCCCGGCGGCAAAAATCGACGCGTTGGCCGCCATGAAGATCAACGAGGGCACCGCGCGATGCGTCGCCGTCAGCGTGCTCCACAGACTGACCACCAAACCGATCGAACAAATCACGATCATCATTCCCGCGGCCAGTTCACCCCAGCGAATGTTTCGGGCCGCCAAGAACGCCGTGATGACCTGCGACCAGGACATCGAGGGCGCGAGATCTTCGGCGGTCCGGACACCTTCGGGCGTCCGGGGTTCGTGGCGGGCTTGTCGGCTCGAGTCCACTGCGTCGGGGTCGACGACAGGCGGGTGGACGACAGGGGGGGCGATCGGGTCGGTCGGGGGAACCGCCGACCGCGGCGAAGGCGTCCCTCCGGCAGTGTCGACGAGCTCCGCCAACAAGACGGCGTCGGCTGACGCTCCGGACGGCCCCGCGGATGCCTGTGCCAACGAGGCCGGTGACAGCGGGGCCCGCGCCACCGCCGCCGGCCGGACGATCCGCTCGGCATTTCTCTTCAAGTCCCGACCGTCCGATTCGCCCAACTTGCCCGACTCGACCAAGCGTTCGACGACCCGTGAAAAACTCTCCAAGGTTCGCTCGGGAGATTCTCCCGATCCCGACGCCGTGCCCCGCCGATCCGAATGGCTCTCCGTCGACCCCGAGACGGCGCGACCGATCATGGCAATCGCCAGCCAACTCGTGTGCCCGACCACGGTGACAATCGCCCAAAGGACCAACAAAACGATCAAGTAGCTCATGGCGGAAAACTCGATTTCCAGCGGAAACGACACGCGACAATCGTTCAATCGCACGACGGGCGCGCGACGAACCTCGACATCCCAGAGCCTACGGTCGCTGCTCGGCAGCGCCTGTCTTCACCTAATTTCGATCGCCGAGGGGATGTTCGTCGGCGGCTTTCCGCTTCCGAAGGTTCTCAAACCGGCGAAGATTCACCGACCAAGCGTCTGTCGACTTCGTTGCTGACGATCACGCCGTAATTGATCGCGCCCAGCCAGCCGCTCATGATGATGCCCACGCTGCCGGCGTGGTACATCCCGCCGATCTGATTGGGCAGTTCGCGGCTCACCGCCAAGCCTTCGAATTTCGTCCCGAAACTCGCCCCGGCGGCATGTTTGGTGTAGTGGTGAAAGGTCAGCGGGGTGGCGGCTTCGGCATGATCGATCTTGTCGCGGATGCCCGGCAAGTAGCTTTCGAGCGAATCGATCGTCGTTTCGACCAAGTCTTTTTTGCTCGCTTCGTAGTCCGCTTCGTTCAAGTCCGCCCAGTCCGACCAGTTCGCGTTGGTGCTGCTGACGACGGCGAACCGCTCTTTCTTTTTTTGCGGACGCGTCTTGGGGTAATAGAAACTGAACGTACGGCTGGTGATGTCACGTGACAGCAACAGGTCGGTACGAAACTCTGCGGACGTGCTGGTGAAAAACAAATCGCCCGAAGACTCGTCGATCGTTTCGCCTTCCTTCAGGGCCATGTAGACCTGCGTGCTGCTGTTGTTCAGCCGCACCGCGTTGGCTTTGTCGACAAAGTCGCGGTCGAGTTTGTCTTTGCCGATCATTTTCAGCAGCGTCGTTTTCAAGTTCGCGTTGCTGACCACCGCGCGGCAACGAATCGTCCGTCCGTTGACGTCGACGCTGGCGACGCAGCCGTCTTTGACGTTGATCTTTTCGACGTCGCAGTTGATGCGGATGTCGACGTTGTTCTTGGTCAGCTCCTTTCTCATTCGGTTGACCAAATCATCGGTGCCGCCTTCGTAGATGAACACGCCTTTGGACATGAAGTTGCTGAACACGATCCCGTAGGTGATCGCCGGGTCTTCCAACGTCGAACCGTTGGCGTACGTGATCGGCTCCATCAGCAAGCGGACGACGTCGTCGCGACCGGGAAAGAAGCGGTCGAACAGTTGCTTGGTCGTGGTCGCTTGGTCGTCGTAAAAATTCATCCCGCGGGCGGTGTCGAAAAAGTCGACGACCGTTTGATGTTCGATGCCGAACTTGCCGGTCAGCAGCTTGGTGAAATCGTCGCGGTTGAACGTCGTCGTCAGCGAGAACTGCGGATTGTCGAAGCGGATGTTCTTGAGCTGGACGATGCGGTCGGCGATGTCGCGGTTCCAGTACCGGCGACAGGATTTGATCATGCCGTGCGGGAACCCGTGCAGCGAAACGTCGAAGACGTGACCGCCGGGACGCAGAAACCATGTCGCCAGCCCCCCCAGTTTGTAGTGCTGTTCCAGCAACAGCACGCGGTGGCCGGCGCGACCGAGAATATTCGCCGACGTCATGCCGGCCAGCCCGCTGCCGATCACGATCACGTCGTACTCGTCGGCGGCGTCTTTCAGGAAATCTTTGGGCAAGGGAACGTGGAAGGGGTTCGAGGACAGAGAGCCGAGCGTTTTTCGGAAGGTACCATATCCAGTCGGCATCCCCAATGATCCCGATCACCCCAGGCCTCCCGGTCCCCCCGGCCAGGACTCGTTGTCTCGTCCGACTCGTCCGCTTTTTCAAACGCCCGGCGAGTCTTTCACCGCCAGGTGACTGATTCTGGCACTGTCCCGAAATCCAGTCAGCCGATTCGCCTCCGAGGCACCGCTTCTCCGCCCCATCCGCTTGATGACGCTTGCGGACGGACCCGGCGCGCACGAACGATCATTCCGAAACCGATCCTGCCGTGGCATCGTTTGTCACCGCCCATTCACGCCATACCCGAAGATCGATCGAGCTGCCGACAGCCTGAACGCGGCCGTCCAAGAACAAAACCATCGAAGAATCCGCATGGTACGAACGTGCCGAGGACGCCGCTAAATCCAGTATCTCGCGATGTCGGAAATCGACGAATTTCGCGTTCGGGCCGAGCACCGTATTGAAGTGCGTGTGCTCAAGAGATCCCCTGCCGATGATCACCGTGCCCACGTCCTTCGTGTAGGGAACCGAAGCGAAGTTGCTTGTCAATCGTTCACTGACGCTTCGAAAAGTCGCGGGCTCCGGATCAAATTCCTTCCCGGCAGCGAGATGGTAGATCCGGTCACCGAATCGAGGAAACGCCGCCGATGACCTTTCTGACATTGCCAAGGTTTGGCTGGCTCCGTCGTAAATGTCTCTCATCCGTAAGTTCTGACCGAGGGGAAAGGCCCCCATCCCGGGCTTGTCTCGGAATCGACTCTCTTCGGCAAACGGATTCGGACGCGTTCCGCTACAAAAACGATACCCGACCCCTTGAGCATCCGGTGTGCTAGGGCACGTCCCGAGTCGCCGGAAGACCTCCGGCCCCATTATCCGCCGGGATCTCCGCGACGAACCCTTCTGCACCGATCCGGCACTGTCGTCCAAGTAGTCCAGCACGGCAAGATGAGGACCGATCGCGCGTTTGTTCGGTCGCACGTCGCTGATCGGCAAAGAACGCTGCCCGCCGGGCAACTCTTTGACCACGCCTTCGAACTGCTGGATCGCAACGCCGTATTGATGCAACTGGTTTTGGCATTGAACTCGGCGTGCGCCCTCTCGTGCCGCCAAAATGGCAACGGTCGATAATGACAGCAGTATCGCTGCAATACCCAATGTGACAGCCAACTCCGTCACACTGAACGCAGTGCGTCGTTCAACTCTTTCGCACTGACACGTCGTGATGAAATCGCATGAAATGGTCACTTCAAGATTCACTCATCCGAGGAAATCGAAAGATTGGTCGACTCCTTGCCAATCGAAAACATAATGTCCTGATCTCCTTCTTGCAGACGACGCATCGCGATTGGCGCGATCGAAATACCAAATTTGAACCATCGACCGTCACGGCCAATAAACCTTGCTGAAACGCCCTCCGGGCAATTGACGATGACACGCGCATCGACCACATCTTCAATCGCATCAATCAATCTGCCTCCTAACTCAATCCATACAATCTGCTCGTCGTTCAATTGTTCATTTGAAAGTTTCAAAAATTTGGGACGAACTGTGAGGGGCTTAACAACGTTCCAGCGAATCCGAAGCCTAGAGTAGGTAGACTGATTACCCCTCAAATCCACAACAAATTCCTCCGGTCCAGGCTCCGCTGAATCGGGGATCACGCCGTGGACAATGACGCCGTCTTCGATGACATCGCATTCTGCGTATCCGTGGGGGGGGACTCGTCTCAATCGAAAGACCGTTATCACGAAGGTTTACAAAACTGGTTGAATCGGCAGACACGACAGCTGCCGTAATCTCGAATGGGTCGCCTCTTTGAAAATCACCAATAAGTCGGTCCGGTTCATCAAACCTATACTTGACTTCTACAAACCACGAGCAGCGTAGGACCACTACTTCATTAAATGGGTCATTTGACTTGAGCGTTAAAATTGCTTCATTTTGACCTGGCTTTCTAGTACTCAGAAAAAACGTTCCGACATATTCTTGACCGGGAGGAATTCCATCAGATGCCATGCTCATCCTTAAACAGTCACAACCCGTATCGATGCTCGTAATCCGCAGCGTCTGATCGCCTCCGTTCTTGATCACGACTTCGCGACGGATCGGACGGATCGAGGGCTCAATTGATCCAAAATCTAGCTTCCGCGTATCGATTACCAATCGTGGTGGGTGGGGGCGATCGACGTTGGTTTGGGAACAACCAAAAAAAACGGAAATCAAAAAAGAAACCGAAAATCCGAGCGGAACAATTTGTTCCAATTTCTGAATTGTCATCACTCACTCCGTCTGCGAAGCGAAATCCAATATCCCAAGCCGGTCACGACACAAGCACCTGCCAGGACACTCATCGCGAAAAGCCAGAGTTTGCGGGGTGAGTCGAGTGCAATCGGTCGATCCGAAAGGAAAAACACCTTGCCATTCCAGCGTTCGCTCAAGTCAACACTCTCAGTCGTACCGGTCGACGGATCAAATACCGTTGCGTTGTTGCCGGCGACCTC
>CAYVRC010000225.1:0-7651 GCA_964453205.1 uncultured Pirellulaceae bacterium | reverse complement strand
GCTCGCGAGTGTCAGGAAACACCTTCCGGATCGCCGCCCAGAAACCAAGAGCACCGTCACCGACGGCGATCTTCGGTGACAATTGCAGGCCGCGTTGTTTCAGGTCGACCAGCAACTCGCTCCAACTCTGTTCGCTCTCGCGGTAACCGTCCAACACGGCGATCAATTCTTTCTGGCCATCGGGCGTTGCTCCCATCCGCACCAATAAACACTGCTTTTTGTTGGCATCGTCTTCCAGCCGCACCTTGGCGTGAATGCCATCGGCCCAGACGTAAACGTACTGCTCGCCCGACAGATCCCGCTTGCTCCAGTCGTCGTACTCGCTGCACCATTGTTCCATGAGGCGACAAACGACGTTCGCGCTCAGCCCAGCGGCACGCTCGCCGACGAGCGACTGCAACGCTTCGCCGAAATCGCCTGTCGAGACGCCTTTGAGGTACAGCCACGGGATGAGTTCCTCGATGGCCTTGGTCTTTCGCAGGTAGCTTGGCAGGACGCTCGGGGAGAATGTGACTCGCTTGCCCTGATCAGGATCGTTGTCGCGAACTCGACCTTGAGTGACGGGGATGGCCCCGGCCCCGGTGAGGATCTCTCGCTCGGGGAGGCTTCCGTTCTTCACGACCAAGCGTCTTCCACGCTCGTCGGTGCGATCGGCGTGCATGGCGATGGAGGCCTCCACTTCGGCGTCGATCGCCGCTTGCAGCATGCGTCTGGCTCCTTCTTTGACGATCTCATCCAGGGGACTGCGGTGGTCGAACCGAGCCCGAAAGGAGATCACTTCCGGATCGAGAGGTTCGTCCACTGGAATGTCAGCTCGGTCTGTTTTGGTCTGGGTCACGGCGTATTCCTTTGCCCACTTCGGGCCGTTGGAGGGTTCAAGTTCCAACAGGATGCGCCACCTTTTTCATTCACTCAAGAACACAACTTTCGACAATACCTCTTGATGAGAAACTGTTTCTTCCTGCTGACGCTGTTCTCATTTACCTGGTGTTTTTGCGTATCGGACGGTTGCGTTAGCCCATGACTGGCGTGGCACGTCCCCATCGGGCGTCATCCATCGCTTAGACTAACCCGCAGTCGCACGGCTTCATTTTGCCCAAAAGATTTGGGCCCCCGTTTTCAAGAGCTGGCTGTCATGACCGGACAATCGCTGAATCGAATTTCGCCATCCGTCTCTCGTCGTCAATTTTTGACCACGGCAACCGCGTTGGGCGGTTCGGCCGTGAGTTCGCGGCAATTCGCTTTGGGGGCCGCTCCCAGCGATCGCCTGCGGGTTGCGTTCATCGGTTCGGGAGGTCGGGGCGCACGCAATCTTACGACGATGGCGAAGACCGGCTGGATCGACGTGGTGGCGTTGTGCGACGTCGAACAGAACGCACTGGATTTGGCGGCCGCCCAACACCCCGGCGCTCGAACCTATCAAGACTTTCGCCGGCTATTGGATCGCGAAAGCGGCCACATCGACGCGGTTGTCGTCAGCACCACCGAGCACACGCATGCTTTCGCCACGATGCCCGCGCTGCAACTCGGCAAACACGTCTATTGTGAGAAGCCGCTCGCGTACAACGTCGACGAAACGCGACGGATCACCCGTGCCGCGGCCGAAGCTGGTGTCGTCACCCAAATGGGCACGCAGATGCATGCCAGCGCCAACTACCACCGGGTGGTCGAATTGATTCGTTCCGGTGCGATCGGTGACGTCGGCGAGGTTCACGTGTGGGTTTCTCGGGCCTGGGGACTGCAAAGCAAGGCGGAAGCCGAGCAGAACAGCGACCGTCTGTACGTCTTCGAGCGGCCGAAGGAGGCGATGACGCCGCCGGAGACTTTGGATTGGGATCTGTGGCTGGGCCCCGCGCCGGAGCGGCCGTACCACGACGTCTACTTCCCGGGACCGAACTGGTATCGCTGGTGGGACTTTGCCAACGGCACGATGTCCGACCTGGGTAGTCACTGGAATGACCTTCCCTACTGGGCGTTGCAGTTGGACGCCCCGCGCACGGTGGAATCGTTCGGCATTCCGCCTCATCCCGAAATCGCGCCGGCATCCTTGACGGCCGTCTATCAGTACGGTCCTCGCGGTCCTTTGCCCGAGGTTCGAATGACTTGGTACCAGGGCGCGCACAAGCCGAAACCGTGGACCGAGGGGACGATCCCCCAGTGGAACAACGGCGTGTTGTTTGTCGGAACCGGCGGCATGTTGCTTGCCGATTACCGAAAACACGTGCTCTTGCCCGAAGAACAATTCGTCGATTTTCAGCCACCGGAACCCTCCATCCCCGGTTCTCCCGGTCACCACGAGGAATGGATTCTCGCCTGCCGGGGCGAAGCGGAGACCGGCAGCCCCTTCAGCTACGCGGGACCGCTGACCGAAGCCAATCACCTGGGCAACGTGGCCTATCGGGTCGGCCAAAAAATCCATTGGGACCCGCAAACGATGAAGGCGGTCGGATGCCCCGATGCCGATCCGTTCCTCAGGCGGACTCCCCGAAATGGCTGGTCGCTGTCTTGATCACTGAAATGAGGAATCAAACCATGAAGCGACGTGAATGTTTGTCGGCCTTGGGAGTCGTTGCGGCGACGGTGGCCGGGTCGCCAACGGAGACTGCCGCGGCAGGCCAGTTCAGCGGCAAGATTCGCAAAGCGATCAAGTATCAAATGATCGGCGGACGCGACCAGTCGCTTTCCGTGGAAGACAAGTTTCGACTCGTCAAAGACATCGGATTCGACGGCATCGAAGTGCGTTCGGAAGCCAAGGCAGACGCCGAGGAGAGTCTTGCCGCCTATGAACGGGCGCAGCGAAGCACCGGACTGCCCATCCACGGCATCATCCACTCCAGCAATCCGGATCTTCGGTTGGCGATCGACCAGGCGAAGCGACTGGGCGGCACTTCGGTGCTGCATGTGGTTCGGTACAACAAGAACATCAGCTACCTGCAGAACTATCGAGAAACGCTGGACATCATCCGCCGCGCGTCGGATCACGCGGCAAAGCGGGACGTGATGATCCTGGTCGAAAACGTTTGGGCCTCTTATCTGATCGAACCGATGGGCATGGCTCGGTTCCTGGACCAGGTCGGCAGCCCGATGGCCGGTGCCTATTTCGATATCGGCAACGTCGTACGCTGGGGCTGGCCCGAACACTGGATCGAGGTATTGGGCAAGCGGATCAAGAAGCTGGACGTCAAGGAATATGACCTGGACATCGCCATGACGCGGGGAATGCGCCGGGGATTCGACGGGGCCCTGGGCGCCGGCAGCATCGACTGGGCGAAAGTTCGTCAGCAGTTGGCCCAGATCGACTTCCAGGGATGGGCGACGGCGGAGGTTCCCGGCGGCGATCGCGACCGCTTGGCGGACATTGCTAACCAAATGGATCAGGTTCTGGATCTGAAGTGATCCGGCGCGGCAAGCTTTCACCCGACACCGCAAACTCCAACCGACATCAGCTTCACAGGCGGCCCGACATGCGTTGCGGAATCCTTTCGTTACTGGCAACTTTACTAGCCGTCGCGGCCACGGCGTCGCAAGCCGACGAGGCTTTACGACCGAATGTCGTCTTTGTCATCGCTGACGACCTTGGCTGGGCGGACGTCGAGTTCCACGGCGGCAACGCACCGACACCACGCCTGAACGCCTTGCGGAACGACTCGCTCGAGTTGACGCAACATTACGTCGCCCCGGTTTGCAGTCCCACCCGCGCCGGGCTGCTGACCGGACGTTGCTGGAGCCGTTTCGGAGTCACGACTCCGACCAACACCCTGGCCCTTCCGACCGAGACGGTCACGCTGCCGCGGGCGTTGAAGACGAAAGGGTACAAGACGTGTCTGGCGGGGAAGTGGCACCTGGGTTCGCTGCCAAAATGGGGCCCCAATCACTTCGGGTTTGACCATTCTTATGGCTCGTTGGCCGGCGGGATCAGTCCGTGGAATCATCGCTACAAGAAAGGCCCCTTCACCTTCACCTGGCATCGCAACGAACAATTGATCGAGGAGGACGGCCACGTCACGGATCTGCTCACCGACGAAGCCGTCCGATGGCTGAAGGCACGCGATGACGAGCCGTTTTTCCTTTACTTGCCCTACACGGCGATTCATTTGCCGTTGAAGGAACCCGAGGATTGGGTCCGGCGGGTACCGCGGTCGATCACGGGCGACGTCGCCCGACATTACGCCGCATCCGTCATGCACCTGGATCACTCGGTGGGGCGGGTCTTGGATGCGTTGGAAGAGATGGGGTTGCGGGAAAAGACTCTGTTCGTCTTCACCAGCGACAATGGCGGCAGCACGGCGGAAAACAACGACCTGAAATACCCCGATGACCACTGCCCGAATGGTCGGCTGACCGGTGACAACCGTCCTTTGCGAGGACAGAAGGGCGATGCGTACGAGGGGGGGACACGCGTGCCGACGCTCGTCAGCTGGCCCGGGGTCATCGAATCCGGCCAACAAAACACCCCGGTTCAAATCACCGATTGGATGCCAACGTTTTGTTCCTTGGCCGGTTACGACGGCCGTGGACTGAATTGGGACGGCGCCGACTTAACGCAGCTATTGCTGGAGCGAAAAATTCTGCCAGATCGCGCGATTTACACGGCGGGACCCCGCTGGCGATCCTCCTCGTTACGCTTCGGCGACTTCAAACTGGTCGTGCACGGAGACAAGGACGCTGCGAAGACGGAACTCTTCAACATTGCACGTGATCCGGGCGAGCGGCGGAACCTGGCCAGCCGTCAACTCGACAAGGTTCGCGAGCTACGAGGAAAGTTGAGGCAGATGTCGGCCGCGGACCGTGATTCGCTCGCTCAGGCGGCGCCGGTCGGCGATTCGTTGATTACCGCAATCACGAAACAGACCCTTTGGCGAAATCGCGACGGCGATCACCGCACCTGGTTCCACCCTCGCGTTTGCATGATGCCGGACCAGGATGGGCATCCGATGGCGTTGATGACACTTCAGGAAATCGGAGGCTCGGACGACTTCGGCCCGGTGCACTGGTCGACGTCCAAGGATCTGGGACGCTCGTGGAGTCCGCCGCAACGTATCGAGGCGTTGGGGCGCGAGCCGGTTCCCGGCCGGAACGATGGGCTGATGGCGGGCGTTTGCGATGTCACGCCGCAGTATCATCCTCAAACCGACACCGTACTGGCCCTGGGGCACGTCGTCTTTTACAAGGGAGAATACTTCGACAGACAGGAACAGCTAGCTCGATATCCCGTCTATGCCACCCGGTCGGCCGACGGCGCGTGGTCGTCACGCAAGATCCTGGTGTGGGACGATCCCCGCGGAACGTACATTTACACGAACAACTGTGGGCAGCGACTCGTCCTGCCCGATGGCGACGTGCAGATGGCCTTCACCTTCGGGCCGCAGGCGGAGAATCGTATGGTTGCCGGTGTGCGTTCCACTTTCGACGGAAATGACTTGAAGGTGAAGGCAGTCGGCCCGGCTCTGCACAACCCGGTGGGCCGAGGTTTGTTAGAACCCAGCGTCACCCAATTCCGCGCTCGGTTCTGGATGACGATACGGGCCGAGGACGACCACGGCTACGTCACCGTCAGCGACGACGGTGTGCACTGGAAAAAAAAGAAGCCTTGGTCGTGGGACGATGGAACGCCGTTGACGATGTCGACGACTCAGCAGCACTGGCTGACTCACAGCGACGTGCTGATGGCGCGAATCCGTTGGGCGAAACCCAACCAGTTGCCGCTTTGGTAACGATCCCGAATCGACCAGAACCGGCGAGTGCTTTGCGTCGGCGCGACACGCGAAGGCTAGATCCCATCGAATGATGACCACCGAGTAGCAAGCTCGGTGAGTCGTCACTCGCTAAAACCTAAATCGAAGACAGCTGATGGCCCCCCACCCTCTTCGGCCCCGAGCACGGCATCGCCCACACGCTTTATCGGATTTCTAACGTGGGTTAGGCTAAACTGGTCCGTTGCGACAGAATAAAATAGTAGCCCTCCCATTCGATCAGCCATGAAACGTCGCCCTTTCCTAATCACGCTGGGATCTATCCTGGCAACCTCTCGGCACTTGCTCGCAGAAGCCATCGCGCCGGTATTCAAGGTCACACTGTCCGAAGCCCACAAGGGCACGCCAGAGATCGACACCCGGTTACTCGATAGCTACGGCAGCCCGGCGGAGGACCTCAGGCAGTTCTATCTCGACGCTCGCGAGCTGTTCCAGGCCAACGAGCAGGCCGCGTTTACGGATCCGGAGATCGTGGCAGCCGCCGAAAAACACGGCCTTGCACTGATGGGCGGTCCGCTGCTCGGGGACTTGCGTGATGACGGGGTAACGGTGTGGATGCGGCCGGCTACCGACACACCGATGACGATCGTCGTTGCCGACAAGTCCTACCGCGTCGAATCGCTCCCGGCCGGTACGGCCGTGCGAACAAGGCTTGACGGATTGGCCCCCGGCACCCGCTATGCCTACCAGGTCCAAGCGGGAGGCGAAGTCCTGGCGAGCGGTCAATTCACATCAGCTCCACGTGACGAGGATCAGGTTGAGTTTCGCATCACCTTTGGCTCGTGCTGTCACAAGATCGGCGTCCACAACCCGAATCTGTTCCGCGAAATCCTCCGTCGCAACCCGGATGCGATGCTGTTTTTGGGAGACATCGCAGTCGACGACCGCAACAACCAGATCAACATGCACCGAGCGGATTATCAGTTGCGTGATGTCTCCCAGCCGTGGCGCGAGTTGGTTTCCCAAGTACCCGTTTATGCCAGCTGGGATGACCATGATTATTTTGATAACGATCTGAGCGGCATTCCGGGGCGATTCAACGCTCGGGACCGTGAAAAGGTCCGCATGGTGTGGCACGAAAACTGGAACAATCCAGCCGCCGACGTTCAACGGGAGGGCATTTACTTCAACACCCGCATCGGTCCGGTGGAAGTGATCATGTTGGACACTCGTTCGTGCCGGGAAAACCAGCGTCGCCGTCAGTACGGATCGTATCTCGGCCGGCCTCAAATGGATTGGCTGAAAGACACGCTGAAAGCTTCAACGGCTCCCTTCAAAGTGATCAGCAGCGGAACGATGTGGAGCGACTATGTTTCCAATGCCAAGGATTCCTGGGGCAGCTGGGATGTCGAGGCGCGAGAAGAAATATTCGACCTCATGGAACAAGAACAGGTCGGAGGCGTACTATTGGTCAGCGGTGATCGCCACGGTGCCCGAGGGTTTCGGATTCCGCGACCCTCCGGCTTCTCGTTCCACGAATTCGAACCCGCCTGCCTGGGTGGCGTGTCCGGTCCGGCCGGGCTGGTCAAAGACTGTCCTGAGCAACTTTTCGGCTACAGTGGCAGCGATGAACAGGGCAACGACTTCGTCGCGTTCGGCGAATTCACCTTCGACACCTCGAGCGAGCGGCCAGTGGTCACGTTCCGGTTGATCAGCCAGTTTGGCGAGACACTGGAACAAATCCCGCTGGCTCTCGCCGACTTGACGCCGAGCTCTCCCGGAACGACCCCAGAATGATGCGACGGTGCAGTCGTTGGTCGCCTACCGAGAAGCCGAGACGGCCGAAGCCCAAACGCTGATCGCCGGCGACCTGCAAGTCCGATGGGACCTGCTGGCAGGCGCTACCCGAGGACCGCTGGTTTGGAAGGCGATCGCCCGACAAAGGGGATCGCAAGCAC
>CAYVRC010000224.1:0-7719 GCA_964453205.1 uncultured Pirellulaceae bacterium | reverse complement strand
GAGAAGGGAAAGATTCGCCGTTCATTCCCCGACAGTCTAACATCATCCCCGGCTCACCGGCTCCACTCCGGCAGGGTGCAACATCCGGTATAGGCAATCATGGCTTCGCCCAGCTCGGGTCGTTCGACACGGGAATGCGTGGGATGAACCAAAGCGCATAATCATACAGCTTTCGTTTCGGTGGATCGATTCAGTATAAATGACGCCTGCATTCCAGAGCGGTCTGATCGGCACTCGCTGGAACTGGTGAGCGTCCTAAGCAGGCGACAGCCTGCCGAGTCGACGGAGCGAGCCCCTACGGTGGCAAACCTGGGTAATCGAAAAGGTGCGCCCTTCCCTTGAAAAAGCCGAGCTTAACGCAGGTCGTTGTCGCGGACTTCGGCCAGTTTCGCGGCGAGTTTGGCTCGGAACCGTTCGACGATGACCTGATGTTCGGGCGACGACGCGAGGTTGGTGAATTGCTTCGGATCGGCGACGGTGTCGAAAAGTTCGACGCCCCCCGAGCCGTCTTCCTTGTATTGGATAAAGGCCCAGCGTCGTTCGCGTAGCAAAAAACCTTTCCGCATCGGGGCCACGCTGAAAGCCGCGTCGCGCACCGTCACCGCCGGATCGTCCAGCATCGCCGAAAGGTCTTTGCCTTGAACTTGTTTCGGAACAGGCAGTCCGCACAATTTGCCGACGGTCGGATACAAGTCCAACAGTTCCACCAAGCTGTCGCAGACCGCGGGTCGTTTGCCCGGAACGCTGATGATCAACGGCACGGCGGCGGATTCGTCGCGCAAGGAAACCTTCGCCCAAAAATCATGCTCTCCCAAGTGGTAACCGTGATCGCTGGTAAAGATCACGATCGTGCGGTCTTCCAACCCGGCCTCTCGGAGCGCCGTCATGACCTTGCCGACCTGCGCGTCCATGAAAGCCACCGACGCGTAATAACCTCCGATCGCCTTACGCTGGCGTCGGTCGTCCATCTTCATGTTCTTGCTGGTCTTGTAATTGATGCCGGCGACGGGGATATCGTCCCAGTCGTTTTCGATTCGCTCGGGCAGTTCCAGTCGATCGTACGGTTTGAACGGTCGGTAGTAGTCGCGGGGAGCCACAAACGGAACGTGCGGCCGGACAAAACCGACCCCCAACCAAAACGGTTCGTCGCGATGGGCGTCGATCAGTTCGCAAGCCTTCAAGGCCGTCTTGCCGTCGGAATGCACCGCGTCGTCTCCATCGGCCTCCACGACCACGAACGTGTTGCCGCCCATCACCGGCTTGGAGCCGTCGGGATTGTTTTCCAGCGTTTCGCCGTCACCGGGGGCTTTCCATTCCGGGCCGGGGCTGTTGAACTTTTCCGACCACGAACGCGGATCGTCGGCGCCATCGCCGCCGGACTCGATCCCGCCGGGGACGCCCATGTGAAAAATTTTGCTGACCCGAGCGGCGTAATAGCCGTTGTCTTTGAACAGCTGTGACCACGTTTGCCGATCGCCGATTTGCGGTCGCGGGCTGGAGTAACCGAGAACCCCCGTCGCGTGCGGGTAGTAGCCCGACATCAACGACGCCCGCGACGGACCGCAATACGTTCCTTGACAATACGCACGCGTGAACCGAGTGCCGCGGGCCGCAACCGCGTCGATGTTCGGCGTCTGGCAAACCTGGTTGCCGTAACAAGACAGCGCGGTCGCCGTCAGATCGTCCGCAATGATGAAAAGGACATTCAATCGCTCCTCGGCGATCCCGCTGCAGGTGAGCATCCACCAAAAGACACAGGTGGCCAAGAGTTTCGTCGGTCGATTCGTCAATTGAAATCCTCATTCCGTGGTGGGTTTCGGATGACCGGTGGGCACATCGCCCCGTTTCGGTCTTCTGTTTCATCGGCAAAGTCGTCCGACGGACGATTGGGTCAGTATACGGAATTGCCACGCAACTCGGGCGGCAAGGGAAAGGGAGCGGGCCCACTTCACCGATCGTGCCAGCAACGCGACAACGCGACGAAAGGTGCCATCCACAAATGACACTTCATCCGCGTCTGCTTTTCATTCGCGTCACCGAGTGGTCTGTCGGCTACCGGTTTGGGTTAGAATGGCCGATCAACGATGCGAGAGACATTGCCCCGAATCACGAACGAGACGACACGAGGACTGTGGCTATGATTCGATTCTTTTTCAGGTCGGTCGATCGACGGAGAGCTCTCGCCTGTCGCGGAAAATTCTCGCCTGTTCGGCGACTCAGGCCGGCGACGTTCGTCCTTGTCGCTTGCACAGTGATGTTCGCGAAAATCCCTCTCGCGTCATCCCTCAAGGCTGCGTCGGCGGATCGTCCCAACATCGTCTTGATCATGACCGACGACCAAGGGTATTGGGATACGGGTGCGACCGGGAACCCGCACATCGACACGCCCTTCATGGATCAGATCGCTCGACGGGGCGTGCAGTTGGATCGATATTACGCCGCTCCGGTTTGTGCTCCGACAAGGGCCGGTTTGATGACCGGCCGTTACTACTTGCGAACTGAGCTTTACAATACACGTTTCGGCGGCGATTCGTTGGGGCTCGATGAAATCACGGTAGCGGAATTGCTTCGTGAATCGGGCTATCGCACCGGTATGTTCGGGAAATGGCACCTTGGTAAGTACCCCGGTTACCAACCGCATGAGCGCGGTTTCGATGAATTTTTTGGTCACTATCACGGACACATCGAGCGCTATCAGTTCCCGGACCAGGTTTACCACAACGGCGTTCCCGTCGAAGCCCGCGGTTACGTCACGGATGTTTTCACGAACGCGTCGATCGATTTCATCGAAGAGGCCGTTCGGCGGGAGAAGGCGACACCGTTTTTTTGCGCCGTGACTTACAACGCGCCGCATTCGCCCTTCTTGTTAGACACCTCACACTTCGATCAGGCAGATGGCGACGCGCTGATCGAAAAATACCTGCAGCGTGGGCTCTCGATCCGCGATGCGCGGATCTACGGATTGATCGAGCGGGTCGACGTGAACATCGGGCGTCTGTTGGCGAAGCTGGATGAACTGGGGATTTCGCAAAACACGTTGGTCGTGTTCACGAGCGACAACGGCGGCGTGAGTAAGCATTTCAAAGGCGGCATGAACGGGAACAAGTCCAGTGCTTATGAGGGCGGCGTCCGCGCACCGTGTTTTGTCCGTTGGCCGGGAACGATTCCGGAGGGAAAAATCGTCCACGCCCAAACGTCGCACGTCGATTGGATGCCGACGTTTTGTGAATTGGCCGGCGTTGCCGTTCCACGCGACCGCGCGATCGACGGGATGAGCCTGGTCGGGTTGCTGAAATCGGGCCACGCCGAATCGCACCATCGGTACGTCTACCATACTTGGGACCGTTATTTCCCCAGCAAAGACCGGCGGTGGAGCATCAGCGACGACCGGTGGAAGTTGCTTTGCCAGATCGGTGCGGACGTGAAGCCGGGACGAAGCCGATGGCGTTTGTTCGATCTGAAAAACGATCCCGGCGAGCAGGTCAACCTGCTGCAGACGCACCCCGAGATCGTCGATCGACTGCGAGCCGAGTTTGTACGCTGGTTCGATGAGGTGACCGACGGCATCCGATACGCCCCGATCCGGATTCCGGTGGGCGACGAACCGATCGAGCTCTCCCCGAGTTGGGCGACTTGGAAAGGGAAGCACATCGAATACGTGTTCGATGGTTACGACTGGGACACCATCCAGGGTTGGAAGACGCCGGGCGAGACGGCGGTGTGGCGTTTGAACGTCGAGGTGCCCGGGGTGTATCGCGTCGTGTTGACGTACGGTTGCCGACCGGTCGATTGCGGCGGGGTCGTCGAACTGCAAGGCGGATCGGCTGAACCGGTCCGGCACACCGTCCGTCCCACCGCCACCGCCGACCAATTCGAATCGGTCGAGATCGGCAAGATGAAGCTGACCGGAGGTGAGCAAGAACTGGCCGCGACGGTCGTCGACTGCCCAGGCCGGGAGTTGATGCGGTTGAACCGAATCCGGTTGATTCTTGATTCTCGGTAGGCCGCTCTCGCCGTAGGCGGTTCGGTTCGAGTCTCGAAGACTCGCGTCGTCCCAAGAGGGGGAGCAGAGAATCCGAAAAGAACGAGCTGCGTCACCTTTTGACTTCCAGCCTAAAAGCTGATCTGCCCCAGCCATTCGTCCAGCCTTTGCTCGCCGGACTGAGCATCATCCTCGTCGGTCCCGACAATATCCTTCGCCAGTGCACTCAGCCAATCGTCGTTATCCGACGCGGGGACGGACCGCGAACCGTCGAGCGTTACCGCCTTGGATGGAAGTGAACGACGTTCGCTCAGCTGTGCAAAGAGCAGGTCGTGGGGATGCGGCGTGCTGCTCGTCCGTTTGTTCGCCGCTGCGGCAGGCATCGGGATAGCGGGCGCATCTTGCCGGTGGACCGCGTCGTTCGCTGGCGGGTTCGGCACCCTATCGAACTGGCCGCTGGGCGGAAAAGTGATCGCCGCAAAATCGGTTTCGCGCTTCGCAATGGAGCGACGCTCGCCCGGCTCAAGGATACCGACCATCAACTCGCCAGGATGTGCAACGGGATCGAGATCCGACAGACCGAGGATGTGGCCGAATTCATGCATCACGACGGTTAATAGGTCCATTCGCCCGGCGGCATCGCCGGATCGGGCACGCTCAGTCAAGCCCTCGGCCGTGCGGAACTCGAGATCGTCGGCGGGTGTCGCATCGATGAACCAACCATGGCCGGCAGCGTCCAGGTCGATCAGCACGAAATCGTCGCCCGCCTGACCCAGGATTCGGCCCGGTAGATCCACGAGCCGCACCGGCGTGCTTTGAAGATCGACGGCATTATCTTGCGCCAGCTTTGTTTTGTTCCATCGAGCAATCGGTTCGGCAATGATCGCGGTGAGAGTATTCGGGGTGATTTCGACTGCGTCCACAGCATCCGCAGGATCACCGAACGCGATCATGTTTTGTCGTCCGCTGCCCGAACCTGATGGCGAGGGACGTAACTGAACTCCTCCGCCGGCGTCGAGCGTTCCATCGACGTTGATCGCACCGCCGGCCTGGACGTCGATCCGGTCGACCGCGGTGATGTCGCCGTGGAGATTCACGTCCGACTTGGTCGAGTGAATCACGACGTCATTTCCTGAAACGATCGTGCCACGAACGGTCAAATCATTCTTTGCTTGCAGTTTCACATCGTCGGCGGCAACAAGGTCGCCCAGATAATTGATGCTGCCGAGCGCGGAGAAGAGGGTCACTTTTCCCTCGGACTCGATGAATCCGCTGTCCCGGCTGAATGTCTCCGCGGCAACGGTCATGTCGTTGTGGGCATGAAGGGTGACATCCGAATCGGGATCACCGGTCGAAAGGATCTGTTCGACATAGATCTGGTCTTGTGTCGACTGCAGGCGAACATCGCCGTCGTGGCTGACGAGAGACGTCACCCGCATCTCGCCCATCGATGTGATGTTGACGCTGCCTTGGACATCAAAGAACAGTTCGATGTGGCCTTTGAACAGATGCTTGTCGGCGCCACCATTGGCATCACCGCCGGGCGTGTCCAGATCCGGTCCCGTGTCCCAATGGTACTGCCGTGATCCCGTTTCCAGTCCCGATATCGTGTCATGGGCGTAGAGAAACAGCGTATGAGCATGGAGGTCGGTGCGGGCCCGGTCGGTCGCGTCCGAATCAATGATGCTGCCGGCCGAACTGAGGATGATCTGACCATCGTTCCGACCGGCCTCCGCGTAGCCGATTTGGATGTCGCCCGTTGTTGTCAGCAGCGCGACGTTATTCCACTGCGCGTCCCGAAATGAGCGGACATCCGTGGCCTGTACGGTTCCGTCGGCACGCACGCGAACCGGCCCGTCGGCGTTGGTGACCTCGACCAGTTCTACGGCATCCGTTTCGTGAATTTCCAGAATCCCAGATCCTCTCACGTGAGCCGTCAGATGATTAACGTCGGTTACCAGCATCATGCCGCTGCCCGACTCGGCGTTCAGCACGTCGGACGTCAGCGGGTCGTCGGTGCGGAAGAACATCAAATCCCCGGCCACGAGATTGGCCTCGCCGTTGACAAGGTTCGTATTGATCGAGCCATCGTTGTACAGATCGGTCCCGGCGTTGAGGTTCACCGTCGTCGCGCTGAGGTCGTCGCTGCCGGTGACACGCAGTTCCTCGCCGGCGTTGATCGATAGCGTCTGGTCCGCCGAGACGACGCCTGAGCCGACCACTCTCCCCGACACAGTCAGCGTTAAATCCGTGTCGGCAGACAGTTGACCATCGAGTAATAAATCGCCGCTGACCGACGTGTTCCCCGATCCTCCGAAGCTGAGTTGGCCGTCGATACAGAGACCGTTGCCGGCGACGAGGAACAGATCATTCCCCGCGCTAACGATGCCCGATTCGGTAATCGCCAGCTTGCCAGCGGCATCGAGGGTGATGTCGGCGCGGCCCGTATTCGCGGTGAGCATCACCGCTGTGTTGCCGATCAAATCCCCGCTGATCGAGAGTGTACCGGCCGTTGCCGTCAGCGATTCGGCCGCCGTGACCGCGGCCGCGTCGTCGAGTGCTAACGTGCCGCCGGCCTCCAACCACCCCGCAGCGTCGCTGTGCGACTCTCCCGTCAGCGTCAGGTCGCCGCTAGCGGTAAGGGCGAGATCACCACCGCCCGCCACGACGGAGGAGACGACGAGGTCGCCGATGCTGCTCAGGCGGACCGAGCCGTTACCGGCCTGTGCACGCAAGTCGTCAGTGACCACCAGTTCCAAATCCGCGTCGTCCGATGCGCCAGCGATGGCCTGGTTGGCTGTGATGGTCAGTTTCCCCGTGATGACATCGGCTTCGGCGTCGAGATGAATTCCTTCGTAAACCGAGCCCGCGGCGACCAACGTCACTTGGCCGTTTTCGCCCGCATCGAGATGGGCAATGCGGATATCACCGCCCGCTTGAACGTACACGTCGCCATCACCCACGACCAGATTGGTGATTAGCACATCGCCTTCGGTAACGATGGACGCGTCACCGTCGATGACAATGTCGATTTCGACGTCTCCGATCTGATTGACGACCAAGTTGTCGCCCGTCACCATCAACAGTTCTCGGAGGTTCGTCTCCAGGTTGAGATCAGGATTGTCGACGCTGCCGATTGCTTGCTTGGCCAGCAGTGCGCCGTATCGTCCGCTGATGTCGAACGCGAGATCGGTCTGGTCGTTTTCTCGCAACACGCCCGCGGTATCGAGGGTGATTTTTCCATGCACTCCGCCGACTTGGATTCGGTCGACCAGCATGTCGCCGTCCGTGTTGGTGATCAGCACGTCGTTGCCGGGCGTATCAGCGAAGATCTGAACCTCGCCGACCTGCATCGTGCCTCCTGCCAGGATGCTGACGGAGCCATCGGCGATCGATGCCCGTTCCAGGTGCAGAGCGGCGGCGTTGTCAAGCACCAAGTCTCCGGCGGTGCTGATCTCGAACGAGGCCCGGGCGGAATCGCTGTTGAGTCGGACGTCGCCGTGGGCCGAGACGTCCACGTTCCCGCAGTCGGCCACCCGGTCGACGGGCCCGGCGTCGTAGTGGTGGGTCTTGAGGCCCGCGAGCGCCTTGCGGATGGTCGCCGGCGCGTCGGCCGCGCCCGCCCGGGAGATGACCGCGCCGTCGTAGGGCTCGCCCAGCAAGACGGCGTCGAACTCGCTCGCGCCGTCGAGACCCGTCGGCCGGACCCGGTCGCCGAACTGCTCGTCGTTCGGGTC
>CAYVRC010000223.1:0-7728 GCA_964453205.1 uncultured Pirellulaceae bacterium | reverse complement strand
ATCTACACGTACTGACACACTCTTTCCCTACACGACGCTCTTCCGATCTACAACGGCGAACCGCTTCGCTATTTGCGGACACTGGGTTTCGACGGTGTTCTGTTGCGAAGTCCGCCGGATCAGGCGATCCTTCGCGAAGCCATGCTGGAACGGATGCTGCTTTACGCGCCGCCCCCGGACGCGCCGGACCCGGAACTGGAGCTGTATTTGGAACCCGTCGCGGCTTGGTACATCGGATCGGGACAGGCCGTCGACGCGACGACGCTCGACGCGATGGAGGCGACTTCGCGGCGGCTACGGCGATGGCCGTCGATGTGGCGAAGGCCCTTGCTGGCTTCGCCGCTGGAGAGCTTTCATCGCTACGATCCGTTGCTCGATGCGATGGTTCGAGACTTTCCGACTCCGGTCCGATCGCTTTCCGGGAGCGAAATCGTGGCGGACATTCACGCGGCGCGAGCCGACCTGCGTGAAGATCTTCAAATCGCCGTCGGCGTCGGGAGTCTGCCGCCGGAAGCCCTGTTGCGGCAGGTCGAAGCCGTCGCCGACGGAATCGGAGCCCCCCGTCCCGACGAGTTTCGTTGGCACGCGATGTTCGTCCAAGCCATGCAAAGTCTTCAGCTGACACCTTCGGCGATCCTTTATCGTTCGACACGCTCCTTGACCTCGGGCAGTGACCTGGCCACGCAACGCGCTTCGGCGCTCAGCTACACCAACCGGTTGATCAGCAGCATCACGCCGTGGCTGATCGGCGCCACCGTCATGCCGCCGCCTCCGATCCGTGGTGCCGACTATCACGTGGCCCGCCTTTCCCGCGACACCACCGACGTGCTGGTCCTGTCATCGGCGGCGCGGCGAGGCAGCGAAGTCCTGGCCGGCGACGGAGACACGATCACGATTCAATTGTCACCCGAGGAATCCGGCAAGACCTTCTGGCGGGTCAGCCATTTCAGCGCCGAAAGGCTGACGCCCCAGATCGACCGGCGCGGCGCGGAATTGCAAATCGTATCGCCCGACGTGGTGGAGGTCCTGGTCGTCAGCAGCGATCCCAGCACCGGCGGTCGCTTGGCGGCTTCGTCGGCCCGGTTCGCCGTCCAGGCTTCGCAAGACCGTTGGCAACTGACAAATCAAGCGGTCCGGTCGGCTCGGAACGATCGCCAACTGGCGGTGGCCGCGGGTCTTTCGGCGGATCGCGGCGCGGCATTGATCGGGTTGGCCGAACAGACGCTCGAGTCCGCCGAAGGCCTGATTCGATCCGGCGACACGTCGGGTTGGTTTCGCCAAGCACGTCGGACCGACGCTTGGGTGTTGCGTAGTCGGTGGCAGCTTGCCGAATCTTTGATGCCCGATTGGCCGATGCCGACCAGCTCGCCGCCGATGGATCTGGGGGCGGCGACCGTCCAAGCGATCTGGCGGCCGTTGATGGACCAAGCCGGTTGGGGACCGAACCGCTTGACCGCCGGCGGCATGGACTCGCCTCATTTGATCGGCCACGGTCGCTGGGAACTCGGGCATCGTCAGGCCGACCAGGCGGATAGCCAAGTCGCGATCAGTCGTCGCGGAGCGTTTAGCGGCGCGGGAGCCCTGCAGGCGACGGTCACCCCCCGTACCGATGAAGGTTTGCCCGGCGGATACGCCGGCACGGCCATCCAGATTCGCAGCCCGGGCGTCGAGCTTTCCGCCGGCACCGCCGTCCGCATCGACGCGATGGTCCGCACGCTGGGATTCGGACGGCCGCACCAGGGCGTGTTGGTCTACGACACGATCGGCGGTCAAGCCATGGGCGTCCTGGTCCGTGGACGCAGCGAGTGGACGCCGGTCCGACTTTATCGCCAAGCCTTGCGCGACGGCGAAGTTCGCGTGATGTTCGAACTGATCGGTGGCGGCGAAGCCTTGATCGACGACGTCCAGCTTTCCCTGTGGGAACCCGGTTCCGCCGTCGGACCGACGTTGCGTCCGATTCGATCCGCCTCCGACTCGGCCAACCCGCCGAGTCCGTCTGACACGTCTCCGCTGCGTTTGGCCGAGGAAGGCTACAACCCTAACTCTTTCAGGGTCGGCTCCAGCGCCGCGGCCCAACGCCGATAACCTTCTTCGCTCAAGTGCAGCTTATCGGGCATGATCTTGTCGCTGATCGTTCCGTCGGCTTCCAAGAATTCGTCGCCGATTTCCAAGAATCGCACGCGATCACCGTCGGCGAGCCGCCGGATTCGATCGTTGATCGCGATGTTGTTGAGGCGTTTCAGGTCGAATCGATCTTCACCGCGTGGAAAGATCCCGTGCAGAACGATCGACGTCTTCGGCCACTTCGATTTCAGGTCTTCCACAATCACCCGGATGCCTTCGGCGACCTCCGCCGGGTCTTGCATGAACGCCCCCGTGTTGTTCGTGCCGATCATGACCACGGCGGCCTTGGGCGAGAGCGGATTCAACCCGCCTTTTTCCAAACGCCAAATCACGTGTTCGGTGCGGTCACCACCGATTCCCAAATTGATCGGCTTTCGGTCGGCAAAGCGTTGTTCCCAAATTTTCTTGCCGGCACCTTCCCAACCCTGCGTGATCGAATCTCCGATGAATGCCAAATCGACGTCGCCTTGTCTGGCGCGAGCGATTTGCGAATTGAAGCGATCGCGCCACCAAGCCTGGTCGCCGCGGGTTGCCGGAATCGTCGCCGAGTTGACGTCGTACCACTCCCGCAAATCGTGATAGCGTTTCTGCATTCCGACCAGCACAGCCGCGTAACTGGGATCCGCGTGTACGCTTGTCAGCTCCAACGGATCTTTTTCCAGATCGAACAGGTTCCACGATCGCGTGCGCGGAAAAAACATGAGCTTGTAGCGATCGGTACGGACACCGTCGTGCACCGGAACGTTATGAACGGCGGCGTTCTCGTAATAAGCGTAATAGATCGCATCCCGCCAATCCTCGGACGGTTGACCTTGGTTTTTCAGCAGGGAAACCAGCGAACGGCCCTGGATCGGGTCGGGGATCTCGGCACCGGCGACGTCCAGAAAAGTCGGGGCGTAGTCGATGTTTTGGATCAAAGCGACGGATTCAACTCCCGCGTCGACGACACCGGGCCAGCGAATGAGGAAAGGCATTTCCAAGGATTCTTCGAACATCCAACGTTTGTCGTACCAGCCGTGTTCGCCCAGATAAAACCCTTGATCGCTGCTGTAGATGACGATGGTGTTTTCGGCCAGTCCGGATTCGTCCAAGTAGTTCAGGATCTCCCCGACGCCGTCATCGACGGCTTGAACGCATCGCAAGTAGTCCTTGATGTAACGCTGGTATTTCCATCGGATGACGTCTTTGTCGGACAGCTTTCCGGCGCGCATGTCGGCGATGAAGGCTTGGTTTTCCGGTTCGTAGGCCGCATCCCAGGCCGCCTTTTGCTCGGGCGTCATGCGTGCGTATTCACCGTTTTTGTGTTGAGACTCGAAATGCTCGGGGAACAAATTCTCCCCGTGGAATTTCATGTCGTGCCCCCAGTGCATGTGATCGGCGATCGACATCTCGTTCTCTCGCAGCAATTCGCTGCGTCCCGCGTAATCGTCGAACAAGGTTGCCGGCTCGGGCACGTCCACGTCTTTGTAAAGCGAGAAATGTCGCGGCGGCGGCGACCAGTTGCGGTGCGGCGCCTTGTGCTGGCACATCAGCATGAACGGTTTGTCCTCGTCACGCTGCTTCAGCCACGACAACGTGTTCTCGGTGATGATGTCGGTGCAGTAACCCTCGTAACGTTTCCTGCCACCGTCCATCTGCAAAAAGTCCGGGTTGTAATAACTGCCTTGGCCGGGCAAGACTTCCCAGTAGTCGAAACCGGTCGGATCGGTCCCCAAGTGCCACTTGCCGATCAACGCCGTCTGGTATCCGACTTGTTGCAACAGTTTCGGGAAAGTCGTTTGCGTGCCGTCGAAGCGGTCGCCGTTGCGGCGAAAGCCGTTGATGTGGCTGTGCTTGCCCGTCAGGATGCAGGCCCGCGAGGGACCACAAATCGAGTTAGCGCAAAAAGAATTCTTGAACACCATTCCTTCGGCGGCGATGCGATCCAGATGAGGCGTCTGGTTGATCTTCGATCCGTAGGCTCCGATCGCTTGCGTCGCATGGTCGTCGGAAAAGATAAAGACGATGTTCGGTCGTCCGGCCGCCTCTTGAGCGATCGACATTCCACCAGGCGCCGTCAGCCCCAGCCAACAAGTCAGCACGAGCATCGGGAAAGTGACCGAACGAATCCAACGAAGACACCACGTCATGACGATCAAACTCCAAGGCGAGAAACAAGGCGGGGGCAAGGGCGGGAAAGCCGCTGCGGCAATTCACCACCCGCGACAGTCTAACCACGAAAACGACGATCGTGTGCCGTCCCGGGTTCCGACCTGTCGGTGATCCGGATCGTCTAGAATCCTTTGCGGTTCTCTCAGCAAGGAACGGACAGATGTCGAACAGCGATTTGAACAAGATCTTTGCTCCACGGAGCATCGCGGTCGTCGGCGCCAGCACGCGGGCCGGCAGCGTCGGCAACCGCGTCGTGCGGAACTTGAAAACCGGCGGCTTTTCCGGCGCGATCCACCCGGTCAACAAAAACCATCGGGCGGTCGAAGACATGCCGTGCTTCGCCAGAATCGGCGACGTGCCCGCCCCGGTGGACTTGGCAATCGTCTGTACGCCGGCCGACCAAGTTCCCGAAGTCGTCGGACAGTGCGGCGAAGCGAGTTGTGGCGGGCTGATCCTGTTGTCGGCCGGTTTTGCCGAAATCGGCGAACGGGGACGCGCCCGCGAAGAACAACTGCGGCGGGTCGGTGCCGCCTATCCCGCGATGCGTTTCGTCGGCCCGAATTGCTTGGGCGTGCTGCGTCCCCGGCAATCCTTGTGGGCAAGCTTTTCTCGCGACCCGGCGCGACGTGGAAACATTGCCCTGCTGTCGCAGTCCGGCAGTTTTTGCGCCGCAATCTTGGACCGTGCCCACGAGGAAGGTATCGGTTTCTCGCTGGTCGTCTCGGTCGGCAACATGGTCGACATCGGCATGGCGGAACTGATCGATTACCTGGCCGACGATCCGCACACCGAAGCAATCGTGATGTACGTCCAGTCGGTCCGCGATGCCAGGCGTTTCATGTCGGCGGCGCGGGCGTTCACTCGCAACAAACCGATCATCGCGTGCAAGAGCGGACGGTTCGAACGGTCGGCTCTGGCGGCGGCGTCGCACACCGGGGCCATGGTCGGACTGGACCGGGTGTACGACGCGGCGTTCGCCCGTGCCGGGATCGTGCGAGTCGATCAGCCGGATGATTTGTGGAGCTGCGCCGAACTGTTGGCGACGCAATCGCCCCCCAAGGGCCGCCGGCTGACGATCGTCACCAACGCCGGTGGGCCGGGCGTGATGGCGGCCGACGCGGCCCTTCAGCGCGACGTGCCGCTGGCGGATTTGTCCGACGCGACTCAGCGTGCTTTGCATGACTTGTTGCCCGGCGGCTGGTCGGCCGCCAATCCCGTCGACGTGTTCGGCGACGCGACAACAGAACAATACGCCGGTGCCGTCGAGGCCGCGTTGGCCGATCCGAACTCCGACGCGGTCGTCGCCGTGTTCGCGCCGCAGCCGATGAGCGAACCGACCCCGGCGGCCGAGCAGGTCGCGGCCGTCGCGGCGAAGCATCGCAAGCCCCTGCTGACGACTTGGCTCGGTGGCGATCGCGTGCGTGAAGGCCGCCACGTCCTTCAACAAGCCTCCGTGCCGACTTATGACACCCCCGAAAAAGCCGTCACGGCGCTCGGTTACCTGGTCGACTACGCCCGTCGTCGCGAGATTTTGTACGAAACACCACGTTCGCTGTCGGTTCAGATTCGATCCGACCCGGCGTCTCTCGGTTCGACTTTCGCGTCGCTGGCCGGCGATCAGGCGGGCGTGTGGTCGCAATGGCAAGCCAAAGAATTGCTGTCCGCTTACGGCGTTCCGGTCACGCCGCCGGTCATCGCCCGCTCGGCCGACGAAGCGGTCCAGCGGGCAAGCTTGATGGGCTTTCCCGTCGCGATGAAGATTTTGGCATCCGAATTGACACACAAAAGCGACGTGGGCGGAGTCCTTTTGAACATCAATGACGCCGCCGCGGTCCGCAGCGGCTTTGATTCCATCTTTGTCCGCTGTCATGACAAACGCCCCGACGTCAGGGTCGAAGGCGTCACGATCGAACCGATGAAAATCGATCCGACCGGCCGTGAACTGATCGTCGGTGCCAAACGAGACCCCGTGTTCGGGTCGGTTTTGATGGTCGGCGCGGGTGGGATCAACGCCGAACTGTTTCACGATTCGGCCTTGGAACTGCCGCCGCTGAACGAACGCTTGGCCGATCGAATGCTGCGATCGCTCAAGTGCTGGCCGATGCTCGGCGCGTTTCGCGGCAAACCCGCCGTCGACGTCGATCGTCTGATCGAAACGCTGATTCGGATCTCCTACCTGGTCGCCAACCATCCGGCGATCATCGAACTGGACATCAACCCGTTGCTGGTCACGCCGACCGACATCACGGCGTTGGACGCGACGATCGTCAGCGAATCGGGCACGTCCGTTCGCGGCGACATGGCATACCCCCATTTAGCGATCCGGCCTTATCCGGACCAATACATCAAGACGACGACGCTGCCCGATGGCACGTCCTTGTTGCTGCGACCGATCCGACCGGAAGACGAACCGCTGTGGAAGGCCATGATGGAAAGCTGTTCCCAGGAGACGATCCGCTTGCGGTTCCGTTATCTGTTCAAAGGCGTCACGCATGACTTGGCCAGCCGTTTTTGCTTCAACGACTACGACCGTGAATTGGCCATGGTCGCCGAGATCCGTGAAGACGATCAGCGAAAACTGATCGGCGTCGGACGCTTGGTGACCGATGTGAACCGTGACGAAGTCGAGTACGCGGTGATGGTCGCCGATCCCTGGCAAGGCCGTCGATTGGGGTCCCTTTTGACCGACGAGTGTTTAACCATTTGCCAGTCCATGGGCGTCCGGCGGGTCGTCGCCGAAGCGGCCACCGAGAACAAGCAGATGCGTCAGATTTTTCGTCGAAGAGGTTTTGACAGCCGAAAAATCATCGGCGACGACACGGTGATCTTGACGAAAGACCTGTGAACAGGGCCCGTCAGCGCCACCGCGACTCAATCGGCCATGATCGTTTCCAAGTACAACGTGACGCTGTCGGTCAGCGCCTTGGGGTCGTAGCCGCCTTCGAGGATGTTGACCAGTTTTCCGCCGCAATGTCGCCGGGCGACCGCCATGACTTGCTCGGCGAAGGTCGCGAAGTCTTCCGTTTCCAAACCCAAGGATCCCACCGGATCACTGCGATGGCTGTCGAAACCCGCGCTGACCAAAATCAACTCAGGCCGCATTCGATCGGCCAGTTCGTTCAGTTCGGTTTCGAAAACCGCGAGCTGCTCGGCCGGCGACGTCCCCATCGCGATCGGCAAATTCAAGGTCGCGCCCAAGCCGTCGCCGCGACCCGTTTCGTCGGCGCGACCCGTGTTCGGATAAAACGGGCTCCGGTGCATCGACATGAACGCGACCGAAGCCTCGTCGTAAAAAATATCCTGGGTCCCGTTTCCGTGATGGACATCGAAATCGACGATCAGGACACGGTGCAAGTCGTGACGGACGATCGCGTGCCTGGCTGCGATCGCGACGTGGTTGAGTAAACAGAATCCCATGGCCCGATCCGACGTCGCGTGATGTCCCGGGGGACG